>CAMPIP010000177.1 GCA_946886425.1 uncultured Actinomycetes bacterium
CCCCTCGGTCGCCGAGGCGACCGAGGGGGTCGAGATCGTCCTCCACCTCGGCGCCCAGATCGCGATCCCGTATTCGTACGTCAACCCCCGCGACTTCATCGAGACCAACGTCGTCGGCTCGCTCAACGTTGCCCAGGCAGCGCTGCGAGCGGGCGTCGAGCGGGTGGTCCACACCTCGACCAGCGAGGTCTACGGGACCGCCCAGACGGTGCCGATCACCGAGACCCACCCGCTGGTCGGCCAATCGCCCTACGCCGCCAGCAAGATCGGCGCCGACCAGCTGATGGACAGCTTCCACCGCTCCTTCGACCTGCCGGTGACGGTGCTGCGGCCGTTCAACACCTACGGCCCCTTCCAATCAGCCCGGGCCGTGATCCCGACGATCATCTCGCAGGCGCTGGCTGGCGGGCCGGTCCGGCTCGGCTCGCTGCACCCGCGGCGCGACCTCACCTTCGTCACCGACACCGCCGCCGGCTTCATCGCCGCCGCCGTCGCCCCGAACGCCCCCGGCCGCACGATCCAGCTCGGCACCGGCGAGGACCACACGATCGGCGAGCTGGTCGAGATCGTCTCCGATCTGCTCGGACGGGAGCTCGACGTGCGCACCGACGAGCAGCGCCTGCGCCCGAAGGGCAGCGAGGTCGAGCTGCTGCTCTCCGAACCCGCCCTGGCCAAGGAGCTGCTCGGCTGGGAGCCGACCGTCGGCCTGCGCGACGGCCTGCGGGCGACCATCGAGTGGATCGAAGCCAACCGCGGTCGCTACCGGGTCGACGAATACGTCCGCTGATCCGGTCCCCCGGTCGGCTCAGTGCACTTTGCGGAGCCGGTTCCGCTGCTCCTGCCGCTCCGCCACCTGGACGACGAGCTTGACCACGTTGGAGTCGCCGGTGGCCTTGATGTGGCCGGTCTCGGCGGCACGCCGGTAGCTCTTCAGCGTCCCCTTCTCGGCCAGCTCGTTGAACTGGGGCCGATCGACCTGGACCAGGACCCGCTCGTCCTGCTCGAGGCCCTTGCTGATCTCGAGGCCCGGGAGCACCACCCGGTAGAGCTGGATGTCGTGGTGGGCTTTCAGCTCCAGCCCGAAGACGAGCTTGAGTTTCTTCAGGGCAGGGACTTCCTCCTGGAAGCGCTCCACGGCGGTTCGGATCAGGTCGGCGGTCGACGCCATCGGCCTAGATCTTGTGGCGCTGTAGGAGCTTCTTGCCGATCACCATGCGCTGGATCTCGGAAGTGCCCTCGCCGATCAGCAGCAGCGGCGCGTCGCGGTAGAGGCGCTCGATCTCGTACTCCTTCGAGTAGCCGTAGCCGCCGTGGATCCGGAAGCACTCCTCGACGCACTCCTTGCCGGTCTCCGAGGCGAGGAGCTTGGCCATCCCGGCCTCGAGGTCGGAGCGGATGCCGGCGTCCTTCATCTGCGCCGCTTTGCGGGTGACCAGGCGGGCCGCCTCGATCTTGGTCGCCATGTCGGCGAGCTTGAACTGGATCGCCTGGTGGGCGGCGATCGGCTTGCCGAAGGTCTTGCGCTCCTGGCTGTAGCGGAGGGCCAGCTCGAGGGCGCGCTGGGCGATGCCGACGCCGCGGGCGGCGACGTTGACGCGGCCGACCTCGAGCGCGTCCATCATCTGCACGAAACCCTCTCCGACTCCCGCCTCCTCGCCGCCGAGGACGCGGTCGGGCGGGCACTTGTAGCCGTCGTAGACGAGCTCGGTCGACTCGACGCCCTTGTAGCCCATCTTCTTGATTTTCGGCGGCACGATCAGCCCCTCGAAGTCGCCGCTCTGGGTTTCCTCCCAGGGCTTCTTCTCGGTGATGAAGCAGGTCATCCCCTTGTAGGCGGGTTCCGCCTTCGGGTCGCTCTTCATCAGCACGAAGACGACGCTGGAGCCAAGGCCGTTGGTGACCCACATCTTCTGGCCGTTCAGCTCCCAGTTGCCGTCCTCGCCCTTCTTGGCCGTCGCCTTGATGCCCTGCACGTCGGAGCCGACCTCGGGCTCGGAGAGCGAGAAGGCGGCGCGGATCTCGCCGGTCGCCATCTTCGGCAGGAAGTACTGCTTCTGCTCGTCGGTGCCGAACTTCATCAACAGGTAGGAGCCGATGAAGTGGGTGTTGACGACGCCGGAGATCGAGATCCAACCGCGCGAGAGCTCTTCCACGATCATCGCGTAGGTGGTCAGGTCGAGCCCCATGCCGCCGTACTCCTCGGGGATCGTCACCCCGAACAGGCCCAGCTCTTTCATCTGCTCGACGATCGGCTCCGGAAACGAGTCCTCATGGTCGTAGTGCTCGGCGTTCGGGATGATCTGCTCGTCGACGAACTGACGGACCATCTCGGTGATGTCGCGCTGGATGTCGGTCTTCTCGCTGTAAGTCGCGGTATCTACGGCCATGGCTCCTGCTCCGTCGAGGGTCGTGTTCCTCCACGATAATGCGCGAATGCCCTCTCTCGCTGTCAGCGCCGTGATCCCCACCTACAACCGCGCCCACCTCGTCCCGCGGGCGATTCGCTCCGCCCTCGCCGCTCTCGCGCCCGGCGACGAGGTGATCGTCGTCGACGACGGCTCGACCGACGACACCGCGACCGTCGTCACGGGCTTCGGCGCGCCGGTGCGGCTCCTGCCGGTGCCCCACGGGGGGGCCGGCGCCGCCCGCAATGCCGGGCTCGCCGCGGCCCGCGGGCCGCTGGTGGCCTTTCTCGACAGCGACGACGAGTGGTTCGCCGACAAGATCGTCCTCCAGCGCGCCTTCCTGGAACGGCGGCCGGACGTCGTCTACTGCTCGAGCGACTTCGGGGTCCGCCTGGAGAACGGCAGCGAGCTGCGCCGCTACCTGCCGAACTGGTTGAGCGCCGATCGCTCGCTGGCCGAGTGCTTCGGCCCCGGGACGCCCTACTCCGGGGTCGCGCCGCTGCCCCCCGGGCGCCCCGACTTCCCGGTCTACGTCGGCTCGATGTACCGCGAGGCAATGCGGGAAAACTTCATCGCCGCCTTCACCCTGATGGTCCGCAAAGAGGATGCGGACGAGGTCCTGCGTTTCGCCGACGACCTGCCGACCTGCGAGGAGTGGCCAGCCTTCGGCCGCCTCTGCCGGCGTGGCCAGGGAGCCCTGTTCGACACCGAGACCGCCTGGCAGCACGGCCACAGCGGCCCGCGCCTGACCCAGGCGCCGATGCACGTCTGGGCCGAGGCCTGGCTGCTGACCCTGGAACGCGTCTGGGGCGACGACCCGGGCTTCCTCGCCGAGCACGGTCCCGAGTTCCGCCGCGCGGTCGCCGAGGCACGGATGCTGCGTTCCGCTTCGCTGGTCCGCGAAGGGGACCGCGGCGAGCTGCGCCGCCTCCTGCGGCTCGCCGCCGCCAACCCGGTCGCCTTCCGCGACTTCTGGCGCCGGGCGCGCTCGCGCATGCCCTGAGCGGGGCCGTCGGCCGAGAGGGGGTGCGATAGGTTGCCGGCTCGATGCGACTGCTGTCTCCCTCTGCGGTCACCGCCGACGATCTCGACGCCTGGAACCGCCTCGGGGAATGCGCGATCGAGGCCAACCCGTTCGCCGAAGCGGCCTTCGTGCCCACGGCGGTCAGAGCCCTGGGGGCCGAGCACGTGCAACTGCTGGTCGCCGAACGGGACGGCGAGTGGATCGGCTGCCTGCCGATCGAGATCCGGCGCGTGATCGGCTTTCCGATTCTCGCCTCGACCTGGAGCCATCCCTACTCGTTCCTCGGCACCCCGCTCGTCGCCCGAGACCGGATCGCCGAGTTCGCCGCCGAGCTGGCCGCCTCGCTGCGCGCGGCCGAGCACTGTCGCTTCCTGCTCCTGCGCACCTGCGGCGACGGCCCCGTCCTCGCGGCGCTGGAAGCGGCGGCGGCTGAGGCCGGGCTGGCGCCGATCTTCGCGCGCCGCTTCGAGCGCGGCGCCTATGAGGGCCGCGACGAGGAGGAGGAGCTGAACTGGATGAAGTCGCGCCACAGCAAGCTGCGGCGGGCGCGCCGCAAGCTCGAAAAGGACCTCGACCAGGAGGTGGTCGCGCGCGAGACGGAGGCCGAGGCGGCTAACGTCGACGCCTTCCTGGCACTCGAGAGCGCCGGTTGGAAGGGCGAGCAGGGAACGGCGATGGCATCCGACGGGGGCGCGGCCGAGCTCTTCCGCGGCGTCTGCGACGAGTTCCGCTCGCGAGGGCGCCTGCTGCTGAGGTCGCTGGAGACGACGGATGGTCGGGTCCTCGCCATGACCTGCGAACTCTCGGCCGGCGACGTCCTCTTCGGCTTCAAGGCCGCCTACGACGAGGAGCTGCGCAAGTACTCGCCCGGGATCCAGCTGCACGTCGAGAACTTCGGTTTCTTCGACGCCCACCGCCCGGAGCGGATCTTCGACTCCTGCGGCGCCCCGGACAGCGAGACGATCAACAGCCTCTGGCCCGAGCGCAGGCCGCTGGCCACCGTCGCGATCGGCCGCCGGGGCGCGATGGGGAAGACGGTCGGCAGAGCTCTCGAGCGGGCTCATCAGACCCGCAGCGGCACCGCCTGAGCGGCGGCCGGCCGCGAGTCGGGCGCCAGGGCCCGCGCCGGGGCCGCGGCCTTCAGCAGCATCTCCTCCCACTCGGCCTCGGCCAGGGAGTCGATCACGATCGCGCCGCCGGCGCCGATCCTGGCGCCATCGCGGCCCAGAACGATCGTCCGGATCGCGACGCTGAGGCAGCAGCGGTCGCCCGGGGCCAGGTAGCCGATCGCGCCCGAGTAGACCCCCCGGGGGGCGGCCTCGATCCGGTCGAGGATCTCCATCGACCGCAGCTTCGGGGCGCCCGTCATCGAGCCGGGCGGGAAGCAGGCGCGGATGCACTCGCCCGAGCTGATCTCCTCGGGCAGGCGCCCTGACACGGTCGAGACCAGCTGGTGCACGGTCGCGTAGCTCTCCACCGCCATCAGGCTGGGCACCCCGACGCTGCCGATCTCGCAAACGCTGCCGAGATCGTTGCGCGCCAGGTCGACGATCATCAGGTTCTCGGCGCGGTCCTTCTCGCTGGTGGCCAGAGAGGCGGCCAGCCGGGCGTCGGCGACGGAGTCCTCGGAGCGTTCGCGGGTGCCCTTG
>CAMPIP010000178.1 GCA_946886425.1 uncultured Actinomycetes bacterium
TGGAGTCGGTCCGACCGCGGCGGCCGGCTTGGGTCGTCGGGGCGCTGGTCCCCGCCGCCGTGGCGGTTGCCGCGTCGAGCGGGCCGGCGCCGAAGGCGGTCGGCGTGCGGGATCGGCCGCTCCCGCGAGCTCGTTCGCGGCAACGGCTGGCCGGTCTTCGGCGTGATCGTCTGCGTCTACCTGATCGTCTTCGTCGTCGGCGGCATCCTCGGCGCGATCGGCACCGGGATCAGCGACAGCCTCGGCATGCGGATCCTCTTCAGCGTCGTCGCCCAGACCCTGACCGCGCCGATCGCCGCCCTCACCGCCGCGGTCATCTACTTCCGCCTGATGGCGCTGCGCAACGAGGCGCCCCCGGCGCCGCCGGCCCGACCGGGACCGTGACGATGCCGCCTGAAGGGCAGCAGCCGCCGCCCCCGCCGGCGCCGCCCGCTCCCGGCACGCCTCCGCCTCCGCCTCCCGCGGCCGGCTGAGCTTCTCCCCGATGGGGGAGGACGACCTCGCCGAGCTGCTTGCGCGCCGCGCCCTCACCGAGGACGCGGCGCGTCCCGAGGCGGTCGAGCGCCGCCACGCGGCCGGCGGCCGCACCGCCCGGGAGAAGCTCGCCGACCTCGTCGACCCGGGCTCCTTCGTCGAGTACGGGCGCTTCGCGATCGCCGCCCAGCGCGGTCGCCGCGAGCTGAACTACCAGAGCGCCTCGTGGCGCTCCATCACGCCGAAGCCCTCGGCGAGATCGAGATTGCCCAGCGAGCCGCTGAAGCGGCCGAACCGGTGGCTGTAGCGGGAGCGGATCAGCAGGAAGTTCTCGTCGTGGGCGCGCTCGGCCTCGGACTCGAAGCCGAGCCGCGAGCCCTCGGCGAACTCGACCGCGGCGACGTCGTCGAAGCGGACCGGGGCAGGCTCGGCGGGCTCGCCGTCGACCCAGATCGCCCGCTCGCTGTTGGCGGGCGGGTCGTTGATGCCGTCGACCAGGTTCCAGGCGACCGGCCGGCCGTCGGTGGCGCGGCCGACGCCGGCGCTCCAGTGCCAGTTGGTGTGGCGGGCGTGGTAGCCGGCCGACTCGTCGTCGACGGCGTGCGCCTCGACCCGCCAGCGGCGGCCGGGGATCTCAACCGTGCCGGTGACGGGCACGCCGGCTCGCTTGCGGGTCCAGCTCCAGGCGGCCCCGCTGGGGCAGATCGTTTCGATCGGTTGGACCTCGCCGAGGTCCAGGCTCGCGCGCAGGTCGGGCGAGTCGATCTCCAGGCGCGGCCCGTCGAGCAGCACCTCGCGGGCGCCCGGGCGCAGCACCGAGCGCTCGTCGAAGTAGCCACCGCGGCGGTCCCAGATCGCCCAGAACGACTGCCGGGCCGGGCCGACCTCGGCGCTGGCCGCGCACAGCATCAGCTCCGGGCCGAAGACGCCGACGTAGCGCCAGCGCTTGCGCAGCTGCCCGGCGCTGCGCAGCGGCATCGGCCCGGGGGGGAGGGGCAGGTCGGGACGGTCGGGCCCCGGCCCGCGCCAGGGGAGCGCGGCGGTCGTCATCGCGCCCACCGTATCGGGGGGTCGCCGCACGGCAGCCCCTCGCGGCCGTCTCTACCCTCGGTCGATGGACCAGGCAATCCAGCTCGTCGGCGCCGTGCTGATCCTCTCCGCCTTCGGGGCGGTGCAGATGGGGCGGATGCGGGCCGACTCGGTCCTCTACTTGACGCTGAACCTGATCGGCTCGGCGATTCTCGCGGTCCTGGCCGTGATCGCGGTGCAGTGGGGCTTCGTCCTGCTCGAGGGCGTCTGGGCGCTCATCTCCGCCTACGGCCTGATCGGCGCCCTGCGCGCCCGTCCCGCCGCCGGCGCCGAACCCTGAGAGGTGCGGTTGTCCCTGGTCCTGCTATGCCGGACCTGAGGCAACCGCGCTACCCGAGATGTTCCTCGAGGCGCTCGGCAAGGCGGTTCATGCCGTGCTGGCGGGCGGACGCGGCGGCGCCGGCCCAGTCGGTCGGGGCGTCGGGCGGGCGCTCGACGCCGGCGTCGCGCAGGGTCGCGATGTCCTTGAAGGCGAGCAGGTCATCGCGGCCTTCGATCAGGGCCGCACGGAGCTTCGGGCGCTGCTCGCGGATCGCGCTGTCGAGGATCGCCTCCAGGGAGCCGTGCTTGACCAGCAGCTCCGCGGCCGTTTTCGGGCCGACTCCCTTGGCGCCGGGCAGCCCGTCGGCGGGGTCGCCGCGCAGAGCGATGAAGTCGGGGACCAGCTCCGGCCCGATCCCGTAGCGCTCCCGCACCTCCTCCGGCCCCACCTCCTCGGCGCCTTTGCCGCCGGTGCGGACGTAGAGGACGGTGACCCGCTCGCCGGCGCACTGGTACATGTCGCGGTCGCCGGTGAAGATCAGCGCCCGGCCTCCCGCCTCCGCCTCCAGCCGCGCGTAAGTGCCGAGCAGGTCGTCGGCCTCGAGGTCGGCCGAGTCCGCGATCGTCCAGCCGAAGCCGGCGAAGAAATCGCGGGCGGTGGCGAACTGCGGCGCCAGCTCGTCCGGCATCGCCGCCTCGCGCTCGGCATGGTAAGCGGGATAGAGCTCGGTCCGGTAGCTGGCCGCGTCGGGCCCGAAGCAGAGCACGACCGCCCGCGGCTCGTGGATCTCGACCTCGCGGAGGATCAGGTTCGCCGTCCCCAGCAGCGCGTTCACAGGCCGCCCCCCGCCGTCGGTGATCGTCTTCGGCAGCGCGTAGAAGGCGCGGAACAGCATCGAGGGCGTGTCGACGGCGAGCAGCGGAGCCACGCCGCACTTATATCGGGACGTGTCTGATCTGAGCCGACATATATGACGCCTTAACTCAGACACCCCCCGTGGTTGGGCTACGGTGCCCGGCGTGGAGACGGGGGAGAAGCCGCGGATCGCGCCCGGGGACCGGCACCAGATCGGGATCGTCAACCACGCGTTCGCGAAGCTGGCCGGGTTGGCGACGGGAGGGCCGCCGCCGAACGTGTTCACGACGCTGGCGCGGAACCCGAAGCTGTTCCGGCGCTGGCTCTGGTTCGCCGGCGGGCTGATGCCGGGCGGCAAGCTGCCTCGCCGCGACACCGAGCTGGTCATCCTTCGCGTCGCCCACAACGCCGGTTGCGCCTACGAGTGGGGACACCACGAGCACCTCGGCCGCCGCGCCGGACTCGGCGCTGAGGAGGTCGAGCGAATCCGCGAGGGGGCCGACGCGCCCGGCTGGTCGCCGCGCCAGGCGCTGCTGCTGCGCGCCGCCGACGAGCTCCACGCCGACGGCCGCATCGGCGACCCGCTCTGGGCCGGGCTCAGCGCCGAGCTCGACGAGCGCCTGCTGATCGAGCTCTGTCTGCTGATCGGCCACTACGAGATGCTGGCGATGACCCTGAACACGCTGCGGGTGCAGCCCGACCCGGCCCCGCTCGGGCGCCGCCTGCCGCGATGGCTATCGAGAGCCTGAGCGCCAAGCGCTGCCTCGTCACCGGGGCGGCCAGCGGGATCGGCCGGGCGACCGCGCTCGCGGCCGCCCGCGAGGGAGCGCTGCTGTTCCTCACCGACCTCAATGCCGAGGCGTTGGAGGCGACCGTCGCCGAGGTCCGGGGCTTCGGCGGCCGGGTCGAGTGGCACGCCACCGCCGACCTCACCGACCATGACGCCGTCGTCGCCCTCGCCGCCGAGGTCCACCGCGACCACGGCAGCATGGACGTGGTGATGAACGTCGCCGGCGTCTCCACCTGGGGCGCGATCGAGCGGCTCCGCCACAGCGACTGGGAGAAAGTGATCGACATCAACCTGATGGGCCCGATCAGCGTGCTCGAGTGCTTCGTGCCGCCGATGATCGAGGCCGGCCGCGGTGGCCACATCGTCAACGTCTCCTCCGCGGCGGGACTCTTCGGCCTGCCCTGGCACGCCGCCTACAGCGCCAGCAAGTTCGGGCTGCGCGGCGTCTCCGAGGTGCTGCGTTTCGACCTGCGCCGGCACGACATCGGCGTCAGCCTGGTCTGTCCCGGCGGGGTGAAGACGCCGCTCGTCAACACGGTCGAAATCGTCGGCGTCGACCGCGACGACCCCGAGGTCCAGAAGCTGATCCGCCGCTTCGAGAAGCACGCGGTCAGCCCCGAGCACGTCGCCGCGAAGATCCTCGAGGGGATCGCCAAGGATCGCTACATGGTCTTCACCTCGCGGGACATCCAGATCGGCTACTGGTTCCAGCGCAAGTTCGCCTGGCCCTACGAGCTGACGATGCGGCTGCTCAACGACCGCCTGGTCAAGATCGCCGACCGCTGAGAGAGCCGACGCCGTCGCCTCATTAGGGTGGAGGGCTCATGGCCACTCCCGCCCTGCAGATCGAGAGTCTCGTCAAGCGCTACCCGACCGGGGTGGAGGCGCTGCGCTCGGTCTCGCTGCAGATCGAGTCGGGCGACTTCTTCGGGCTGCTCGGCCCCAACGGGGCCGGCAAGTCGACGCTGATCCACTGCACGACCGGGCTGGCGCAGCCGACCTCGGGCTCGATCGCCGTCTACGGACACGACGCGATCAAGCACTACACCGAGGCGCGGCAGGCGGTCGGCCTCGCCCCCCAGGAGCCGAACATCGACTGGTTCCTCACCGTCGAGGAGACGCTCGACTACCACGCCGGATACTTCGGGATGCCGAAGCGCGAGCGCCGCGAGCGCACCGAAGAGATGCTGGAGACCTTCTCGCTGGTCGAGAAGCGCAACGAACGGACCCGCACCCTCTCGGGCGGGATGAAGCGGCGGCTGCTGCTGGCCCGGGCGCTGATGCACAAGCCGCCGCTGCTGATCCTCGACGAGCCGACCGCCGGCGTCGACATCGAGCTGCGGCTGGAGCTCTGGCACTACGTGCAGCGGATCAACCAGGAAGGGACGACGATCCTGCTGACCACGCACTACCTCGAGGAGGCGGAGCAGCTCTGCAACCGCATCGCCTTCATCAACGACGGCCAGATCGCCGGCGAAGGAACCAGCGCCGAGCTGGCCGCCGAGTACGGGGTCAACAGCCTCGAGGACGCCTACCTGGCGCTGGTCGGCCGCAAGGAGCTGTCGCGCTCCCGGGCCGAGGAGCTGGCCGCTTCGTGAGCGC
>CAMPIP010000179.1 GCA_946886425.1 uncultured Actinomycetes bacterium
GCCCGCGGCGAGCTCGGCCAGGCCGAGCAGCCGCCCGGCTCCAACGACTCCCCCCGGATCGCCGAATACCGCGCCGCGGTGCCGGGCGCCGGGGTCGGCCCCTGGTGCGCCTACTTCACCTCTTGGTGCGCCCAGCAGGCCGGCACTCCGCTCGGCGACAACGGCGAGGGCTTCGGCTCGGTGAGCGCGGTCTGGGACTGGGCCGAGCGCAGCGGCCGGGCGATCCCGGCCGGCACCGCCCCGCCTCAGCCCGGCGACCTGATCGTCTGGGGCGGCGAGCACATCGGCATCGTCGACGCGGTCCTTCCCGACGGCGGCATCCGCACCATCGAGGGCAACTCCACCGACCGGGTCTCGCAGCGGACCTACGGGCCCGATGGCGGCGGCGCGAGCGGATACGTGCGGCTCGGATGACCCAGGGACCTCCGATCGAGGCGCTCGCGACGCCGGGCTGGACGAGCGACGCCGGCTTCCGGCCGGAGCTGGTCAGCGTCGCCCCGCGCGTCACCGTCTTCCACGACCGCGCCCTCGCCCGCGCCGGCCTGGTGGCGCTGCTCGGCGAGCACGGCTTCGACGTCAGCGCCTCCCCGCCCCCCAGCGCCGAGACGCCGCTCGCCGGCGGCGCCGACGTGGTCCTGCTCGCCTCCGGCGGCCCCAGCGCCGCGACCGCCCAGCGGCTCGGTTACGAAGGCGAGACGCCGGTACTGATGATGCTCGAGGGCCCGCCCGACGGCGACATGCTGCTGGCCGTCACCGCCAGCGGCGCCAGCGGCTGCGTCTGCCACGAGTGCCCGCCCGAGCGCGTCGTCCGGGCGCTGCGGGCCGTCGCCGCCGGCGGCACCTTCTTCGAGTGCACCCATGAGCCGACCGGCCCGGTCGTGGCCGTCCCCGCCCTGCTCTCCGAGCGCGAGCGGGGCGTCGTCCGCGAGCTCGCCGGCGGCGCCGGCACCGAGGAGATCGCCCTCGCCCTCTGCATCAGCCCCCACACCGTGCGGACCCACGTCCGCAACATCAAGCGCAAACTCGACGCCCGCACCTGCGCGCAGGCGGTCGCGATGGCGATCACCCTGCGGCTGGTGGACCCTCCACGCCAAAGCCAGCTTGGGCGGCTTCCTGGTTCTCGCGCTTGACGCGCTCCCAGAGCTCCTCCCGGTAGATCAGCCGCTCGCGCGGGGCGGTGATCCCGACCCGCACCGTGGTGCCGCTCACCTCGACGATCTCGATCGTGACGTCGTCGCCGATCATGATCTTCTCGCCGGGACGGCGGGTGATCGTCAGCATCGGGTCATCCCTTGGCCATCTCCGCCAACAGCGGCGCCCGCACCGGCGCCTCCGGGGCCTCGTTGATGACCTGGTGGCCGATCCCGCCGGAGACCAGGATCGGCGCGAGCAGGTTGGCGCAGAAGTCCTCGAGCCGCTCGGCGGCGCGGACGATCGCCAGCACGTCGGCGTCGGCCGCGTCGGCGATGCCGATCCGGGCCGCCTCGGCGTCGGAGATCCGCACTTCGTAGTCGGGGAAGAAGGCGAAGGGGTCGGTGACCGGGACGGCCAGCTCGGCGTCCTCGACCTCCTGCAGCCACTTGAAGGCGCCGCTCTCCTCGCGGGTGAGCAGGGCGAAGCGGCGGCCGCCGATCCCGATCAGGCCGGCCGGGAACTCGATCACCGCCTCCGCGGGAACCTCGAACTCGCCGAAACGGCTGCTGTTGACGGTCTGCTGCACGGTTCCTCCTTCGTGTTTCTACCGCAGGAAGTCGAGGAGCGACGCCTGCACGATGTTCGCCCCGGAGTGCAGGGCCGATTCGTAGGCCGATTTCTGGGTCGCAAACTTGACGAGCGCTTCGGCCATATCGACGTCCTCGGTCTTGGAAAGCAGGTCGAGGCTCGATTCCTCGAGCTCGTCGAGCCGCCGCCCGGCGGTCTCCAGCCGGTTGGTGGTGGAGCCGACCACGGCGCGGACCCGGGTCAGCTCGTCGAGGTTGACGTCGAGCCGGGAGAGATCGGTGTTGCGGAGCGCTTCGGCGTCGGCCGGAGTGCCGCCGCGCAGGTGTTCGGCGATGTCGCGCATCGTGTCGAGCAGGCGGTCGTCGGCCGCCCCCTGCCCGTCGCCGAGCAGCGAGTGGACGTCGACGTTGATCGGGACCGAGACGCCGGAGCCGATCGCCCGGGCGACCAGGGCGCCGTTGCCGGCGAAGGGATCGGCGCCGCCGATCGCGTAGGGCGGCGTTTCGGTGGCGGTCCCGGAGAAGACGTAGCGGCCCCCGTAGGTGGCGTTGGCCTCCTGCTTGAGGGACTCGGTGAGGGCGTCGATCTCGGTCGCGATCGCTTCCCGGGCGACCGGCCCGTTGGAGTCGTTGCCGCCGTCGATCAGCAGTTCGCGGGCGCGCTGGACGATGTCGGTGATCCGGCTCAAAGCCGCTTCGGTCGCCGCCGTCCAGCCGCTGCCGTCCTCGACGTTGCGCTTGAACTGGCGGATCCCCTCCAGCTCGCTGCGCAGCCGCAGCGCCCGTCCGACCGCGAAGGGGTCGTCGGAGGGCCGGGTCAGCTCCTTGCCGGAGGAGAGCTTGCGCTGGGTCTCGCTGAGCCGCCGGTCGGCGATGTTGAGGTCGCGCAGGACCGTGCGGGAGATCATCGCCTCGGTGATCCGGGCCGGCATCGCTAGAGCCCCACCCGGCCGGTGCGGTTGATCAGCACGTCGAGCGACTCGTCGAGCGTCGTCATCGCCCGCGCCGAGGCCTGGTAGCCGCGCTGGAAGCGGACCAGGTTGGTCATCTCTTCGTCGAGCGAGACCCCGGAGACCGATTCGCGCCGTTCCCGCACCGCCAGGACCAGCGATTCGGCGTTTTCCCCGCCGCGCCGGGCTTCGCTCATGTCGGTGCCGACGCGGCTGACCAGGCTCGAGTAGGCCTGCTCGGCGGCGCCCCCGCGCAGCGCCCCGATCGCCATCGCGATGTCGTTGCCGCCGACCGGGGCGGCGGCCGAGGTCTGCACTTCGGCGGCGGTGACGGCGACGGCCAGGGTCGAGGCGGCGGCGCCGGGCGTGTAGGCGAAGAAGGCCGGGCCGCCGCCGCTGGAGTGCAGGGCGTTGACCGAGTCGGCGAGACCCTGGGCGAAGGCGTCGAGTTCGGCCCGGTAGGAGGCGACGATCCCGGTCGGCGAGGAGATCGCCAGCAGCGTCCCCAGCTTGCCCTGCGGTTCGGTCAGCGCCTGCGGCCAGTTGACCGTGGTCCCTTCCAGGAGCGGCAGGGCGGCGTCGCCGAAGCCGAGGTCGACGGTGCCGTCGCCGAGGTCGGTGACGGTCACCTGGGCCAGCGAGGAGAGCTGGTCGATCAGCAGGTCGCGGCGGTCGTAGAGGTCGTTCGGCGCCGCCCCGGAGGTGAGCGAGCTGCGGATCGCTTCGCTGAGCTTGGCGATTTCGCCGGCGACCTGGCCGACTTCGCCGCCGGCCCCGGTGATCGCCGCGTACTCGGCCGCGGCCTCCGCGGCGGCCGTCGCCAGCTGCGAGTCGAGCGCCGCGATCGTCGTCGTCAGGCCGCGGGCGTTCTCGACCAGGGCCTGGCGGGCGGCCGGGTTCTCGGGCGCGTCGGCGAGGTTTTCCCAGCCCGACCAGAATTCCTGCAGCTGGTTGGCGATCCCGTTCTCGCCCGGCTCGGCGAAGGCTACTTCGACGGTTTCGAGGCCGCGGACCTGGGCCGCCAGGCCCCCCAGCCGCATCGCCTGACCGCGGAACTGGAGGTCGAGGAACTGGTCGCGGTGGCGCCGGTAGGCGAGCACGTCGACACCGGTGCCGAGCTGCGCCCCGGCGCCGCTCTGGACCGCGCCGGCGGGAATCCGCAGCGCCGGCGAAGCACCCAGCACCGCCTCCTGCCGGGAGTAGCCGGCGGTGCCGGCGTTGGCGACGTTGTGGGAGGTGACGTCGAGGGCCCGCTGCTGGGCGAGCAGCCCGCGGAGGGTCGTCTGCAGGCCGGCGAAGGTCGAGACCGCCATCGCCCTAGGCCTCCACGTCCATCAGCCGGTTGCCGCCCGCCTCGGCGGGCTCGCCGGTGACCCGGATCAGGTGGTCGAGGAAGGCCAGTTCCTGGCGCATCAGGGCGCGGTTGATGCCGTGCTCGCGGGCGATCTCGGCCAGCAGGCCGCGCAGCTCGGCGCTGCGCGCCTCCAGCTCGCCCGCCTGCGCCGGCGGCGCCAGCGTGGTCAGGGCGGCGAGGGTGACCCCGGCCGGGTCGACCCCGAGCCGCGAGCCGGCCTGGCCGATCAGGGCCGAGCGCTCCTGCTCGAGCAACTCCCGCGCCGCCATCTCGGCCTTGATGTCGGCCAACCGCGCCAGCACCGCCTCGACGTCGCGCTCGCGGATCGCCGCCCCCTGGCGCAGGACGAGGTCGAGCAGGCGCCGGCCGGACTCGAGCTGGACGTCGAGGTGGCGGCCGACGGCGGCGAGGAGAGCCGCGTCGCGGGCCTCGGCGACGGCGCTCATCGCGGCGGCGAGGGCGCGGACGGCGCGAAATCGACGTAGAGCTGGTCGGCCATACCGACCCCGCCCTGGGCGACGAGCGCGTCGGCGATCGTCGCCGGCAGGTTGGCCTGGCGCGGGTCGCCACCCTCTTCGGGCTCGGGCAGGGCGTCCGTGAGCATCTGGGAGAGCAGGGTCCGTTCGAAGCCGAGCGCGGCCCGGAAGCCCTCGACCGCATCGGGGCCGGCGCGCCGCACCTCGGCCGGGACCGCCCCCGGCGCCAGGGCCGGCAGCCCCTCGACGCTCACCGCTTCACCCCGTTGGCGACGGCCAGCACTTCGTCCTGCATCTGGATCGCTTTGCTGGCCAGCTCGAAGCCGCGCTGGGCGTCCATCATCGCCACCGTGGCGTCGGCCATGTCGACGTTGGAGGCCTCAAGGGCGCCCTGTTCGAGGCGGGCGCCGCGGGTTGCGGCGACCGGGCCGCTGGCGGCGGTCGGCCGCAGCAGGTTGTTGCCATCGGGCCGCAGCCCGTCGGGGTTGGTGACTTCGACGATCTCGATCCGGCGACGAAATTCGGGCCTGAATATTTAACGTACGTTCTC
>CAMPIP010000180.1 GCA_946886425.1 uncultured Actinomycetes bacterium
GCAGCGGCGCCAGCAGGGTGCCCGAGCTGCCGATGCTGACCATCAGCTCGCCGGCGGCGACGACGCCGGCGCCGAGTGCGGCGGCCGCGTTGTCGGCGGCGCCGGCGGCGACCGGCGTCCCGGCCGCCAGGCCCGTCGCATCGGCCGCGCCGGCGCCGATGCTCCCGGCCGCCTCGCCCGACTCCAGCAACGGCGGGAGCAGCTCGCGCCGCACCCCGTAGGCCGCCGCCAGCCGCTCGTCCCAGCCGCCCTCGCGGACCGAGTACAGCCCGGTCCCGGAAGCGTCGCTGTGCTCGCCGGCGGCCTCCTCGGTCAGCTGGGCGCGGACGAAGTCCTTGGCGCAGAAAGCCCAGCGCGCGCGCTCCAGGGCCGGATCGCCCCGCTCGGCCAGCATCCGCAGCTGCGGCGCCGTGAACCCGGGCAGGGCGGGATTGCCGGAGGTCTCGATCAACCGCTCCCGGCCGAAGCGTCGCTCGACCGCGGTCGCGGTCGCGGCGGCGCGGTCGTCGCACCAGAGCAGTGCCGGCCGCAGCGGTCGCAGGTTCGCGTCGACCAGCACCGTGCCGTGCATCTGTCCGCACAGACCGACGCCCTCCAGCGGCGGTTCTCCGGCCTCCCGCCAGGCCTCGCCGAGCGTCTCGCGGGCCGCCTCCCACCAGTCCGCCGGCTCCTGTTCGGCCGCGCCCGGAGTGGCGGCGCGCAGCCGGTAGGGCGCTGCCGCGCTTCCCTTTACCCGGCCGCGGACGTCGACGACGAGGGCTCGCGCACCGCTCGTCCCGATGTCGAGGCCGATTGCCGCGGGCAGGCTCATATCGGGGGAGTTTACTTCCTCCCTGGAACTAATAGGCCAAAGCTTTCGTACAAAAGGTTACTTGTAGTTTGAGAATCAAAGCCAAATACGCCCCTTGACGGATGCGACCTGACCTGTTTAAAGTCCACCGCGGGATCAGTTGGGATCACTTTGGAATCAACCTGACCTTCTTTACGGGGTTAGATGAGATTTGGAGGAGATGACGATGGGGAGACAATTCCGATGAGCGACAAACCCCTCGGAGCGCCCGTCGACGCCACCGCCGGAGCTGCCGGCGAGGCGCCGCTGTACGTCCGTCAGGCGACCGGCTTGGTGCGCGAGCTGAAGGCCCGCGACGCCCTGCTGATGACCCTGGCGTTTATCAGCATTCCGCTGGGCTATTTCTTCTTCGCCCAGCTGCCGGGCACGTTCCCGGGGGTGAACGTGCCGATCGCCTTCCTACTCACCGGCCTGCTCGTGGCGCCGGCGATGGCGGTCTACGCGCTGTTCGCGGCGATCATGCCGCGCTCGGGCGGCGACCTGATCTTCGTCGGCCGCGTGATCCACCCACTTGTCGGGTTTGTCAACAACTTCGGGTTCGTCGTCTTCCAGATCTGCGCGAGCGCGTTCCTGATGCTGTTCGTCGTCGATTTCGCGATCCCGAGCATGTTCCAGAACATCGCCCTCACCTCGGGCAACGAATGGTGGGCGAACGCCGCCGCCGACCTGACGAACTCGACGCCGCGCTTCCTGATCACGGCGGCGCTGATCGCCCTGATGACCGGCCTCTACTGCATCGGTCTGAAATGGGTGCTGCGCGTCTTCGTGCCGCTGATCCTGGCCCAGTTCATCGGTGTCCTCCTCACCTTCGTGATCCTTCTCTTCTCGAGCCACGGCGGTTTCGCCGACAGCCTCGCCAGCCTCGGCTTCGGTGGCATCGAAGCCGCCGCCACCAAGGCCGGATTCGAACCGGTCGGCAAGTCGGTGGGCGCCACCTTCGAGTCGGCGGCGCTGCTGATCGCCGTCCCCTGCCTCGCCTTCATGTGGAGCTACTTCGGCGGCGAGGTGCGGCGGCCGCGGGCGACCTCGATGTACATCACGATGGCCGGGGTGGTCATCTCGGTCGTGGTCCTGGCGCTGATCGCCTGGCAGGCCAACCGGGTCTTCGGCGAGAACTTCCAGGCGGCCGCGTCGTTCCTCTCGGCTGAAGACCCCGGGGCCTACCCGCTCAACGCCGAACCCTTCATCAACACCTACCTCGGCATCCTCACCGGCAGCTCCCTCCTGGTCGTGGTGGTCGGCATCGCCTTCGCGATGGGCTGCCTGGCGGCGCCGTTCGCGGGGATGATCCTGGTCACCCGCAGCCTCTTCGCCTACTCGTTCGATCGCATGCTTCCGAGCGGCCTGGCGGACGTCAACATGCGCTTCCACACGCCGGTCAAGGCGACGCTGCTGGTCGGGGCGGTGATGATCGGGTTCCTCGCCGGGTTCGTCTTCTCGGCAAGCACCTTCACCGACTTCATCGCCGCCTCGAGCCTGGCGCTGTTCGTCGTCACCGGCGTCACCGGGCTGGCCGGGGCGCTGCTGCCCTATCGCCGGCGAGACCTCTACGAACTGTCGCCGGTGCGGGCGATCGCCGGCATCCCGGTGATCACGATCCTCGGGCTGCTGGCGGTGGCGATCTACGGGATCTACCTCTACCTGCTGATCGACCGGGTCGGTTTCGCCGACCGGACCTGGTGGTTCGTGATCGGCGTCTACGCCCTCGGCGCGATCATCGCCGCGGTCGCCTATTTCCGCAACCGCGATGCCGGGGTGGACCTCAACACCGCCCTCCGCGAACTCCCCCCGGAGTAGGAAATGGCAGAGACGCGCCTTTTCTTCGCGACCGATATCCACGGCTCGGACTGGTGCTTTCGCAAGTTCGTCAACGCCGCCAAGGCCTACGAAGCGGATGCGCTGGTGCTGGGCGGCGACATCACCGGCAAGCAGCTGGTCCCGATCGTGCCCTCCGGCGATGGCGGCTGGCGGGCCAGTGAGGGCGGCACCGCGATCGACCTGCGCAGCGACGAGGAGCGCCAGACGCTGCTCAAACGCGTGGCGATGATCGGGGCCTACCCGGTGCCGCTCGAGAGCGAGGAGGAAGAGGAGCGGCTCCAGAACGACGTCGCCTTCCGCAACGAACGCTTCCTGGTGGCGATGCGGGAGCTGCTCGAAAGCTGGGTTCAGGTCGCCGAGGAACGCCTCGCCCCGGAGGGCATACCGCTGTACATGATGCTCGGCAACGACGACGAGGAGGAGTTGATCGAGATCATCGATCGCTCCGAGTGGGTCCAGCATGCGGAGGGCAACGTCTGCCACGTCGCCGACGAGTACGAGATGGTCTCCTGGGGCTGGTCGACGCCGACTCCGTGGGACACCCCGCGCGAGGAGAGCGAGGAGGAGATCGCGGCCCACATCGCCGCCATGGCCGACCGCCTGGTCGATCCGGGGCGGGCGATCTTCAACATCCATTGCCCGCCCTTCCAGAGCGGCATCGACGAGGCCCCGGAGCTCGACGAGGACTTCCGGCCGGTGGTCAAGGGGGGCACGCCGCAGAACATCCCGGTGGGGAGCAAGGCGGCGCGCGAGGCGATCGAGCGCTACTCGCCGCTGATCGGCCTGCACGGCCACGTCCACGACGCGGCGGGAACGCAGACGGTCGGCCGCACCCGCTGCTTCAACCCCGGCAGCAACTACCAGCACGGGGTCTTGCGCGGCGTGCTGGTGCGGCTGCGCGGCGGCAAGCTCCGCGACTGGACCTTCACGCGCGGATGACGGCCCGGCTCCAACCTGAGGAGGTCGAGGCCGAGGCGCGGCGCCTGGTCGGCGTCGCCGCCGGGGCTGGCGTCGAGTTGCGCCTGCTCGGCGGCCTGGCGGTGCGGGCGCATTGCGCTCCCGGGGCGCTCGGGCCGACCCGCACCTACAGCGACATCGACGTCGTCACCGACACCGGCCTGGCGGCCGTCGAGCCGGTGATGAGGGAAGCGCGCTACGAGCCGTTCACCCGCTTCAACGCCCTGCACGGCCACTCGCGGGCGATCTTCTACAGCGACGAGGAGCGGCTCAAGGTCGACGTCTTCCTGGGCAGCTTCTCGATGTGCCACACGGTGCCCCTGCGCGACCGGCTCGACGCCGACACGCCGACGGTGCCGCTGGCGGAGCTGCTTCTCACCAAGCTGCAGATCGTCGAGCTGAACGAGAAGGACATGCTCGACCTCGGGGCGCTGCTGGCCGAGCACCCGGTCGGCAGCGGCGACGAGGAGACGATCGACGGCGACCGGGTGGCGGCGATCTGCTCGGCCGACTGGGGCCTCGAGCACACGATCGAGCGCAACCTCGAGCGGCTCGGCGGCGAGGCTTCCCGGCTGCGCGGCGCTGACGCCGACGTGGTTCGCGAGCGGATCGAGCACCTGCGCGAACAGATCGCCTCGCACCCGAAGACGCGCAAGTGGCGGATGCGGGCGCTCGTCGGCGAGCGGATGCCCTGGTTCGAGGAACCGGACGAGGTCGCGGACGAGCATTGACCGGGGCCGGATCCCGCGCCGCGGTCGCCCTGCGAGCCGCTGCGGAAGCTTCCACAAAAACAGCCATGAAAGGTAAGGAAATGAAGAGAATCTCGATCGGCACCTGGGCGTTCGGCGCCTACTCGGAGGCCCCGCTCGACTTCCCGGTCGTGCTCGACCGGCTGGCCGAGCTGGGTTTCGACGGCATCGAGCTGGGCGCCTTCCCGCCGCATCCGGACCCGGCCACCTGCGCCAGCGCCGAGCAGCGCGCGGAGCTGGCGGAGACGATCTCCAGCCGCGGGCTGGCCGTCTCGGCCGTCGCCACCGACTTCGCCGACGCCAGCTTCCTGCGCGACGACGACAACTCCGCCTATCTGGCGGCGCTGGACCGCAACCTCGACTTCTGCGAGGCGGTCGGCACCAGTCGCCTGATCGTCAACACCGGCGATCACCCCGACGCCCCGCGCGAGATCGGCGTCGAGCTGGCCCGGGAGCGGCTGCTGCGCACCTGGCGGGAGGCCGCGCGCCGGGCCGCCGACCGGGGCATCGAGCTGACCTGGGAGTTCGAGCCTTGCTGGTCGTTCAACGAGCCCGAGGACGTGATCGCGATCGCCGGCGAGCTCTCCGGGCCAGGGTTCGGGGTCTGCTACGACACGGCCCACGGGCACACGGTCGCCGTCGTCGGCGCCCGCCACCCCGA
>CAMPIP010000181.1 GCA_946886425.1 uncultured Actinomycetes bacterium
ACTTCTAATCCGACGGTCGCTGGTTCGAATCCAGCCGGGGGCGTGCGGGACGGTGCCCTGCCCGCTCGCGAAGCATCAGATCCCCAGCGTCACCTACGAGGGGAGCTCGGCCACCGTGGTCCACCGGAAGCGCGGCGCATTCGTCCTATCCCTGTTCGCCGTCGCGGTCGCGATGCTGGCGGGCGGCGCCACCGCCCCGGCGGGGACCACCGGCGCCCATATGTCCAACCACACCGGGGAGGCGCTGACGCTCCACGAAGTCCGTACGTACTCTTCAGAAGCAGGCGCTCACATTTGGGCCAGCGGAGATCCGAGCGTGATCCCGCCTCGCAAAAACCGGATACCGGCGGCACGAGGCCGGGCAACTTCGCGGCCGACTACGAACAGTTGACGCCCGAAAAGTACAAAGCCGAATGTCCCCACGAACGAACCGGGAGCGGCAATCCGCTAGAAGGCGCGACGCCGACCTCTGCCGCCCTGGTGCAGACCGAAGACAAGGGCACCGGCAGCGCCGACTTGATGCCGGGCGGTTCCGAGAGCAACACCCTGCAGGGCCTCGGAGGCCACGACCTGCTCCGCGGCGGCGCCGGCGACGACACGCTGCTCGGCGGCAGCGGCCGTGACTTCATCAAAGGCGGCCCCGGCGAGGACACGATCGCCGGCGGGCCAGGAGCTGACCGGATCGACGACAACAGCGGCCCGACCGTGGTCAGCACCGGCGCCAACACCGGACCCGGAGTCGACCGCGTCGACGTTGCCGACGGGAAGGGCGACGACACCGTCACCTGCACCACCCCGCAGACGACGGTGGTCGTCGACCCCGGCGACGAGGTCGAAGGCCAGTGCGGGCAGGTAATCCGCGAAGGTGGCTGAGCTTCAGAATTTGACTTCGTGGTCGGGGCTCAGGTACGCGGCGACCTTCGCGAAGAGCTCGCTGGCGTAGCCGACCCCGTCGTTCGAGCTCTGCGGCAGCTGGGTGGTGACGATCCCGACTGAGAGGTCCTGTGACGGTAGGTAAGCGGCGATCCCGGTGTAACCATCGATGAACGGGTTCTGGATCTGCCATCCGTTATTGACGAGGAGCCCGAGGCCGTAGTACGCGGTCGAGTTGAAGATCCCGAGCCCGGCGGTGTTGCTTGACGAGAGGCGTTCCTTATCCGACTGCCTGGAGATCAGCGCGCCCCTCGACATTTCGCGGAAGCCGCGGACGGCGTCGCCCATGGTCGAGGTGACAACCGTGCCCGCCCCGATCGACCACGACGGGCTCCAGAAGGTCGCGTCCTCGTAGATGCCGCGTTCGCCCGTGTAGGCGTGCAGGCCGGGGCCCGGGAAGGCCGGGTAGCGCGAGACCCGGGTGTGGCGGAGACCGAGCGGCCCGAGGACGCGTTCGTGCATCAGCGCGCTGACTGACTTGCCGGCCACCTTCGAGATCACCTGACTGAGGATCGCGAAGTTGGTGTGCGCGTAGTGGAAGCACGTTCCCGGTTTGCAGACGATCGGCAGCGTGAAGGCCCATTGGATGAGTTCGTTGGCCGTGAACTGGCGGAACGGATTTTCGAGCAGCAGCTGCTGGAAGGCCGCGTTCTCCTGAATGAAGTCCGGGTAACCAGAGGTGGTGCTGGCCAGCATCCGCAGGGTGACTTCATCGGCCTGGGGGAAATTGGGGCGGTACTTCGAGAGCGGATCGTCGAGCGAGAGCTTTCCTTCGTCCTGCAGTTGCAGGAGGATGTTGATCAGGTAGGGGATCGCGATCGAGCCGATCCGCCAGTACATATGTGGAGAGGCGGGCGTCCCCTTCATCGAGTTGCCGAAGCCGGCCTGGACCAGCGGCTGCTTGCCGGTGCTGACCTGCACGATCGACGCCCGCAGGCCCATCTCGGGCATCGCTTCGCGGATCATCGCTTCGATCCGCTTGCGGGCGGCGATCCGGCTGGCGCAGCCGGTCGCGACTTCGACCTGCTGCTTTGGGCAGGCGGCTGAGGCGCTGGCCTTCGAGGGGCCCGGGGCGGCGCTGGCGCTCGCGGCGAGGGTGGCAATCAGCGCCCCGCATACGAGGAGGATCGCGGCCGGGATGGGCAGGAGTCTCCTCAAGGTGCAAATCCTATCCGGTCGTCGCTCGGTTTTTACGATTCACGAGACCATCAGGGCTTTCACTGGGCGGATCCGGTTGCTTCGTCGAGACGGATCATCAGGTAGACGCTGTTTGGACTTGCGCGATAGTCGCCGAACGGCTCGCAGACGGAGAAGCCCGCGCGAAGGTATAGGGATCGGGCGGGCTCGAAGGCATCCATCGTTCCCGTCTCGAGGCTGACGCGCCGATAGCCGCGGCGGCGCGACTCGGCGAGCAGGTGATCGAGCATCGCCCGCCCGATCCCACGCCCGCGGGCGGCGTCGACCGTATGCATCGTCTTCACCTCAGCCTGCTCCTCGTCGATCTCCTTGAGGGCTCCTATGGCGAGCAGCTCGCCGTGGCAGCGAGCCGAGAAAAGCGTGATTGTCGGATTGAGCAGATCGTCGACCTCGAGGGCGTGGGCGTCTTCGGGTGGACTCGAGGCGCGGCCGAACTCCAGATGTCGCCGGATCAGCCTCGCCACATCGTCGTCCAAGGGGTCCGCGAGGCGGATTTCAGGGGGTTGCATGAGCGTGATCCATCTTCGCTGAAGGCGCGAACCGTCCGCGCTCGCTGATCCCGGCCGGGTCAGCGCCTGACGATCGCGGACCGCAGGTAGGCGGTCTCGCGGAACACGGTTCCGGACGGGACGCCGTATTCGCTCGTCGAGGGTGGGCCGAAGATCATTTCGGCCTCGGCGAGGAGCTCCGACGTGTGCGGGTCGAAGATGATCCGGCGGCCGAAACCGCGTTCGCGGACCCAGGCGAGGGCGACGCCGCGGCGGCCGGCGACGTCGGCGACGCCGCGCTCGAGTTCGATGCCGGGCAGTTCGGCAAGCGCCCGGAAGGCGGCGGTGCGCAGCGCCGGGCTGGTGATCGGTTCCTCGAGAATTTCGATCAGCCTTTCGCCCGTCACCGCGCCTCGTCGTGAACCCGCCGGCGACGGCGAGCTGCCGGGAGGGCGGCGTTCGATCGCCAGCCGCAGAGCGGCGGGTTTGGTCGGCAGCTTCGCGAGCTTGGGGACATTGGCGAAGGCGTGACGGCCTCGCCAGGATCGCGAGGCGAATTCCTTCATGGGACGACCGGCGCCGTCGCGGCGCACGTCGTGTTCGCCGGGGTCGTAGGCAAAGGGGGGCGGTGAGCCGGCGGCCTCCCAGCGTCGCTGGTCGGCGCCGGAGAGGAAGTCGACCTGGCTGAGGGTTTCGCGAACCCGCGTCTTACCATCGGGCGCCGTCCAGACCTCCTTCGCGGTGGAAACCAGGGCAGGAAGCGCGTTTGCCTCGGGGCCGAGGAGGTTCGTCGTGAAGTGCCTCGGCTTCGCCTTCGAGCCCGCCCCGGGGCCGTCCGGTTCCCAGCCCTGCAATTGGACCACCCTCGCCTTCGTGTGGAGGAGCTGCCCGGCTGACGGCGGCGCCAGGTTCCCGCTTGGGGCGCCAGTCGCGTCGCCCGCGCCCGGGGGGACCGCGATGGCGCCGATGCTGCTGGCCGGCGCCGGAACCGGCTCGCAGGGCTCGACCCCACCCTCGACGACCCGGAGCCGCGCCTGATAGCCGCCTTCGGGGTCGCCCCCATGGGGGATCGGCGATCCGGAGAGGACCACGGTCTGGCCGGGCCGAAACGATCTCGGGTCGAAGCTGACGTTCGGGAGCAGTTCGCGGGCCGCCGCCGGGGAGGGGTTGCCGCGCTTGTATGCCCGCCACCGGGCGCGGTACTGCTCGGCGCTCATGACCCCGATCGTCAGCGCCGGGGCCGGACCGCTCACGCCGAACCCCGCGAGCCTCCCACCCATTGACGTTCGCACGGACGACGGCGTCAGGCGCTGTTCGCGGCAGGTGGTTCCGGCCGGCAGCCAGTTCACCTGGGCCGGGATGCCGGCGCTCTCCAAGGCTCGTTCCAGCCCCTCGGTGTCTTCGAGGCTGTAGATCCTGATCGTCACCCCGCCGCCCTCCTGAGGTTCGACGGCGAAGGCCTTGGAGGTGTTGTCGCCGCCGGAGTTGAGGACGAGGATCGCCGCGGCTACGACCAGTGCGGCAGCGCCGGCGAAGGCGAGGCGAGCGCGGTGGCCGGGTCTTGGTCCGGTCGAACCGGGGGATGCCTCGGGGCCGGCCGCGGCCGCGTCGCGCTCGGCGACGACGGCCTTGAGCCGGTCGAGGAGCCGCTCCTCGAAATCGTTGCGGCGGTCCCTTTGCTCGCTCATCGACGTCCCTCCTTTCGTGAGGACGGTTGGTTGGCGGCCTCGAGCTCGGCGCGCAGCTTGCGCCGCGCCCGGTGCAGGCGGACGCGGGCGGTGACGGGTCGCAGGCCGATCGCGGCCGCGGCTTCGGCGACCGTCAGCTCGTCGAGCGCGACCAGCTCCAGGACCGCCCGCTCCGCCTCGGGAAGGCGGTCCATCGCCGCGTGGAGATCGCGGGAGCGAGCGGCGGCGTCGATGCGCTCGTCGATGCGAGCCGCGTCGTCGGAGTCGAGCAGGGCACCGCCCCGCCAGCGGTCCTCTCGCTGTCGCTCGGCATCGCGACGGCGGGCGTCGTTGGCGATGACGACGCGGGCGATTCCGTAGAGCCATGCCCTCGGCGTGCCGCGGCCCGGTCGGTAGCGCCCGGCCGACTCGATCGCGGCGAGGAAGATCTCGGCGGTCAGGTCGGCGGCGCGCTCCCGCTCGCCGACGCGCCGGGCGATGAAGCGCTGCAGGTCCTCGACGTGCTGACGCCGATCATGGGCCTGCCCGACTGGATCGGCCGCGCGCTGCTGCTGGTGCTTGCGCTTGGTTTGGCACCCGCCCTGTTCCTGTCGTGGGCCTACGAGCTGACCCCGGGCGGCATCAAGCGCACCCGCGAGGTCACGCAGCACGAGTCGATCGCCCGCCAGACCGGCCGCCGACTGGACTGGGCGGTCCTGG
>CAMPIP010000182.1 GCA_946886425.1 uncultured Actinomycetes bacterium
CTTCAGCATCAGCACCTCGAGGGCCCGATCGCCGTGCTTGCCGCCGCGCCGCAGCAGCACCACCGAGGCGGCCGGGCGCGGGATCGAGGGCTCGCCTAGGTTCGGCGCCTCGGCGGGGCCGCGGTTCCTCTCCATCGGGCCAGCCTATACGCGTCGCTTCCCGCTTCCGCTGGGACTTATCCCCGCTATGCGGGGATAAGTCCCACCAACACGGCTAGCCGAGGGCGCGCTGGCGGCTGGGCAGCGAGACGTGGGCGATGCCGTCTCGTGGTTGGCGATGGCGATGAGAGTCTCGCTCACGCCCAACTACGGGCGCGGCGGCGATCCATCACAAACGGATCTAGGCGGCGTAGGGGAGGCGGTCGGCGCGGGCGACCGGGACGGCCGGGTTGGCGGCCGGGCAGGCGGCCTCGATCGCCGCGGCGACGATGTCGAGCAGGCGGGCGAGGTCCTCGCCGGAGATCGAGAGCGGCGGCACCAGGACGATCGTGTCGCCGAGCGGGCGGACGATGGCGCCACGCTCGCGGGCGGCGAGGGTCACCTGGTGGCCGACCCGCAGCGAGCGCTCGTGGGCGCCGAGGTCGATCCCGACCATGAAGCCACGCCAGCGCACCTCGGCGACCTGGGGCATCCGCTCGATCTCGGCCAGGCGCTCGCCGAGCTGGGCGATCTTCGGCTGCAGGCGCTCCAGCGTCCGCTCCTCGGCGAAGACATCGAGGTTGGCGAGCGCCGCCGCGCAGGCCAGTGGGTTGCCGGTGTAGGTATGGCCGTGGAAGAAGGTGCGCTCGTCCTCGGGGGCGCCGAGGAATCCCTCATAGACCTCCTCGGTGGTGAGGGTGGCGGCGAGCGGCAGGTAGCCGCCGGTGATCCCCTTGGCGAGGCAGAGCAGGTCGGGGGAGACGCCCTCCTGCTCGCAGGCGAACATCGTCCCGGTGCGACCGAACCCGGTCGCCACCTCGTCGGCGATCAGCAGCGCCCCGTGGCGGTCGCAGAGCTCGCGCACGGCGGCCAGGTAGCCGGGCGGGTGGACGACGATCCCGGCCGCCCCCATCACCAGCGGCTCGAGGATCACCGCGGCGATCTCCTCACCGTGGGCGGCGAGGGTGCGCTCCAGCTCCTCGGCGTCGCCGGGCTCCACGGCGTGGGTCGAGAACAGCAGCGGCCCGTAGGCGCCGTGGAAGAGGTCGATGCCGCCGACCGAGACCGAGCCGATCGTGTCGCCGTGGTAGGCCTCGCGGAGGTGCACGAAGGAGGTGCGGCGGGCGTGCTCGCCGCCGCGCTGGGCCTGGAGCTGGAAGGCCATCTTCAGGGCGACCTCGGCGGCGGTGGCGCCGGAGTCCGAGTAGAAGACGCGGGTCAGCCCGGGCGGGGCGATCTCGACCAGGCGCGCCCCCAGATCGGCGGCGCCGCTGTGCGAGAGGCCCAGCATCGTCGAGTGGGCGACCCGGTCGAGTTGCTCGCGGACGGCCCGGTCGATCGTCGGGTGCCGGTGGCCGTGGACGTTGCACCAGAGGGAGGAGGTGCCGTCGATGTAGCGGCGGCCCGCGGAGTCGATCACGTGGGAGCCCTCGGCTGCCTCGATCAGCAGTGGCTCTTCCTCGACCCAGCCTTGCTGCTGGGTGAACGGGTGCCAGAGGTGATCGTGGTCGAGCTGCGCGGGGTCCGCCGCCATCGCCTCGACCTTAGGGGCGGGCGCGGCGGCAATCTGCCAGCCGAGCGCTTACTTGTGTGATGTCCCTCACAGGTACAAATATTGCTCTTGAGAAACGTTTGCATCAGTGCAACTATTGCCGCCATGCAAGCGAGTGACGTGAAGGCGATCGCCGAGAAGGTCGCCGCCGAGACCAGTCCCGAGGAGCAGGAGACGGCGGCGCGGCTGACCGCGCTGATCCGCCACGTCTTCCTCTACGACCGCGGCAACCAGCTGCGGGTGCTGGAGGACTCCGGGCTCTCGATGACCCAGTGCAAGGCGCTGCTGGAGCTGGGCGGGCTGGGCGGCACGAGCGGGGAGGCCTGGCAGGTCAGCGACCTGGCCGAGGTTTTCGGCGTCTCGGTGCCGTCGATGAGCCGGGCCGTCGACGGCCTCGTCAAGAAGCGGCTGGCGACCCGGGTCGAGGACCCCAACGACCGGCGCGCCCGGCAGGTGAAGATCACCGTCAAGGGCAAGCACCTGGTCGAGACCCTGGCGACGATCCGGATGACCGGCCTGCAGGCCTTCGCCGCCACCCTCACCGCGGCGCAGCGGCGCAAGCTCGATGCCGCCGTCGACTCGCTGATGGACCGCGAGGACATCGCCGAGACCTTTGAACACCTGAAGGGAGTTGGATCCGCTTGACCCGTTACCACCACCTGATCACCGACGACAACCGCAAGTGGTGGACGCTCGGAGCGATGTGCTTCGCGCTGTTCATGATCATGCTCGACAACACCGTCGTCAACGTGGCGCTGCCGTCGATCCAGAAAGACCTCGGCGCCTCGATCTCCGGCCTGGAGTGGACGATCAACGGCTACACGCTGTCCTTCGCGGTGCTGCTGGCGACGGGAGGGAGGCTAGGCGACATCTTCGGGCGCCGGCGGATGTTCCTGGCCGGCGTCGTCATCTTCGCGATCACCTCGGCCACGGCCGGGTTCGCGCCGAACCAGACGGCGCTGGTGATCAGCCGGGTCGTCCAGGGCGTCGGCGCGGCCCTGATGATGCCGGCGACGCTCTCGATCATCACCAACGCCTTCCCGCCCGAGGAGCGCGGCAAGGCGATGGGGACCTGGGCGGGGGTCTCGGCTCTGGCCCTGGCGGTCGGGCCGGTGCTGGGCGGCTTCCTGACCGAGCACGTCAGCTGGCGCGCGATCTTCTACATCAACATCCCGGTCGCGATCGGGGCGGTCGTCGCGACGCTGTTCGCGGTGCGCGAGTCGCGCGACACCAGCGTCGGCCGCGAGGTCGACTTCGCCGGCGTCGCCGTCCTCACCGGCTCGCTGACGGCGCTGATCCTGGCCCTGGTCGAGGGCAACGCCTGGGGCTGGGGCTCGCCCGCGATCATCCTGCTGCTGGTCGGCGCCGCGGTCGGCCTGGCCGGCTTCGTCGCCGTCGAGAACCGCGTCAAGGCGCCGATGGTCCAGTTCGACCTGCTGTCCGACCGCAACTTCCTCGGCGCGGTGGTGGTGGCGCTGATCATCACCTTCGCGATGATGGGCGTCTTCTTCTTCCTCGCCCTCTACATGCAGAACATCCTCCATTACTCGCCGCTGGAGGCCGGAGTGCGCTTCCTGCCCTCGACGCTGATGATCGTCGGCCTGGCGCCGATCTCCGGGCGCCTCTCCGACCGGATCGGGCCCCGCTGGTTGATCGTCGGCGGTCTGCTGGTCGTCGCCGCCTCGCTGTTCACCTTCACGGGGATCGCGGTCGACTCCGGCTACATCGACCTGCTGCCCGGGTTCATGCTGCTCGGCATCGGCATCGCCCTGACGATGTCGCCGATGACGACCGCCGCGATGAACGCGGTGCCGGTCCAGAAAGCGGGGATCGCCTCCGGGGTGCTCTCGATGTTCCGGATGGTCGGCGGCAGCCTCGGCATCGCCGTCACCGGGGCGATCTTCCAGGCCGCCGTCGGCAGCAGCTTCGAGTCGGCCAGCCCGGAGGACTTCGTCGACGCCCTGGCACTGGCGATGGCGGTTTCGGCCGGCGTCGCCCTGGTTGGCGCCACCATCGCGGCGCTGGCGATCCGCGCCAAGCCGGGCGATCACGGGATCTCGGTCGAGGCGGTCGAGGCCGAGGCCAGCCCGGGCGGCGAGGTGCTGGCCGGCGCTTCAGCCCGCGGGCTCGCCGGCGAGCCCGCGGGCTGAAGCGGCGGCGGCGCCGGCTGGGTAAGAATCGCCGCGTGCTGATCCTGCTGCCCCCGTCGGAGGGGAAGACCGCTCCGACGGGCGGCGCGCCGCTCGACCTCGACTCGCTCGCCTACGCCAAGGAGCTGGGCGAGCGGCGGGCGCGGCTGCTCGACGCCTTGGAGGCGCTCGGCGGCAAGCCGGTCGCGAAGGCGATCGCGCAGCTGGCGATCTCGAAGGGGCAGGCGGGGGAGGTGGCGGTCGACGCGGCGCTGCGCGGCGCCCCCGCCGGGCCGGCCGGGGAGGTCTACACCGGCGTCCTCTACGACCGCCTCGGGCTGCCGGAGCTCTCGGCGCGGGCGCGCCAGCGGGTCCTGATCGCCAGCGCCCTCTGGGGCGTCGTCCGGCCCGACGACCGCATTCCCTACTACCGCTTCTCCGCCAAAGCGCGGCTCGACGGGATCGGCCCGCTCGCCGCCTTTTGGCGCCCCGCCCTGGCGGCGGCGCTGCCCGACGAGGAGGGGTCGCTGGTGGTCGACATGCGCTCCGGCGCCTACGCGGCGGCCTGGAAGCCGAAGCGGGCGACGCTGCTGGCGGTGCGGGCTTTCAGCGAGGAGGGCGGCAGGCGCAAGCCCGTCTCCCACATGGCGAAGGCGGTGCGAGGCGAAGTCGCGCGGGCGCTGCTGCGGTCCCGGAAGCTGCCGCGCGACGCCGAGAGCGCCGCCGCGGTCGCCGAGGCCGCCGGCTTCCGCGTCGAGCTCAGCGACGGCTACCTCGACGCGATCGTCACGGCCTGAAGCCCGCTGGCGAGCGGCTACGGCCTGAGGGCAGGCCAGCTCCGCGGGTCGGCGAGATCGAGCCGCGTCAGCGTTTCGACCCGGACCTCGCCGAGCGCCGCGATCGTCTCGCGGTTGGAGCGCTCGACCTCGCTCGGCCTCTCCGGCCATGGGGTGAGCACCACCATCGCCACATCGAGCCCCGCGGCCCGGGCCGCCTCGAGGGTCAGCAGCGTGTGATTGATGGTTCCGAGCCCCGACGTCGCGGCGACCACCAGCGGGTACCCGAGATCGCTCGCCAGGTCGCGCAACAGGTACGGGGGGGCCAGCGGGACGAGGAGGCCGCCGACGCCCTCGCAGACGAGGAAGTCGGCGCTCGCGGCGGCGGCGCGGGCGGTACTGAGC
>CAMPIP010000183.1 GCA_946886425.1 uncultured Actinomycetes bacterium
CTGACGCTGCCCGCCGAGTTCAGCCTCGAGACGATGCAGCAGTTCATCGACTGGAACCGTTCGAGCCCGTACAAGGTCGAGCGCGGAGAGGGAGAGTGCGCGATCTAGCGCGCGTCTCGCCGCTATGAAGCCGCCACCCGCAACCCTCTCCGGCAACGCGCCGACAATCACCGACTTCGACCACGAGGCCGTCGCCGCTGAACTGGAGGACCGCAGCGCCGAGGAGACCCTCGAGTGGATGTTCGAGAACTTCGGGCAGGACCACTACATCGCCTGCTCGTTCCAGAAAACGAGCTCGGTGACCGCCCACCTGGCCAGCACGATCAACCCCGAGGCGCGCTTCTTCTACCTCGACACCGAGGTCCTCTTCGAGGAGAGCTACGAGACCCGCGACCGCCTCGCCGAGGCGCTGGGAATCGAGTTCGACCGGTACCACAACCTGACCCTCGAGGAGCAGGCCGACCAGTACGGAGACGAGCTCTGGAAGAGCGACCCCGACGCCTGCTGCGGGCTGCGCAAGGTCGACCCGATGCGGCGCGCCCTCTCTTCCGTAGACTGCTGGGTCGCCGGCGTCCGCCGCGGTGATTCCAGCGCCCGGTCCAAGACCCCGAAGTTCGGCTGGGACCGGAAATTCAACATCTGGAAGCTGAATCCACTCGCGGACTGGTCCGAGCGTGACGTCTGGAACTACATCCGTGAGCACGACCTCCCGTACAACCCGCTCCATGACCGCGGCTACCCCTCGATCGGCTGCACCCACTGCACCAAGCCGGTCGGGCCGGGTGGCGATGCGCGCGGCGGTCGCTGGGCGGGCCTGGCAAAGACCGAGTGCGGAATCAACTAGCGCGCCAGCGGCGCCCCCGGCGCACGCCGGGCGGGCCCGTTAGCCGACTGACCTGAGACACCGTGGCGATGGAGGAGACCCAAGTGCGCACGCCGCCCGTTGAGCTGACCGATCTCGACACCCTCGAGGCGGAGTCGATTCACATCATCCGCGAGGTCGTCGCGGAGTTCGAGAACCCGGTGATGCTGTTCTCCGGCGGCAAGGACTCGGTGCTGATGCTCTACCTGGCACGCAAGGCGTTCGCCCCGGCGCCGGTCCCGTTCCCGATCATGCACGTCGACACCGGGCACAACTTCCCCGAGGTGATCGAGTTCCGCGACCGCCAGGTCGAGGAGCTGGGCCTGCGGCTCGAGGTCGCCTCGGTGCAGGAGCTGATCGACAACGGCCGGATCAAGGTCGCCCACGAACTGGAAAGCCGCAACCGCCACCAGACCGTCGCCCTGCTGGAAGCGCTCCAGAACGGCGGCTACGACGCCGTCTTTGGCGGCGGCCGCCGCGACGAGGAGAAGGCGCGGGCGAAGGAGCGGGTCTTCTCGTTCCGCGACAAGTTCGGCCAGTGGGATCCGAAGAACCAGCGGCCCGAGCTCTGGAACCTCTACAACGGCCGCCACAAGAAGGGCGAGCACATCCGCGTCTTCCCGATCTCCGACTGGACCGAGCTCGACGTCTGGCGCTACCTCGCCCGCGAGCAGGTCGAGCTGCCGCCGATCTACTTCGCCCACGAGCGCGACGTGGTCGACCACGAAGGCCTGCTGATGGCCGTCAACGAGTTCTTCCCGCTGCCCGAGGGCGCGAGGGTCGAACGGCTGATGGTGCGCTACCGCACGGTCGGCGACGCGACCGGCACCGGCGCCGTGCTCTCCACCGCGACCGAGTACGAGGCGGTGATCGAGGAGACCGCCGCGACCCGGATCACCGAGCGCGGGGCGACCCGCGGCGACGATCGCTTCTCGGAAGCGGCGATGGAGGATCGCAAGAAGGAAGGCTATTTCTAATGCCCTCCGAGCTGCTCCGAATCGCCACCGCCGGCTCCGTCGACGACGGCAAGTCGACCCTGATCGGGCGGCTGCTGCACGACACCAAATCGATCTTCGAGGACCAGCTCGAATCGATCGAGCAGACCTCGCAGAAACGCGGCAACGAGGAGACCGACCTGGCGCTGCTGACCGACGGCCTGCGGGCCGAGCGCGAGCAGGGGATCACGATCGACGTCGCCCATCGCTACTTCGCGACGCCCAAGCGCAAGTTCGTGATCGCCGACACGCCCGGCCACATCCAGTACACGCGCAACATGGTCACCGGCGCTTCGAACGCGAACCTGGCGCTGCTCCTGGTCGACGCCCGCAAAGGCGTGCTCGAACAGACCCGCCGCCACGCCCTGCTCTCGTCGCTGCTGCGGGTCCCGCACCTGGTCCTCTGCGTCAACAAAATGGACCTGGTCGACTACGACGAGAAGGTCTACGACGAGATCCGCGAGGAGTTCACCGCTTTCGCCGCCAAGCTCGAGATCACCGACCTCGGCTTCGTCCCGATTTCCGCCCTGGAGGGCGACAACGTGGTCGAGCGCTCGGCCAACATGCCCTGGTTCGACGGGCAGCCGCTGCTCGGCCAGCTCGAGGAGGTCCACATCGCCTCCGACCGCAACCTGGTCGACAACCGCTTCCCGGTCCAGTACGTGATCCGGCCGCAGACCGAGGAGCATCGCGATTACCGCGGCTTCGCCGGCTCGGTCGTCGGCGGCATCTTCAAGCAGGGCGACGAGGTGATGGTCCTGCCCTCGCGCAGGACCTCGACGATCGCCGCGATCGACACCCCGAACGGGGAGGTCGCCCAGTCCTTCCCGCCGATGGCGGTGACGCTGCGGCTCGAGGACGAGCTCGACGTCTCCCGCGGCGACATGATCTGCCGTCCGACCAACCAGCCGACCGCGACCCAGAAGCTGGAGGCGATGGTCTGCTGGTTCGACGAGACCTCCTCGCTGCGGACCGGGGTCGCGTACCAGCTCAAGCACACGACCCGCTGGGTGACGGCCGAGGTCGAGGAGCTGCGCTACCAGCTCGACGTCGACACCCTGCACCGCGACCTCGACGCCGAGACGCTCGAGGTCAACGACATCGGCCGGATCTCGGTCCACACCGCCTCGCCGCTCTTCCTCGACGAGTACCGCCTCAACCGGACCACCGGCAGCTTCATCCTCGTCGACCCCCACACCGACCTGACGGTGGCCGCGGGGATGATCACCGGCACCGGCGAGTCGGGCCCGCCGACCGCCGAAGTCCCGGTCGCCGAGAACATCACCTTCCACCCGAGCAAGCTCTCGCGCGACGAGCGCTGGAGCGCGCTGGGCACGAGCGGGGCGACGATCTGGATGACCGGCCTCTCCGGCTCGGGCAAGTCGACGATCGCGACCGCCGTCGAGCACACGCTCGTCTCCAGCGGCCGCTTCGCCTACATGCTCGACGGCGACAACCTGCGCCACGGGCTCAACGCCAACCTCGGCTTCAGCGAGGAGGACCGGGCCGAGAACGTCCGCCGGGTCGGCGAGGTCGCCCGCCTCATGGCCGAGGCCGGCGGGATCGCGATCGTCTCCCTGGTCAGCCCCTACGCGGCCGAGCGCGACAAGGTCCGCGCCGCCCACCGCGAGGCCGGCATCCCCTTCCACGAGGTCTTCGTCGACACGCCACTGGAGGAGTGCGAACGGCGCGACCCGAAGGGCCTCTACGCCAAGGCCCGGGCCGGCGAGATCACCAACCTGACCGGCGTCGGCGCCCCCTACGAGGCCCCGGCGAACCCGGAGCTGACGACGGACCCCGACCTGGAGACCGCGGTCCGCCAGGTCCTCGGCCTACTGGGCTAGCTCGACCCCGGCGCTTCGCGCGCTAAGGCTGGTCGCGGACGACGACAGTGCGGCCGTCGGCGAGGCGGTAGACGGTGCCGATCGGTTTGCCGCGGCCGACGACCCTCTCGTTGGATTTCAGCTTGACTTCGCGAACCTTCTGGTCCTTCTTGGCGACCACGGAGTCGGCGGGGCGGAGGCGGCCGTCTACGGACTGCTGGGTGAGGGCGCCGGTCAGGTCGAGGGAAGAGAGGGCGGCGAGTAGGAAGGCGACCGAGAGGACGATGCCGAGGTCGAAGAGGTTGACGAGGCCGTCGAGGGGGTCGCCGGCGCGGTCCTCGCGGCTGCGGGCGCGGGCGGTGACCTTCACGGCGTGCCGACCCAGGTGGCGCCGTGCTGGTGCTCGAGGCCGGCGGCGGGGACGATCGGGGCCGCGGGCGGGTTGGTCGGCGCGGTGAGGCCGGCGGCGACGAACTCGACGTCGGAGAAGTCCTGGGCGTAGAGGCGGTCGCGGATCAGCGAGATCGCGAAGGCGACGGCGCCGATCAGGAGGCCGGCGACGGTGACGCTGAAGGCGACGCGAAGGTTCTCGGTGAGGGTGGCGACGTCGCCGTCGGCGAGGCCGGCGAGGGCGGGGGAGAGCGGAATCAGGGTCCCCATCAGGCCCAGCGCCGGTCCCATCCGGACGAGGATGCGGCTGCGCTCGAGACGGCGCAGCGAGAGGTAGTCGTACTCGGCCAGCCGCTTGGCGATCCGCATCTCGGCGTCGGGCCGGCCGCACTGGGCGACGATCCCGGTCAGGGCGTCTTCCATCTGGCGGTTCCAGGCGTAGGAGAGGAGCGGCGAGACGGCGTCGGCGATCCCGGCCGCGAGCCGCCGGCGGGACTCCTCGATCGCCTCTTCGAGGCCAGTGAGGCTGCGCAAGCGCCGCCGCCGCAGCTCGACGATCAGCGCCCCGGCTTCGACCAGCACCAGCGCCAGGGCCAGGACCGCGAGGACGAGGACCGGGATCTCCAGGACCTCGGAGATTTCGAAGAGGATCTCCTCGACCTTCACGGGGCCAGCCTACGGGAGCGCAAGAGGCCGGTGACCCCGCCCGCCTCGAGCAGGGCGCCGACGCCCAGCAGGCCGGCGGTGGCGAGCAGGCCCCAGGCCGCGGTCCCCAGTCCGGCGCCGCTGCCGCCGTCCTCGGGCGTGCCGGTGCGGGCCGCGGCCGGCTGGGCGGCGGTCGTCTCCGTCTCCGGCGGCTTCGGGGCGCCGCTGTCGTCGAGCAGCAGGCCGCTGACCTGTTCGCCGAGGTCGGCCGGTTCCCTGGG
>CAMPIP010000184.1 GCA_946886425.1 uncultured Actinomycetes bacterium
GCTCCGCCCGCACCGTCGAGGCCCCCCACTCCACCTCCGGCAGACCGGCAAGCTCCTTCGACCCCACAGGTCGCGCGGACGCCTGGTAAGCGTCGACGACCAGTCCCAAGATCAACTCCTGTCGGGCGGAAAGCACAGCCGGGATTCTAGGAGGGGGTGCGGGTGGGCCTCCGCAGGAGGCTTTGGGAGCGGCTTCCTTACGCACGACCGCTACTGCAAGACGGACGGTCTCCTGCGGAGGCCCACCCGCACCCCAACGCTTGGGTCAAAGCTGGACTTCGGCCTCGGCGTTCTTGATTAGGGCGTTGTCGCCCTGGGCCGCGACGGTGTCGACGACCACCTTGTCGCCGTCCACCGACTTGACGGTCCCCGAGACCACAATCTCCGCTTCCGGCACGCCCATCCCGCGCATCTGCACGGAGAGGCGCTTCAGCGCCCGCGGGTCGCCGCCGGCGAGAGCCGCGTTGGCCTTGGCGACGAGGCCCATCGTGTAGAGGCCGTGGAGGATGTTGCGCGGCAGGCCGACCGCTTTGGCCAGCTCGTCGTCGATGTGGATCGGGTTGAAGTCGCCCGAGGCACCGGCGTAGCGGTGCGGCAGGTATTTGTCCGGGGTGACCCGCAGCTCCTGAATCTGGTCTCCGACGTTCAGATCGGCCATCTCAAACCCCCCTCACGATCAGCGTCCAGGTCCCGCGAACCACCTGGGCGCCGTCCTGGTTGACGGAGTTGGTCTCGAACACGTAGAAGCCCTTGCCGTCCTTCTCCTCGATCGAGAGGCACTTCGCCGACGTCGTGATCTCGTCGCCCGAGCAGGCCGGCTCGGCCCACTCGAACTCCTGGCCGCCATGGACCATCGCCGCGAAGTTCAGCTCGACCTCGGGGTCGAGGATCGCCGGGCCGACAGCGGGACTGCTGTAGACGACGGCGAACATCGGCGGCGCCACGACGTCGCGGAAGCCGGCCGCGCGGGCCGCCTCGACGTCGAAGTGCACGGGGTTGTCGATCCCCAGCGCGTTCGCGTACTCCTTGATCTTCTCCCGGCCCACCTGGTAAGTGGTCGCGGGCCATTCCTTGCCTACCGCATCGGTCTTGATCGCCATGGGCGGGGACAATAACTGGCTGTCCAGCCAGCGTGCGCGGCGGCGCTACTCGTCGATCTCGAGCACAGCCAGGAAGGCCTCCTGCGGCACTTCCACCCGGCCCACCGACTTCATCCGCTTCTTGCCCGCTTTCTGCTTCTTGAGGAGCTTCTGCTTGCGGGTCACGTCGCCGCCGTAGAGCTTCGCGGTGACGTCCTTGCGGAGCGCCTTGACGGTCTCGCGGGCGAGGATGTTGGAGCCGATCGCGGCCTGGACGGGCACGTCGAAGAGCTGGCGCGGGATCGTCTTCTTCAGCCGCCCGACCAGGCGCTTGCCCTGGTCGTAGGCGAATTCGCGGTGGACGATGATCGAGAGCGCGTCGACCCGGTCGCCGGCGAGGAGGATGTCGACTTTGACCAGGTCGGAGGCGCGGTTGCCGATCGGCTCGTAGTCGAGCGAGGCGTAGCCGCGGGTCGAGGACTTGAGCAGGTCGAAGAAGTCGAGGACGATCTCGGCGAGCGGCATGTCGTAGCGGATCTGGACCCGCTGCGGGCTGAGAAAGTGCATGTCGACGTGGGTGCCGCGGCGCTGCTGGCAGAGCTCCATGACGGCACCGACCTGCTCTTTCGGACAGATGATCGTGGCCCGGATGTAGGGCTCTTCGATCGTCTCGATCGAGGCCGGGTCGGGCAGGTCGGTGGGGCTGCGGACCTCGATCTCCTCGCCGCTAGTGAGGTGGACGACGTAGCGCACGTTCGGGGTGGTCGCCAGCAGGTCGAGGCTGTACTCGCGCTCCAGCCGCTCGCGAACGATCTCCATGTGCAGGAGACCGAGGAAGCCGACCCGGAAGCCGAAGCCGAGCGCCTCGGAGGTCTCCGGCTCCCAGGAGAGGGCGGCGTCGTTGAGCGAGAGCTTCTCAAGCGCGTCGCGGAGGTCTTCGAAGCGGTCGGTGTCGATCGGGAAGAGCCCGCAGAAGACCATCGGCCGGACCTCGCGGTAGCCCTCAAGCGCCTCCGCGGCGGGTCCGGTCAGCCTGGTCACGGTGTCGCCGACGCGCAGCTTGGTGACGTCCTTGATGCCGGTGATCAGGTAGCCCACGTCGCCCGCCTCCATCCCCTCGACCGCGGTCATCGCCGGCCGGAAGAAGCCGATGTCGTCGATCTCGGCCTCGGTCCCGTTCTGCATCGCCAGGATCCGCTCGCCCTTGCGGAACGAGCCGTCGACCATCCGCACGTAGGCGATCACGCCCCGGTACTGGTCGAACTCGGAGTCGAAGATCAGCGCCCGGGTCGGCGCCTTCGGCTCGCCCTGGGGTGGCGGGATGCGCTTGACGATCGCCTCCAGGACCTCGACCACGCCGATCCCGGTCTTGGCCGAGATCCGCAGCGCTTCCTCGGGGTCGCCGCCGAGCAGGTCGGCGATCTCCTGGGCGACCCGGTCGGGCTCGGCGCCGGGCAGGTCGACCTTGTTGATCACCGGGATCAGCTCCAGCCCGTTCTCGATCGCAAGGTAGGTGTTGGCGACCGTCTGGGCCTCGACCCCCTGGGCGGCGTCGACGACCAGCAGGGCGCCCTCGCAGGCGGCGAGGCTGCGCGAGACCTCGTAGGAGAAGTCGACGTGGCCGGGCGTGTCGATCAGGTGCAGGTGGTAGGTCTCGCCGTCGGAGGCCTTGTACTCAACTCGCACCGCCTGGGCCTTGATCGTGATCCCGCGCTCGCGCTCGAGGTCCATCGAGTCGAGCATCTGCGCCTGCATTTTCTTCGGGTCGACGGCGCCGGTTACCTCGAGGATGCGGTCGGCCAGGGTCGACTTGCCGTGGTCGATGTGGGCGATGATCGAGAAGTTTCGGATGTGCTCCATGGGCGACCGGGGAGTATGAAGGGGCCGCTCGGCGGGCGGTCTCATCTACACGCCGATGGATCCAGGCTTCCCGTGATTGCGAAGACGACCGTCGGCGGTTTCTTGAGCATGGGTGTTGCCTGGGGGGATTCGGTCCAGCGGGTGGTCTCGGGATATGGGGGCTTACCGGGTTCGAGGCGGTCGCGGGTGGTGACCACGTAGTCGTAGTCGCCGGCGTTGAGGAGGCGGCGCCACTGGGGGCAGGTGGCGGGTGCTTCGAAGCCGCCGTGGGGGCGCTCGGTGCCGAGGAACTCGACGCGGTTCGAGAGGTCGGTGCCGAACAGGGGGTATTGGCGGGTGCTGGTCGTGGCGATCCGGGCGCCGGAGACGTCGCGGGCCCAGGCGAATGCGGCGTCGAGGCCCCGGGCGCTGAAGGTGGGCTCGGCGTAGCGGTTCTGCAGGTAGTGCCGCTGCATCGGGTAGCCGATCGCGACCGCGAGGAGGAGCGTCACCGCGGCAGCGACAGGGGCGAAGCGCCGGGGGCCCGGAGTGCGGTCGTCCTTTGTGTCGCTATCCGAACGAAAAGACGACCGCACTCTTTGGCGGGCGCCGAGACGGGCCAGCCGGGAGCGCAGGAGCGGCGCCGCCGGCAGCAGGGCGAGGCCGAGGACCAGGGCGGGCGCCAGGTAGCGCAGGCCGGACTCGAAGCCGCGCGGCATCCCCTCCGGGCCGGAGGCCGAGGTCGGGGCGACGAGCCAGGCGAGCGCGGCGGCGAGGCCGACCAGGCCGGCGAGGCCGAGAATCGGCCCTCGGTTCGCCTCCGCGGGGCTAGGAGGGATTGGCGAAACCCCCGCACGCGTCCGGCGGCGGCGGACGCGGCGCGGTTCGGCGTCCTCGGTCGGCCAAATAGCTCTGCTATTCGGCCTTCCTGCGTCCTTGTCCCGCTTGGTCCGGCGCTCGCCGGCCCGCGCACCCGGGTTTCGCCAATCCCTCCTAGCGGCCCTCGCCCCGTCGGACTCGTCTCTCTGCTCGCCTGCACGGCGGTTGCGGGCGAAGGCAGCGCGAAGGTCCGGAAGCGCCAGGACGAGGCCGGCGAGGGCGGCGGCGACCAGCAGCGGCCAGACGATCCAGAGGCCGCCGTGGAGGCCGGGCAGGAACCAGTCCGACCAAACCGTGCCGTCGGTCAGGTAGCCGAGCACGCTGTGGGCTTCGCGCCCGCCGAGCGCCTGCGCCGGCGCCGGCAGGTCGATCGGGCCGAGGTGGTGGATCCAGGGCAGCGGGTTGCCGGCGTGGACGAGGTTGCGCAGGTACCAGTAGCCGCCACCGGCCAGGGCGCCGAGGCCGGCGGCGGCGAATCCGCGTGAGCGGCAACCCCTGGGGGCGAGCGCAACGAGGCCAAGGACGAGGACGGCGGCGGGTAGGAGGAAGTTGAGCTTGGTGCCGGCCGCCAAGCCGGCCGCGAGACCGACGAGGGCCAGCTCGGCAACGGTCAGCCCGGCCCGTTCCCGATCGGCTCGAGCAACCGCGGCGTTCAGGGCCAGCGCCACGGCGGCGAGCAGGAAGAAGATCCCGACGATGTCGTTGCGCGCCTCGCCCGCCTGGTCCGCCAGCGCCGGCACAGACAGCGCGATCGCCCCGAGCCCGAGCGACCACGCCCCGACTCGGAACGGCCGCCCGATGCACCAGCACGCGAACAAGCACCCCACAAACCACCCGAGGTTCAGCAGGGGCGACAGAACATCCCGACCGAACGCCAGCATCCCCGTCGCGTGAAAGACCTCGCTATTCGCCGGGTAGAACCAGGCGAGGAACTGGGGCGCAATGAAGTGCAAATCCCACGTGTCGCCCGACTGGAAGAACCCCGCGGCGAACGGCCCGTGGTACCAGGTGCTGTCGAACCCGGTCATCCCCGTGGAGAGCCGGGTCTTCACGCCAGTGGCGAAATGGACGACGGCGACCGCGGCGACCGCCAAGGCGATGAGAGTGGGGACGTCGAGGCCCCGGCGGGCGGGTCCTGTCG
>CAMPIP010000185.1 GCA_946886425.1 uncultured Actinomycetes bacterium
CGAGGTCGGTCTCGGCGCCGTCCTCGGTGACGAAGACCTCGCCGTGCTGGAACGGGCTCATCGTCCCCGGATCGACGTTGATGTAGGGGTCGAACTTCTGCATCTGGACCCGGTAGCCGCGCGAGGCGAGCAGGCGACCGATCGAGGCCGCGGCGATCCCCTTGCCGAGAGCCGAAACGACCCCGCCGGTGACGAAGATGAAGCGGGTGTCGCCTTTGCTGGTAGGGCTCATGCTCTGCCGAGCGAGTCTAGCCAGCGGAGGGGCGGAACCGACTCGATCGTCGCCGAGATAGATCGCATCTCGCCGTAAACGGTGAGGGCGAGGACGACGCCCAGGGCGACCAGGCGCGCGTCCGCCCCCAGCGCGGTCAGCAGCCAGACGCCGGCGATGGCGCCAATCAGGTTGGAGCCGGTGTCGCCGAGCATCGCCCGCTCCCGCAGGGTCAGCCAGGCGCCGACCAGGATCGGCCCGGCGAAGATGCCCAGCAGCTCGAAGGGCGCCAACGTCCAGGCGCCGAGGCAGAGGCCCAGGGCCAGCAGCCCCAGCGCCTTCTCGGCCCGGCCCGGGCGCAGGTCGAGCAGGTTGCCCAGGTTGGTGGCGAGGATCAGCAGCGCCACGTCGGCCAGGTAGCGCCACGATTCGAGGCCCTGCCCGGAGACAACGTAGGCGGCCAGCGCCAGCGCCCCGATTGCCTTGATCGCCCCGGTCGAGAGCCGCCCTTCGCGCAGCGCCCGGGCGTGGCCGCGCCAACCGCGCGGCGTCGCCGCCGCCTCGCCCTGGCCGAGCGCGTCGTCGAGGAAGCCGAGGAAGGCGACCCCGAGCAGGTAGGGCAGCCAGCGCCGCAGCTCGGGGTCGAGCAGGTCGAGGTCGGCGCGGTCGTCGAGGAAGGCCAGCGGCGCCAGGGTCACCAGCGCCGCCGTCGCCAGCACCGCCCCGAGCGGGAAGGCGAGCTGGGCGCCGCGGTAGTTGGCCCGCACCAGGCCGGCGTCGCGCAGCCCCCGCGCCCCGGCAGGGACGACGAACGCGGCCACCGCGACCGCCAGCGGAAAGCCGATCCACTCCATGTTCAGCCGCCGGGCGCCAGCAGCTCGGGCAGCAGCCGGTCGGCGCTGCTCTTGACGCCGAAGTGGCCCTCGGCGCCGAGCATCGCGAAGACCAGCGCCACCTTGCCGGCCGCCAGATCGACGTCGTCGACGCTGGAGAGGTCGTTGCCCTGGAAGAACGAGATCGACGACGGTTCCGTGGTCGAGGCCTCGATCCCGACCGTCGGCTCGCGGGCGCCGGTGATCCCGGCCATCAGCGCCGACTCCAGCTGCGCCGCCTTGGCGCGCTGGACCGGACCCATGTCCTGCGGCGGTTCGCGGACGACGATGAGGCCGTCGAGGGCGCCGAAGCTGCCGCTGGCGCGCGAGAAGAGCTCGCCACGGACCACTTCGGGCAGGGTGCCGCCGATCACCAGCTGCCGCCCCACTCCGGTCCCGAGTTCGGTCAGGGAGTCGGGGCTGACGCGGAGGTCGGCGAAGCGGGTCTTGGCGAGGTCGTCGGCGAGGCCGGCGACATCGACCGGCTCGCGCACCACCCCCACCCCGACCAGCCGGGCCCCGGTCGGCGCCAGCGCCTCCTCGACCGCGCTGGTCATCTCCCCGGGCAGGCCGCCGAGGCCAACCATCCCGATCCGCGCCCCGTCGAGCCGGTCGCGGACCAGCGCCGGGTAGACACGTTCGGAGAACTCGTTGGCGCGACCCAGCTCGCTGTTGAGGTCGTCGGCGCGGGAACGGGCGTCCTGGAGGTTGCCGACCAGGCTCGCCTCGAGGTTCTTGCGGGTGCTGTTGAGCGCGTCGCCGCCGAACTCGGCGCCGACGAGGATGCCGATCGCGAGGGCGAGGAAGACCGCGATCAGGGAGGCTGCGTGGTAGCGGGCGCTGTAACCCATCGAGCGCCGAAGGCTAGAGGCCGGGAGGCCGAGCAGGTCGGTGGACGCAGGGAGCGAGGAAGGGGAGCGCACTTTTCGTGCGTGAGCCGACCGAGCGACCGAGGCCGCCGAGATGCGCCGGCCTCCGGGGCTCTAGAGGCCGAGCCAGATCCGGACCTTCAGCCAGAACAGCTCGAAGACGTCGTTGAGTGCCGGAGAGGTGATGATCAGGATCGTCAGCAGGACCAGGAAGGCGACCGCGAAGAGCAGCGCCGGAGCCAACGCCGAGGTCGGTTGGTAGAGCCGGCTCACCCCCTTGGCGTCGACCAGCTTCTCGCCGATCCGCAGCCGGGTCAGGAAGGTCGAGGACATGCCGCCGCGCTTGCGCTCGAGGAACTCGATCAGGTTGAAGTGGGCGCCCACGCTGACGATCAGCTCGGCACCCTTCTCGTAGGCCATCAGCATCGCCACGTCCTCGCTGGTGCCGGCGGCGGGGACCACCGAGTGCCGCAGCCCCATCTCGACCAGGCGCTCGCAGCCGGGGGCGCGGCCGTCGGGATAGGCGTGGACGATCAGCTCGGCGCCGCAGCCGAGCGCCTCGTCGCTGGCCGAGTCCATGTCGCCGAGGATCATGTCCGGCTTCAGGCCGGCTTCGAGCAGGCCGTTGGCGCCGCCGTCGACGGCGACGATCAGCGGCCGCATGTCGCGGATGTAGGCGCGCAGCGCTTTGAGGTCGCGGCGGTGGCGGTCCCCGCGGACGACGATCAGCACCTGGCGGTCGCGGAACGAGGACCGGGTGTGCGGGAACTCGATGCTGCCGGTGAGGATGTCGGTCTCCTGGCGGACGTGCTCGACCGTGTTCTCGGCGAACTCGGCCAGCGCCTCGTCGATCCGCTCCCGCTGCTCCTCGAGTTCGCGCTCCAGCTCCGGGACCGTGCGGACCCGGCCGTCGGTCACCGCCTCGCCGTCGATCAGCACCGTGCCGCCGTCGATCCGCAGCCGGTCGCCGTCGGTGAGCAACCCGAAGAGGTCCGCCTCCGGGGCATCGATCAAGCGGACGCCGGCGTGGGCCAGCATCAGCGGCCCGGGGTTGGGATAGCGACCGTCCGAGGAGGGCGAGGCGTTGAGGACGGCGACGGCACCGGCGTCGATCAGCTCCTCGGCGGCGATCCGGTCGATGTTGACGTGGTCGATGACGGCGACGTCGCCGGGCCGCATCCGCTTGACCAGGTGCTTGGTGCGGGCGCCCAGACGGGCCGTCCCTTCGATCGGGGCGTCGGGGCGCGAACCATTGCGGCGCCCCAAAAGAGCAGGCAGGCGCCTGCGACTGGCGGTGGTCATCGCCTCAGGTTAGGCCACCCAACCGCCGCGCGAAAGGGTTTGAGTCCATCTGACGGCGTGTAGGCGGTTCACGATCGCCCTTATCCGAGGGGACATCCAGGCAACGCGGTCAGAAAAGGCCCCTCCAGGGGATATAAGTGCCCGCGCTCGCGCCCGACTCAGGCAGCCGCGAGCAGCTCGCGGGCGTGCCTGGTGGCCGCCTCGTCGCCGCCCTCGCCGCCGAGCATGCGGCGGATCTCCTCGACGACCGCGTCGCCGTCGAGGTGCTCGACGGTGGCCAGCGCCTGCTCGCCGGCGACGTCCTTTTCGAGCCGGAAGTGGTTCTCGGCCAGAGAGGCGACCTGGGGCAGATGGGTGATGCAGACGACCTGGCGGCCCGCCGCCAACGCCCGCAGCCGCTCGCCGACGACCCGGGCCGTGTTGCCGCCGATCCCGGCGTCGATCTCGTCGAAGACCATCGTCGCGGCAGCGGCGGCCTGGCCGAGGCCGCTCAACGCCAACATCACCCGCGAGAGCTCGCCGCCGGAGGCGGCGTCGCGCAGCGGCGCCGGCTCGATCCCGGGGTTGGGGGCAACGCGCAGCTCGACCGTCTCGCGACCGCTGCCGCCGTAGCCGTCCGGGTGCGGCTCCAGCACCACCTCCAGCCGCGCCCCCTGCATCGAGAGCTGCTCCAGCTCGGCGGCGACCCGCTCCTGCAGCGGATCGACCGCGGCGGCGCGGCCGGCGCTGAGCCGCTCTCCCAGCTCGGCTCGCAGCGCTTCGGCGGCAGCAAGGTCCGCCTCGGCCTCCGCCCCGCGCTCGCCGGCGCCCTCCAGCCGGGCGATCTCCTCGCGGCAGCGCTCGGCGTGGGCGAGCACTGACTCGACACTGCCGCCGTGCTTGCGCTCCAGCCTGTCGATCGCTTCCAGCCGCTCCTCAGCCCCCTGCAACCGCTCCGGGTCCGCCTCGACCGCCTCGGCGTAGTCGCGCAGCTCCGAGGCGACGTCGCCGAGCTCGACGGTCAGCGTCGCGACCCGCTCGGCCAATGCGTCGAGGCCGGGATCGACGCCGCCGGCTCCCTGCAGCAGCGCTTCCGCCCGGGCCAGCAGCGACTCGGCGCCACCGCCGTCCTCGTCGGCCCCGGCCAGGCCGGCGTGCGCCCCGGCCGCGGCTTCGCGCAGTCCCTCGGCGTGGCGCAGCCGCTCGCGCTCGGCCGCCAACCCGTCGCGCTCGTCGGGCTCCGGAGCGACCTCCTCGATCTCGGCCAGCTCGTAGCGGTAGAGGTCGAGGTCGCGCTCCCGCGATCCCTCGCGCTCGCGCAGCTCGGCCAGCTCGGCGGCGAGTCGGCCGCACTCGCGGTGCGCCTCGCGGTAGCGGCGCCGTGTCTCCAGGTGCTCGGCGCCGACGAACCCGTCCAGCACCTCCAGCTGCGCCGAGGAGATCGTCAGCCGCCGGTGCTCGTGCTGCCCGTAGAAGGCGAGCAGGCGGCCTCCCAGCAGCTTCAGGTCGGCCGCGGTCGCGGCCCTGCCGGCGACGAAGGCGCTGGTCCGGCCGCCGGCCGAGACCCGCCGTCCCAGCACGACCTCCTCGGCGC
>CAMPIP010000186.1 GCA_946886425.1 uncultured Actinomycetes bacterium
CCGAGCTCGAGGAGCGGTTTGGCAGCGAGGAAGTCGGCCAGACGCTGACCCAGCACGACCAGCTCGAGGCCCTCGAGGACGGCGCCGACGACCAGCGCGTCAGCGCTGGCGAGCGGGCTCGGTTCGACCGCCAGCTTCGCTACTTCAGCGACGTCGGCGAGCCGGGCCTGATGCCGTCGGAGTGCCAGCGCCGCCTCCGCGAGGCGAAGGTGGCGGTGCTCGGCGTCGGCGGGCTCGGCGGCTCGGCGGCGATGTGGCTGGCCTGCTGCGGGGTCGGCGAGATGTGGCTGATCGACGGTGACCGGGTCGAGGTCAGCAACCTCAACCGCCAGGTTCTCTACAGCGAGGCCGACGTCGGCCTGCTCAAGGTCGAGGCGGCGGCACGTCGACTGCGCGCCTTCAACTCCTCGATGCGGGTCACGGCCGCCGCCCGGCGGCTGGAAAGCGAAGCCGACATCGCCGAGTTCATCGCCGGCGCCGACGTCGTCATCGACGCCGCCGACTGGCCCGCTCACGACATCGAGCGGTGGTGCAACGCCGCCTGTTTCGCGGCCGGCATTCCCTACATCTCGATGAGCCATGTCCCGCCAATCGCTCGGGTCGGGCCGCTCTTCGTGCCCGGCGTAACCGGCTGCTTCGGATGTCAGGAGATCGCCTACCGGCGCGATTACCCGCTCTTCGACATCGCCGTCGAGCAGCAGCGGGCGAAATCGTCGCCGGCGGCGACGCTGGGGCCGCCCTGCGGGATCACCGGCGGCCACGTGGCGATGGAGGTGCTGCATCTGCTGACCGGCCTGGCCCAGCCCTCGACCCTGGGGGTTGCGCAGATCTACGACCTGCGGACGATGGAAGTCGACCGCGAGCCGGTCGTGCCGGAGCCGGACTGCCCGGTCTGCGGCCAGCTCGAGCACCGAAAGCTCGGCGAGCCGCTGGTGCGGGAGCCGGCGGATGGACTGACGGAGGGAGTGCGCCAGAGCGAGCCGGTGGCGGAGGCCTGAGGGCCGGGGCGAGTTATTCCCGCACGGGGGGACTAACTCGCCCCCCGCCGCCCCGGCAAGCGGTCGGCGGGATCGAGGAAGAGCGCCAGCCAGAGCAGCGGCGCGAAGTCGGGCGCGACCAGGGCGACCGGGATCGAGGCCCCGAAGACGGCGGCGACGAAGACGGACTTGTGGCGGAAGGCCTGGAGTTCCTCGTCGGCGATCTCGGAGAGGCCGGCCTGGCGGGCATCGATCGCCATCCACAGCCCCACCAGCGAGACCCCGCCGAGGTTGACCGCGTAGAGGATCACCGCCGCCGCTTCGCCGCCATGATCGCCGAGAACCTGGGTGCTGAACGGGAGCAGCACGATCCAGGCGAGGTAGAAGATGTTGAGCGTCAGCAGTCGCCCGTCGAAGCCGGTGACGCTGGAGAAGAAGCGGTGATGGTTGATCCAGTAGCGACCGATCACGGCGAAGCTGATCGCGTAGGCGATCAGGTTGTGTCGCTGGTCCCAGAGCGCGTCGGTGAGGGTTTCGTCTCCGAGGTGCTCGGGGACGCTCAGGGTCAGCACCAGCAGCGTGATCGCGATCGCGAAGACGCCGTCGCTGAAGGCAACGATGCGGGAGAACTCGATCTCGTTGCCATCGCGCCGGCGCGCGTCCCTCGGCCTCGCCATCCCGGCATCATCGCGGACGGTCGCGACGGAATCGTGCCTCGCGGCGAGCGGCTAGGAGGTTGGCAAAGACGCTGCCTCAGGACCGACCTTGCTCGGGACGAGCATGTCCGAAGGTATCTCGATCTTGCGAATCGCTCGGTCATCGTGGAAGGGAACGATCACGCCTTCTGAGTCCGTTAGACCGGCCGTGAAGTCTCCCCGGGGAGCGTGATCGGTGCCCAGTAGCTCGACGTACGTCCCAAAATCCAAGGTGTAGACGTTGTACGTCTTGCCTGGGCGCGTGGGATTCTCGATGTAGCCTCGTTGAACGAGGTGGATCACACGGTTGTCGAACAGACTTCGGATCATGTCGCTGCCTTCGATCTCCGCATCGAACAGGAAGCTTCGCGCGTGCTTCCGCCCGACGACGAAGTTCACAATCCTTTCCAGGACCGCGCGCTGCCCGTCATCGATATTTCGTGACTTGTCTTGGTGAAACCAGTCCCGGGCAGCCTTCCGGACCGCGGAGCGGTCGATACCGCTCTTTCTTCTCTTGAGGCTGTCGAAGAAAGCGCCCCGAAAGATATTCATGAAGTCCCTGGGAACCCCCTCCCCTGCCCGCACCAGTTCTTCGAAGCTTTCGTCTTTGTCGAAGAGAGCGCGCACGAGCTCACTGGAGTCTTTGACACCGTGATTGTCCTCCATATAACGGCTTTTCCAGTCGTTGCGTTCCAGGACCTCTTGGATGTGCGCGATGCTCGGAGCTCTCTTGTCAGCCGTCTCCAGCTTTTGCGCTAGCCAGTGACTTTCGCACTCTGCGTCGACATGCCGGAGCAGGAGCTCGGAAAACAGCTTGATGGTCGACACATTGTCTCGGTCAAATACGAAGTAGTCGTCCAGCTCGAGCGAAGCCGAGATATCCGAGCCGAGCTCGAAACCGATCACGTTGTTCCGGCCCAGGTGGGTCGCGAATACGGACCTATACTCAAGGGCGGCGATCTTCACAGTGAGGCGTGGGTTGAGGAGAAAGACCCGCGCAATGAACTCCGCCAGCAGCGGCTGGAGCGACGCGGGAACCCACGTCCACTCGTCGATTAGAACGACCATCCTTCTGAGTTCAGCCGCCTTTATCGCCTTGACCAAATTGCTCTGTACCTCTTGGAAGAGGATTCGCCGGAGGGGCGTTCCCTCACGTTGGACTCGCGTCGTCTCCTCGGTGTGACGGGAGCTCTCACTTCCAACTCCAATTCGCGGCTTCGGGTCGGCAGCAAACTCGGCCGAGGAAGAGTGATCCACAGCTTGCGTACCGCTGTGCTCGGTGACCAAGCGTTCGCCCGATAGGACTTCATCGGTGATCGCCCTGGCGAGGCAGTCCAGGGCCTCGTATGGTGAATTGTCTAACTCCACTTCGGGACGCGTTACGTACTCCAGCAAGCCGTCATGTATCGCTTTGACTAGGTCGCGGAGAAGGTTCGCGACTCGTTGGTGGTGCGGCCGGGAGTCAGACGTCCACAGAGAGTCGCTCCCCAGTACCCGCATGTCGACGTAGAGGCAAACCTGATCCGGCTTGGACTCGATCTGGTGCTGGAGAAGTTTCAGGACGTGGGTCTTCCCGGTGCCGCGCCGCCCGTAGACGATTTCATTGTTGTCGTTGGCCAGCTGGGCAATGATTCCCGGGTCGACGAACGTGGCCTTCAGCTGACCAAGCGCCTCCTGTCGCTCAGACCGGTCGAGGATCGCACTAACCGCGTTCTGAACTATGTGGTCCTCAATCGGCCACCCCATGCCGCACTCCCCCTCCGCCAGTCGCCCGCAACAAGTACCACCGACTGCCAAGGGTAGCGCAGGGGAACGAAATCTGAGCGAACGGGGCAATTTGCGGCAATGCTTCGGTCGGGACGCATGTCGGCGACGGGATCGGAGGTGGGGGAAGGGGGTATGAGGTGCTCCTTTCCTAGAATGGAAGCCATTCGCCGGCATAGCTCAGTTGGTAGAGCACTTCATTCGTAATGAAGGGGTCCCCGGTTCAAGTCCGGGTGTCGGCTCTCGCTCGCTGCTCGGCGGCCGCTAGCAGCCGCTCCTCGATCGCCTCGGCGTAGACGCCGTGCAGGGTGCTGCGCGGGGCGATGCCGTCGACCCCGTAGGCCTCGGCCATCGCCCGGGCCAGGGTGCTCTTGAAGGTGGGGCCATGCCAGGCGTGCGCTTCGGGGGCGCGGCCGACGTGGAGGTGGGTGAGCTCGTGGAGGAGGGTCTCGAGGACGTCGCCGGGACGGATGCCCGGGTAGGCGGTGACCGAGAGGCGGAACTGGGTGGGGACGGCGAAGCCGAGCCGGTTGGGGCGGCGCCTTGCCCGGCGGACCCGCAGCTCCGGAGCGCGCTCGGCCAGCGGTCCGGCGGCAAAGACGGGCAGGGCGCGGTGGCGCTCCAGCTCGGCGTCGAGGGGGACGCCGGCGACCAGGTAATAGGCGCGGGGCCGGCTGCGGAGCGGAGCGTTCACGGCCGGTACAGTCGCAGGCCGTGGCGAGCGCCGAGCAGACCCGCATCCGCCCCGTCGGCGAAGCCGACGTGGAGACGCTGTTCGGGCTGATCGTCGAGCTGGCCGAGTACGAGAAGCTCGCCGACAAGGTCAACGGCGACGCCGAGGTCCTGCGCCGCACCCTCTTCGAGCTACGGGCGGCGGAGGCGCTGCTGCTGGAGCACGGCGACGAGGCGATCGGCTACGCGATCTTCTTCACCACCTTCTCCTCCTTCGAGTGCCGGCCGGGGATCTGGCTCGAGGACGTCTACGTGCGGCCCGAGCAGCGGCGCGGCGGCGCCGGGCAGATGGTGATGGAGCACCTGGCGCGGCTGGCGGTCGAGCGCGGCTACGCGCGGCTCGAATGGTGCGCGCTCGACTGGAACGAGCCGGCCCTCAACTTCTACGACAAGCTCGGGGCGCGGCGACTCGACGACTGGAAGATGCTGCGGGTCGAGGGCGAGCGGCTGCGGCAGCTGGCTCAGGCCTGACAGCGCCCGCACCAGTAGGTGGTGCGGTTTGCGTCGCCCTGGCCCCGGGACGAGACCGGCCCGCCGCAGACGGGGCAGGGACCTCGGCGGCGGTAGATCGCGTGCGGCTGGCGGCCGCTGGCGACGGCGCCCAGCATCAGCGCGCGGACAGCGTCGAGGACCGCCCGCAGCTC
>CAMPIP010000187.1 GCA_946886425.1 uncultured Actinomycetes bacterium
GTGCGGGAGGCGTTCGCGGCGGTGGGGCTGGCTCTGGTGCCGCTGGTGGCGCCGCCGACGACGGCGGAGCGGCGGAAGGCGATCTGCGAGGACGCTCGGGGGTTCATCTACGTCGTCTCCACGGTGGGTACCACCGGCGAGCGGACCGAGGTGCCGCCGCAGCTGGCGGAGCTGGTCGCTGCCGTCAAGGAGGAGGCGGAGGTTCCGGTTGCGGTGGGGTTCGGGATCGGGACCGCGGCGCAGGCCGCCGAGGTGGGCCGGATCGCCGATGGGGTGATCGTCGGGAGCAGGCTGGTGCGGGCGGCCGGGGAGGGCGGATCAGCCGCCGGGGCCGCCGACGCGGTCGCCGAGTTCCTCGGCGAGGCGCGCGTCGCCCTCGCCGGGTAAAGTCCCCGCCGCAATGGGCATGGCAGTCACTCTCTTTTTGGCGCTGGCCGCGATGGTCGTCTCCTACGCCTTCGGGCAGGGCGGCCCGGTCGCCGGCCTCGTCTTCTTCACGGTGCTGCTGATCGGCGCCGTTCTGCGCGTCGTCCAGCCGCGCTAGGCGGCGCATCTCGGCGTCCTCGGTCGCTCGCGTGCGGAGCACGCCACGCTCCCTGCGTCCTTGACCTGCTTGCCAAGCGCGGCTGCACTAGGCCGCTCGGGTGGCCACTACCTCCAGGTACTCGGCCTCGAGCACCATCGCCCGGTCGCCGGCGGTGTTGTCGGCCTCCAGCATCGCCCGCAGGTCGTCGGCCAGCGCCGCTTCGCCCTCGGGCCCGACCCGTTCGAAGGCCGTCTGCATGGGACCGAAGTAGGTGCGGAAGAACTCGATGTAGTGCTCGGCGGAGCGGAACGGCTGGCGCGAGAGACGGGCCTCGACCCGGAGGTCCGTGATGCCGTCCCCGAGCAGTTCCCGCAGCCGCTCCTCGGTGCCCCAGAGCAGCGGCGAGTTGATCCCGGGCGGCGGGGGTGCGTGTCCGGAGATCGTTTTGAACATCGTCCCGACGCTGCCGGTCGGGGTCCAGTTGGCCATCCCGATGCGGCCGCCTGGTCTGACCACCCGCAGCAGCTCGGCCGCGGTCTTCTCCTGGTCGGGGGCGAACATCGCTCCGAAGATCGACATCGCCACGTCGAAGCTGGCGTCCTCGAAGGGCAGGGCCTGGGCGTCGGCCTCGACGAACTTGACGTCGAGCCGCTCGGCGGCGGCGCGTTCGCGGCCACGCTCCAGCAGGGCGGGAACGTAGTCGGCGCCGACCACGCCGCCCCAGGAGCGCCGCGCCGCCGCGATCGCCCCGTTGCCGCTGCCGCAGGCGACGTCGAGGACCTTCTCGTCGGGGACGATGTCCAGCGCTTCCGCGAGTCCCTCGCTGACGTTGTACACGAGGCTCGCGACCATCGCGAAGTCGCCCTTCGACCAGGTCTGCTGCTGGACCTCGGTGATTGCCTGAAGATCCGGTGCGTCGCTCATAACTCCTCCTCGTTCGGCTGGGGTTCGAACCTACCTCGTCGCACGGGTCTCGTCAGCTTTCTAAGCTGGGGGCGATGCGGATCGGAGTCCTCACCGGCGGCGGCGACTGTCCCGGCCTCAACGCCGTGATCAGGGCGGTCGTCCGCAAGGGAGTCGGCGAGTACGGGCACGAGTTCGTCGGCTACCGGGACGGCTGGCGCGGGCCGCTCGAGGACGACAGCCGGCAGCTCGGCGTGCCCGAGGTGCGCGGCATCCTGCCCCGCGGCGGCACCATCCTCGGCTCCTCGCGCACCAACCCCTTCGCGGTCGACGGCGGCCCGGAGCGGATCGCCGCCAACCTCACCGCGGCCGGCGTCGACGGCCTGATCGCGATCGGCGGCGAGGACACCCTCGGCGCCGCCTCGCGGCTGCACGCGGAGGCCGGCGTCAACGTCGTCGGGGTGCCGAAGACGATCGACAACGACCTCGGCGCCACCGACTACACCTTCGGCTTCGACACCGCGGTAAACATCGCGATGGAGGCGATCGACCGGCTCCACACCACCGCCGACAGCCACCACCGGGTGCTGATCGTCGAGGTGATGGGACGGAACGCCGGCTGGATCGCCTTCCACGCCGGCCTCGCCGGCGGCGCCAACGTGATCCTCATCCCCGAGCGCAAGTTCGACGTCGAGAAGGTCTGCGAGCTGGTCGGAAAACGCTTCGCCAGTCGCTTCGCGCCGATCGTCGTCGTCGCCGAGGGGGCCGAGCCGGTCGGTGGCATGCAGGTCGCCGACGGTGGCCAGACCGACGCCTTCGGACACACCCGCCTCGGCGGCGTCGGCCACTGGCTGGAGGGGGAGATCGAGCGGCGGACCGGCAAAGAGGCGCGGGCCACGGTGCTGGGCCACGTCCAGCGCGGCGGCACCCCGACCGCCTTCGACAGGGTCCTCGCGACCCGCTTCGGCCTGCACGCGATCGACGCCGCCAACGCCGGCCGCTGGGGGACGATGACGGCGCTGCGCGGCACCGACATCGAGCTGGTCGAGTTGAGCGAAGCCACCGCCGAGCTGAAGCTGGTCCCGGAGGAGCTCTACGCGGAGGCAGAAGTATTTTTCGGCTGAGGCGGGCCGGGCCGGTTCTCGCGGCGGTCGCGCTCCTCGGTCTCGGCGCCAGCGCCTGCGGGGCGGGCGAAGCGGACTCCGACGCGGACCTGCCGACGATCTTCGTGACGCCGCCGCTCTGCGCCGAGGCGGGGGTCGTGTACAGAGCCAATCCCCAGCCCGGGGGCGAACCGGTGACGCTCGTCTGCCTCGACCGCGTCGTCCACGGTCACCGCCTGGCGGCGATCGGCGCCGGCGCCCGCAAGGCCACCGAGACCTCGGCGGCGATCGCCTACGTCGGCGAGCCGGATTCCAAGTCGGTCGAGTTCTCGGCCCCGATCCTCGAAGCGGCGGGGATCGGCGCCGTCAGCGACGGCGACGGGGCGGCGGCGATGCGGAGGGTGCTGAACGCGGTCCGCGCCAGCGCCGGCGACGACGACCTGCGGGCGGCGGTGCTCGAGCAACTCGAAGGCGGCTAGCGCGCGGCTAGTAGATGCTGCCGAGCGCCTCGCTGAGGCGCGGGCGGCGGAACTCGTAGCCGAGCTCGAGGGCGCGCCTCGGTAGGACCCGCTGGCCGCCCTTGATCGCGGCGGCGAACTCGCTGCCGACCTTGAGGTCGAGGACGAAGCCGGGGACCGGCACCACCGCCGGCCGGTCCAGCGCCCGTCCCAGGGCATTCGAGAAGTCGCGGTTGGTGACCGGCTCGGGAGCGGTGGCGTTGACGACGCCGCTCACCGCGGGGTTGTCGAGCGCCCAGAGCAGGATCCCGACCTCGTCCTCGAGGTCGATCCAGGAGACGTACTGCCTGCCGCCCGCCAGCGGCCCGCCGACTCCGAGCTTGAACGGCACTTCGAGTTCGCCGAGCAGGCCCCCGTGGGCGTAGAGGACCTGTCCGCTGCGGACGATCGCCAGCCTCAGGCCGGCGGCCTCGGCCTCGCGCGCGGCCTGCTCCCACTCGCGACAGACCTCGGAATCGAAGCCCTCGCCGGGCCCGTCCGTCTCGTCGAGCTCGCGGTCGCCGCGGTCGCCGTAGTAGCCGACGGCCGACTGGCTGATCAGCACCGCCGGCTTCCGCTCCAGGCCGGCGATCGCCTGGACCAGGTTCTGGGTTCCGTTCCGGCGGCTCTCCATGATCCGCCGCTTCGCCTCCTCGGTCCAGCGCTGGTTGATCTTCTCGCCGACGAGGTTGACGACGCCCTCGACGCCCTCGAAGGCCTCGGCTTTGGGCCGTTCCAGGGTCGGCTCCCAACTGTGCCAGGTGACTCCGGGGGCGCGGCGCCGGCTCTTCTCCGGGTCGCGGGTCAGGCCGACGACGTCGTCACCGCGGTCCAGCAGGGCGTTGCAGAGGACGGACCCGATCGCGCCGCTGGCTCCGGTGACCAGGACCTTCACGGCGACCTCAGTCGGCCTCCACGGTGGCGAAGGTGCCGGTCTCCTCGTTGAGCCGGGCGATGCCGTCGCGCTTGGCCTCCTCGACGACGGCTTCGGCGACCTTCGGGGCTACGTCGCGGTTGAAGACGCTGGGGATGATGTAGTCCTCGGAGAGGTCGTCGTCGGTGACGACCTCGGCGATCCCCTTGGCGGCGGCCAGCTTCATCTCCTCGGTGATCTCGGGGGCCCCGGCGTCGAGGGCGCCGCGGAAGATGCCGGGGAAGGCGAGCACGTTGTTGATCTGGTTCGGGTAGTCGGAGCGGCCCGTGGCCATGATCCGCACGTAGGGCGCCGCGTCCTCGGGCATCACCTCGGGGGTCGGGTTGGCCATCGCGAAGACGATCGCGTCGTCATTCATCCGCTCCAGGTGCTGGGCGTCGATGATCCCCGGGCCGGAGAGGCCGATGAAGAGGTCCATGCCGTCGATCACGTCGGCCGGCTGGCCGCTCAACTTCTCGGGGTTCGAGTTCTCCGCGTACCAGCGCTTGATCCCGCTCATGGCGCCGGACTGGTAGTCCTCGCGCTCGGTCGAGAGCGCGCCCTGGCGGTCGCAGCCGACGACGTGGGTGACCCCGGAGGCGAGCATCATCTTCGTCACCGCTACCCCGGCGGCGCCGAGGCCAACCACCAGCACCCGCAGCTGCTCGATCGGCTTGCCGGTGATCTTCAGGGCGTTGAAGAGGGCGGCCATCGTCACCACCGCGGTGCCGTGCTGGTCGTCGTGGAAGACGGGGATGTCGAGCGACTCCTTGAGCCGGTCTTCGATCTCGAAGCAGCGCGGCGCGGAGATGTCCTCGAGGTTGATGCCGCCGAAGGTGGGGGCGACCAGCTCGACGGCGC
>CAMPIP010000188.1 GCA_946886425.1 uncultured Actinomycetes bacterium
AGCGTCCACAGGCCCACGCCCAGAGCCGCGACGAGAATCACGTATGCAACGGGGGTCCAGACGTCGAAGGTACCCAGCGCCTCTGCGGCCCAGGTCAAGAGCGCGAGAGCCACGACGGCGCTCGCCAACGCTCCCGCTGGCCCGGTCAGCCGCGGCAGGAACCGACGCCGCACGCTCCACCCCCCCAGCCCGGCGAACCCGGCCAGGGCGACGATCTCGAGGGCGCCGAGCAGGTAGCGGCCGGGACCGAGCATCTAGCGCCGACCGGGCAGCAGCCGCAGGATCTGCTCCAGCTCGGCGATCCGCAGCAGCTTCGCCAGCGCCAGGTAGACGGCGCCGCCGACCGCCAGGCCCGCTCCGAGCGAGACGATCTGGCCGAGCAGGCCTCGCCCGAGCAGCTCGTCGAGGATGTCCCAGACGAGCCAGCTGACCCCGGCCAGCGCCGCCGAGGCGACGGCGATCCGCAGCGCCGTCGAGGCCAGGCGGTCCAGCTCGAGGCCGCCGAACTTGCGGCGCAAAATCACCGCCTGAGCGACGACGGCCGAGGTGGTGCCGATGCCGACGCCGGCGACGATGCCGCCGACCCCGAACGGCTCGTAGAGGAGGAACGAGGCGAGCGCCGAGACGACCAGGTCGATCGCCGCCAGCGAGGTCGCCTGCCAGGGCCGCTGCAGACTGAAGAAGGTCCGCGTCTGCAGCAGGTAGAGGCCGTTGGTCGGCAGCGAGAAGGCGAACCAGAAGAGGGCCGTGGCGACGACCGTGGTCTCGGCCGGGCTGAATTCCCCACGCTGGTAGATGAGCCGGATCATCGGCTCCGAGAGGGCGAGGATCGCCGCCGCGGCGGGCAGCAGGACGAAGAGGATCTGCCGCATCCCGTTGGCCATCGTCGCCCGCAGGTTCTCGATCTCGCCGCGGTTGGCGAAGCGGGCCAGGGTCGGAAACAGCACCGTCGCGATCGCCACCGAGAAGATCCCCTGGGGCAGCTGGTAGATCCGGAACGCTTTGTCGATCGCCGCCGGGGCCTGGTCGGAGACGAGGCTGCCGAAGAAGCTGCTGATCAGCAGGTTGAAGTTGATCAGGCCGAGGCTGATCGTCACCGGCAGCATCAGCAGCAGCACCCGGCGCAGGCCGGGATGGCGCCAGTCGAGGCTGAAGCTGAACCGGAAGGGCGTGTTGCGCAGGTCCCAGGTCGGGATCAGCAGCTGCACCAGGGTGCCGACGAGGATTCCGATCGCGTAGGCGTAGATCCGATCCTGGCCGCTGAACAGCGGCTCGACCAGGACGAGGACGAGGATGATCGTCAGGTTCCAGAACAGCGGCGAGATCGCGAAGGCGCCGAAGCGGTCGTAGCTGTTGAGGATGCCGACGACGACGCCGCTGACCCCGAGCATGACCAGGATCGGGAAGAGGACCTGGGAGAGGGTGACGGTGAGGTCGAGGATCTCCCCCTCGAAGCCCGGCGCGAAGATCGGCATGATCGTCGGCGCCAGGAGCACGAAGAGCGCCGTGATCGCCCCCAGCACCATCGTCACCAGCAGCAGCAGCGTCGAGGCGAGCCGGAAGGCCTCGCGGTAGCGCTTCTCGCCGACCAGTTCGGTGAAGACCGGGACGAAGGCCGGCTGCAGGGCCGCGTCGGCGAACAGGGCCCGGATCAGGTTGGGGACCTGGAAGGCGATCGTGAAGGCCGACATCGGCCCGCTGATCCCGTAGTAGCCGGCGGCGACGACTTCGCGGCCGAGGCCGGCCACCCGCGAGGCGGCGGTGGCGATCGAGAAGAAGGCCGTGGAGCGGGCGATCCGGCCCGGGCGCTCGCCCGGAGCGGGGCTCCCGAACGGTTCCTCGTCGGCGTTGATCGCCTCCGCGTCACGGACCGCCGTTTCGAGATCGGGAGCCGCCTCGCGGTCGCGATCGGGCGGGTCTGGTGCCTTGGGCGTCTCCAAGCTGGTCTCAGTCGCTATAGTCGGCGGCCGCTCAAGCCCGGCACGGCGCCGGCAGGGGCACCTGACTCATGGCCAACATAGCCTCACAGAAGAAGCGGATCCTACGCAGCGAGCGCGAGCGCACGGAGAACAGGCTGCTCACCAGCACGGTGAAGACCCATTTCCGTCGCCTCGAGAGCGCCGTCGAGGGCGGCGACAGCGCCGCCGTCGAGGCCGAGCACAAGGCGCTCGTCTCGAAGATCGACAAGGCCGTCCAGAAGGGCGCCCTGCACAGGAACACCGGTTCGCGCAAGAAGGCCCGCGCGAGCCGCATTGCCGCGGGCGCGTAGGCGGCTGCAAGCCGGCGCATGCCGGCGTCGTCGTTCGGTCACGTGCAGTTGCACGCTCCCTCTCTCCTCCTGGGCCTGCTTGGCTTTCGCTCGCCTACGCGCCCGCGATGGAACGTAGGGTGAGCGTGAAGGCGAGCTCGTCGCCGTAGTCGGCGTCTCCCCGCGACCAGAGCTCGAGCCGGGCGAGGGCCTCGGTGGCGCCGCGAAGATCGCCCGGGTTGGCGTCGCGGACGCGGGCGACCAGCTGCTTGGCGGCGTAGGGGTGCATCTTCAGCGAGGACTCGACCTGCTTCGGGGGCACCCCGGCGGCGAGCTGGTCGGCGGCGGCGCGGGCGGCGCGCAGGCGCGAGGCCAGGCCGTAGATCAGGCCGGTGACGTTCTCGCCCTGGGCGATCAGTCGCTCGCCGATGCGCAGGGCCGCGGGGGCGTCGCGTTCGAGCAGGGCGTCGGAGAGCGACCAGACCGCCGCCTCGGAGGTGTCGGTGACCATCGCCGCCAGGTCGGCCGCGCTCACCTCTCCCCCCTCGCCCGCCCAGAGCGCCAGGCGCTCGAGCTCGTGGCGCAGCCGCACCGGGTTGGCGCCCATCCGGTCGACCAGCATCTTCGCCGCCGCCGGCTCGAGCCGGAAGCCGAGCTGCTGGGCGTCGGCGACCAGCATCCGCGGTATCTCGCGCGGTTTCGGCGCCGTGAACTCGTGCACCTCGCCGTCAGCGGCCTTGACCGCTTTCAGCAGCCTGCCCGGCGCCTTGTCGCGGGCGATCAGGACCAGGGTCAGGTCCGGCGGCAGCGCGACCAGCGCGGCGGCGACGGCCTCGTGCTGGCGATCGCGCCAGCGCTCGACGCCGTCGGCGAGCAGGTAGCGCCGCTCGCCCATCAGCGACATCGCGGGGATCGCGGCCAGCAGCGCCTCGTGATCCGGCATCCCCCTGCCCTCGCCGGGCTCGAAGACCTCCAGCGCCGCGTCGCCGCCCTCGCGTTCGGCCCGGGCGCGCAGGCGGGCGCGGGTGGCATCGATCTTGGCGCCGTCGGTGCCGGCGATCAGGTACAGGGGGCGCATCTCGGCCATCGCGCGAGTCTAGACGCGCGCACGGCCCGTGCCGGGTTGACCGCCGCCTACCGGTAGTGGCCCCAGCCGCGACCGCGACCGGGGCCGCCACTGCTGCCGGGCGGCGTCGGCGGCGGGGGAGCGGTCTGGGAGCTCGGCGTCTGGCTCGAGGGCGGTGCGGGGACCGGCGCGGGCAGCGAGGACGGCGGCGGCGTAGCGGAGGAGGGCAGCTGGCCGCTGGAGGGCGATTCGCCCCGCGCATCGTCGCCATCCGGGGCGTCCGGAATCGAGGCGGGCGTCGAAGAGGTCGGATTGGACGAGGACGGCGTCGTAGGCGTGCTCGGCGTCTGCGGCGTCGCCGGCGTCGCTGGCGTCGCTGGCGCGGTGCCGGTACCGACGCTGGGCGGTGGGCTGCTGACCTGAACCTGGGTCGGGCTGGACGGGGAAGGCTCGGTGGGTTGAGACGGCGAGGGGGAGGCGGGCGAGCTGGCGCCCGGCGACGAGGGCGCCGGGGAAGGCTGGGGAGCCGAGACCACCACCCCCTGACCCGGGGCCGAGGCGGAGTCGTCGCCGCGGTTGCGGTGCGGATGGCGATTCTCGCCCTCGGCGCGAGCGGTGGCAGCCGGCTCGCGCGCCACGAGAGCGCTGTAGGGCCCGCGCTCGAGGGCTGGCGCCGAGACGATCGAGCTCTCCCCGATCGCCTGACGGTGGACAGTCGGGCTGGGCATCAATGAGCCCACCGCGGGGAAACCCTGGTTGGCGATGAAGGCGACCAGGCCGAGCGCCGTCGCCGCCGTGAGGCCGAGCAGCGCAAAGGAGACGACCCGGATCCGGTCGAGGATCCCGTCGCTGCGCGAGCCGGGCCGCAGCATTGGGCGGAGGGACAGTTGTGAGATGCGACGCCGCACTAAGCAGCTATCGCCCACGCCAGCCGAAAGCTCCAGCCCTGCTTCCGGTAAGCCCAATTTCTCCTAGACCTTTCGTCGAGTTGGGAGGAGATCGACTGCTCGCTCAGTGACCGGCATCGACCCGGAAACCGCGCCGGGAGACGTCGATCGCAACCGTGCCATCGCGATCGGTTCGCATAACCGGGACCCCGGCTTCGGCGAGGGTCGCGACGGTCGCGGCGGTCGGGTGACCGAACGGGTTCCCGTCGCCGACCGAGATCACCGCGAGGCCGGGCCTCGAGCGGGCGAGAAGCGCGCTGAGGCCGGCGTCGTCGCTGCCGTGGTGGGCGACCTTGAGGACGTCGACGGGGCCCGGCTCGAGCGGGACCGCCTCGGCCTCGGCATCGGCACCGAGCAGCATCGAGAAGCGATGCCAGCGAACGAGCAGAACCAGCGAGCGCTGATTCGGGTCGACGCCGGCCGCC
>CAMPIP010000189.1 GCA_946886425.1 uncultured Actinomycetes bacterium
CCCCCCAACCGCGCTCACCGCCCGCACAGCGGCAACCGTCGCGGCCCCCGCCAGCACCCCGCCGGCAGCGGCCAGCGCCGCCGTCTTCACGTCCTCGCGCAACACCAGAGAGGCGGAAGACCCTTCATAGGGCAGCGGCAACGCCCGCACCGGCTCCGCCTCGCCAGGAGAACCGTCTTCCTCGGCGACAACCTCGCCATCGAGCTCGAAATCGCTCACCACCCCGACTCTAGCGAGAGCCCGGGTCGGCCCCCGAACCCTGGCCGCAAACTCCGGAGAAACGACCCCCCACCGGACCCTGGGGAATTACCACCGGACCCTGGTGGGACAGCGAGGGGGGTCCACCAAGCCTCCCCGCAGTTCGCGCAGGTGGACCCCCCTCGCTGTCCCTACAGGGTCCGCTCGTAAACCCGATACCGCTTCACGATCTCGCCCCCCATCGCTTCCAGCCCCCGGTTCATCGCTTCGTTGGTCTCGAGGATCCAGCCCGCCTCGCCGCGTTTGAGCGGCGTCCGGGCCGCGGTCTCGAAATGCTCGACGTAGAGGGCGGCGGCGACGCCGGTGTGCTGGTACTCGGGCTTGACGCCGAGGAAGCCGACCCGGACCCGGTCGACGATCTGGTGGCGGCGCAGGTAGTGCCACCACCCGGTCGGGAAGATCCGCCCCTTCATCTTCTTCAGGACCTGGTTGAGGTCCATCAACGTGATCGCCACCGCGACCGTCTCGCCCTCTCGTTCGGCGACCATGAACCACTCCGGCGTGAAGATCAGCTGCATGTCGAGCGCGTAGGTGTCGAGGTCCTCCTTCGAGTACGGCACGAAGCCCCAGTTCTCCGACCAGGCGGCGTTGTAGATCTCGGCGAAGCGGTCCATGTCGGCGCGCAGCCCGCGCCGGGTCATCTTCCGCATCGTCACCCCGTGCTCCTCGCGGGCCTTCTTGTCGAGGTCGAAGAGGACCGGCAGCAGCTCGCCGCGCTCGCGGCTCTCGATCTCCAGGTGCCAGGAGTAGAGGTCCATCGCCTTCTCCAGCCCGTACCCCTCGCAGAGCCGCTGGTAATAGGGCGGGTGCCAGGGCTGGCGGATCAGCGGCTCGAGCTCGAAGCCCTCGGTGAGGATCCCGCTCTCGTCGTTCATCGAGAAGTCCATCGGTCCGACCATCCGCTCGCAGCCGCGCTCGCGCAGCCAGGTCGCGGCGGCGTCGAGCAGGGCGGCGGCCACCTCCGGGTCGTCCTCCATCTCCAGGAAGCCGAACATCCCCCAGCGGTTGCCGTGGTAGGCGTTGAAGGCGCGGTCGATCTGGGCGCTGACCCGTCCGACCACGCGGCCGTCGCGCCAGGCCAGGAAGTACTCGGCCTCGCCGTGCGTGAAATAGGGATTGAGGCGGCGGTTGAGGAAGAGCCGCCGCTCCAGTTTCAGCGGCGGGATCCAGGGAGTGCCCGCGTGCAGCCGGTAGGGCAGGTCGATGAACCGCTTCACCGCCGCCGGTCCGCGGGCGGTCCGTATCGACACGTTTGCCATGTGGGCGGCAACCTACACTCTGCTGCGATGAGCGAGACCGCGAAGGCCCCGGTCGACGTCTTCGCGAAGGTCCGCGAACACGATCGTCTCGAGCAACTCGAAGCCGCCAAGGAGCACGACCTCCTCCCCTACTTCCGCCTGCTCACCTCGCAGGCCGGCCCGGTGGTGGAGATGGAGGGGCGGGAGACGATCATGCTCGGCTCCAACAACTACCTGGGCCTGACCGGCGACGAGCGCGTCAAGGCCGGCGCCCGCGACGCCCTGGAGGCCTACGGGACCGGCGTCACCGGCTCGCGCCTGCTCAACGGCACCACCCCCCTGCACCTCGACCTCGAGCGCGAGCTGGCGGAATGGATGAAGGCCGAGGACGCGATCGTCTTCACGACCGGCTACCAGTCGAACGTCGGCTGCATCGGCACCATCCTCGGTCCCGGCGACACGGTGATCTGCGATTCCGGCGACCACGCCTCGATCCTCGACGGCTGCCGCCTCTCCGGCGCCAAGCTGCGCCCCTTCCGCCACAACCGCATGGACAAGCTGGAGAAGATGCTGGATCGGGCCGCGAGCGACGGCGGCGGCGTCCTCGTCATCGTCGACGGCGTCTTCTCGATGGAGGGCGACGTCTGCGACCTGCCCCGCATCGTCGAGCTCTGCAGGGCGCACGGCGCCCGGCTGATGGTCGACGAGGCCCACGGCGCCGGCGTGCTCGGCGCCCGCGGAGCCGGCGCCTGCGAGCTGTTCGGCCTCGAGGACGAGGTCGACCTGCGGATGGGCACCTTCTCGAAGAGCCTCGCCTCCTGCGGCGGCTTCATCGCCGGCTCGGCCGAGGTGATCGAGTACCTGCGGATCAGCTCCCGCTCCTTCATCTTCAGCGCCTCCGCCGTCCCCGCCGCCGTCGGCGCCGCCCTGGCGGCGCTGCGGGTGATCCGCGCCGAGGGCCCGGCCCTGTTCGAGGCCCTGCTCGCCAACGCCGAGTACCTGCGCGAGGGACTGCGGCACCTGGGGCTCAGGGTGATCGAGCCGGGGACGCTGCCCGACGGCGCCGTCGCCACCACCCCGGTGGTGCCGGTGATGGTCGGCGACGACTGGCAGGCGGTGCTGCTCTGGAAGGCCCTCTTCGACGCCGGCGTCTACACCAACGTCGCGATTCACCCGGCGGTGCCGCCCGGCGGTGCCCTGCTGCGGACCAGCCTGATGGCGACCCATGAGCGCGAGCATCTCGACGGCGCCCTCGGCACGATCGCCCGGGTGATCGAGGACTTCCCGGACCTGCCGCGCGCGTAACTGGTTTCCGACATCCCCCCTTGTGGGTAGTTTCAGTCTTCTCTGGATCGGCGCGCTTCGGGAGGCCCGCCGAAATTGATGCTCTTAGCGGGCGAGTCGCGCGACTTTCCCGTCCGACCGGGTTGACGCCCACCACCGCCGGACGTAGCTTGGCCTCCTCGCCGACACCCCCGGGCGGGGCGGACGGGTTGAGAACTCGGTCCGGCCCAGGCCACCGCCACAAGCCACGGTCGCCGGTCGGAAGCGAGCTACCCAGTTAATCGATTCCTTGAAGGGAGGAGTCCAGTGGAAGCTGCCTCAATGGCACCCGCAACGACGATCGCATCTCCAGAACCCCCTCAGCACATGCGGGCCCTGGAACGAGCCAACTCCGTGCGCCTGGCACGGGCCGAGTTGAAGCGCGCGATCGCGCGAGGCGACAAAAAGGCTGCCGAGGTAGTCGAGGAGTCCCCCTGGGAGACCGAGAGCATGACGATCGCCGAACTGCTGACCAGCCAGCGGCGCTGGGGCCAGACCCGTGCCCGCAAGTTCCTGGTCCCGCTCTCGCTGAACGAGAACAAGCAGCTGGGGACCCTGACCTCGCGGCAGCGCCGTCTCCTCGCCGCCGAGCTCGCCGCCCGGGCCAGCGGGCGAAGCGCTGTAACCGTCTAACCGCGCAGGCCGCCGACGCGGAAACTGAGCCCTCCGCTGGCGCGCTGGAATGCCCGGCGCGCCAGCCAGAAGGCCACCAGGAAGGTGACCGCTCCCGCCCCCAGGGCGACGGCGAGAATCTGGTCGGCGAGGTAGTAGATACCGCCGACCGTGAAGACGAAGACGGCCCCCGCCAGCAGGGTCGTGTGCGATCGGTAGCCGGCGAAGTGCTCCCGGATCGCCACCTCCATCCCCCCCAGCCCGGCCAGGGCGACACCGACCCCGAGCGTCTTCGGCTGGCCGCTGACGACGCCGACGATCAAGCAGACGATCCCGGCGAAGATGACCAGCTCGGCGAGGGGGAAGTTGCCCCACGGCGCCGGCGGGCGCTCGTCAGGGGCACCGACCCGCCGCGCCTGACGCGACTCGGCTGGCGCCGGCTCGACGGGCTTCGTTTGGAACGGCTTCGACGCCGCCCGTGCCCCGCCGCGCTTCTTTCCTCTCCGCTTGGCGCTCAACGGCCGCAAGCCGCCCGGCTAACGGGCATCCCGAGGAGACCTTGACGCGCCACCAGCCCATCAGCATCCCGAGGGGCCCGAGGTGGGGGCGCGAGTGCCAGCCGCCGCAGCCGGGCTCGCCGACGTCGTGGCGGCTGATCTTCATCCACTTGTGCTCGGCCGGCGCCGTCAGCACTTCGTGCAGAAGCTCGCGGTTGCGGGTCTCGACGACCGCCCGCTCACGCAGATCGAGGCGCGCCTGGGCTACGCGGTCGGCGAGCTCGTCACGGACCCGCTCGAGGCCGCCGAGGTCGAGGACCCGCGGCTCCGCGGCGACCGGCCGCAGCCGGTGCTCGATCTCGATCCGGCCGAATGCCTCGCTGACCAGACTGCCGAGCTCGCGCTCGAGGTGGCCGATCTGACGGCGCAGCTCGGCCCGAGCAAGGCGCTCGTCGACCGCGACGCCGGGCGCCGCCTGGTCTTCTCTTGCGATCAGATCCAGCATCGGCCTGCGTCCAGTCTACCCCGCATCCCGAGCCTCAGCCAGACCTCAGGGTGATGGTGGCCATCCAGAGCGCCTCGTCGACGGCGATCTGCGGGACGCCCTTGACCTGCACGGCGGCGATCGCCAGCCGGCGGCTCTCGCGGGCGGCGGCGTAGCCGGCCCCGGTGCCGCCGAACAGCAGCGCCACCGGGCCCCGCTCGTCGGCGATCGTCA
>CAMPIP010000190.1 GCA_946886425.1 uncultured Actinomycetes bacterium
GGCGAGGTCGGCTCACCCGCTGCCGTCGCCGGGGTCGCGGGCACCGGGGGACGCGGCGTGGTCGGGGCCGACGCCGTCGCGGCCGGGACGACAGGTGCGCCACCCTGGCTCGCGGCCGGAGCCCCGGCCGCCATCGCCGCCCCGGTGCCGGCAGCGCGGACCGTGTCGGAGGAGCCCGCCGCACTTTCAGAAGGCGTGCTGCTTTTTCCCGCTATAGGGCGGGAAATGCGGCTCGCGTCGGTCGTCGGCCCTGGCGGTGACCCGGGGATGGGGATGGGGGGCGCGGTTGCCGCGGGTGCGGCGCTCGCGCCAGGACCCGTCTGGGACGCGGCCGCGGTCTCGACTGAGTCGGCGTTGGGCAGAGGGGCGAAGGGTCCCGCGGTGCCCGCGGGCAACCCGGACGGGCTGGGCGCGACCGGCCGCGATGGCGCCGCGGGCTCGCCGGCAGCCCCGGCGGCGTTCGCCGCGACCGCGCTCGGCCAGCCGCTTGGTGCCGAGACAGCCGCGCTCGTTGCTGCGCTCGCACCCGGACCGGCATCGGCGCCCGCGCGCACCGCCACGTCCGGATCCGCACCAGCGCTCGCCGGCCAGGCAGGCCCCGCGGCAACGGCACCCTCGCCGGGCGCGGGCGTCTCGCTTCGGTTGGCCTCGGCGTTCGTGTCGGGGCCTTTGCTGTGGTCGCCTTCCGCGGGTGCGGTCCGGGCGGTGGGTTGTGGGACCAGCAGGGACGCGAAGGGCGTCGCCGCTTCCGTCGGGGGCGGTGGTCCCGGCGGCGGCTCCGGTCGGGCCGCCTGCGGGGGCGGCCCGGTCCGTGGCTGTTGATAGCCCAACGTCACCACCCCCCGCCGGTGTCGGCCGAGCCGAGTTCGGAGGCGTAGCCGAGCACCTTGGTCACGTAGGCCTGGGTCTCGGGGTAGGGCGGGATGCCGCCGTGCTGTTCGACCGCCCCGGGGCCGGCGTTGTAGGCGGCGAGGGCCAGTTCCGCGTTGCCGCCGAAGGCGCGCAGCTGCTCGCTGAGGTAGCGGGCGCCGCCCTCGATCGACTGTTCGGGGTCGAAGGGGTCGGTTACGCCGAGCCCGCGGGCCGTTTCCGGCATCAGCTGGGTGAGGCCCTGGGCCCCGGCCGAGCTGCCCGCGCCGGGGTCGAAGTTGGACTCGGCCTTGATCAGGCCGGCGAGCAGGGCCGGGTCCAACCCATGGCGGCCGGCCGCGGCTTCGATCTGGGCCGCGAAGGGGGTGGAGGGTGACAGCGATCCGAAAGACGTTGGGGCCCCGGTCGGGCCGACGCCGGGAGCGCCGACGCCGGTTGCGCCAACGCCGCTCGCGAGGGGCGCGGTCATCGGCAGCGACGACGCGCCCGCCATCGCCGAGCCCGGGGAGGCAGCCGTGGCGCTGGCCGAGGCCAGCTCGGCGCCGAAAGATGCGTGGGGGGTGCCGCCGCCGCGCTCGACCCGGGCGATCAGCGCCTGCAGCTCGGCGACCCGGGCCGCGGCGGCGCTGGCGGACTGAAGTCCATTGGATGGCGCCGTCGCGCCGGCCGGGGCGGTCATGCCGCTCTCCCGCGCCGGTGCACGGCCAGGGCCAGCTCGTCGATCGCCGCGCCTTCGGCCCGCGCCGCCTTGCGCGTGTGCTCGGCCAGGCGCCGCTCGCGGAGACGGTCGAGCGCCTGCCGCTCGCGGGCGGCGGCCAGTAGGCCGCTCCGACTCGCCTCGACCTCGCCGTCGCGGTCGCAGAGGTCGCGGGCGGCGGCGGCCCGGTTGCCGGACAGCCGCTCCATATAAGCGCTGACCGCGGCCAGCTCGTTGCCGTCGCGGAGCGGCCGCTCGCCCTGGCCGGTGGCGCTGCGCCGCTCGGTCTCCCGGGCGCCCTCGATCGTCGCCTCGATCTCGCGCAGCGAGCGCTCGCTGTCGACCTGCCGGCCCAGCGAGGCCGCCAGCGCTTCCTGGGCGCTGCGCTCCGCCTGCCGTCGCAGGCCGTGGACGCGCTCGAGCCGGAATCGGAATGCCTGGTCGCTCACGCCCCCGGTAATCGTCCAGAGGCCCATTGCCTTTAGCGCCCGCGGCGGTATGTTGGCCAGGTCCAGTCGACCACTCGACTTTCCAGGCCCGATCGCCCTCCACACCGACATCCCCAGCCGCCGCCAGATCGAGCGCCTCCTGCAGGAGCGGGGCGGCCCGCTGGTCTCGATCTACCTGCCGACGACCCCGATCACCCCGGAGGCCGAGGCGGATCGGATCGCCTTCAAGAACCTCGCCGCCGAGGCCGTCGCCGAGCTGAAGGAGGCGGGCGCCGCGACCCACGATCGCGAGGCGATCGAAGAGTCGCTCGAGGATCTCCACGACGACGAGGAGTTCTGGGCGCTGCAGGCGCACAGCCTCGCGGTCTTCGCCAGCCCCGCCGGGCTGCGCAGCTTCCGCCTCCCGAACCGCCTCACCCCGGCGCTGCAGGTCGCCGACCGCTTCTACGTGAAGCCGCTGCTGCGCACCGTCACCTTCCCGCAGACCGCCTTCGTCCTCGCCCTGGCCGAGGGCTCGGTGCGGCTGCTCGAGGCGACCCCGGAGCTGCCCGGCTTCGAGGTGCGGGTGCCGGACCTGCCGAGCGACGCCGCCAGCGCCGTCGGCAAGGCCTCGATCGCCGACCGCTCCCCGGCCCGGCGCCTGCAGGGCTCGGAGGGCCAGAAGACGCTGCTGCGCAACTACGCCCGCGCCGTCGACCGCGCCCTGCGGCCCGTGCTGGCGGGCCACGACCTGCCGCTGATCCTCGCCGCCACCCAGCCGATCGAGTCGATCTTCCGCTCCGTCAACTCCTACCCGCACCTCGCCGAGACCGCGATCGAGGGCAGCCCCGAGGGCCGTTCCGACGCGGAGCTGGGCGAAGCGGCGCGCCCCGTCCTCGACGAGCTCTACGCCGGGCAGCTGCGCGAGCTGGCCTCCCGTTTCGCGGAGCGCGCCTCCGCCGGTCGCGCCGCGGTCGAGATCAACGACGTCGCCCGCGCCGCCACCTTCGGTGCCGTCGAGACCCTCTTCGTCGACATCGACGCCCACGTTCCCGGCACCGTCGACGAGGAGACCGGCGCGGTCGCCCTCGACGACGCCGAGCGACCCGGCGACTACGGCGTCGTCGACGAGATCTGCCGCCGCGTCATCCTCAACGACGGCACCGTGCTCGCCGTCCGCGCCGCCGACGTCCCCGGCGGCGGCCCCGCCGCGGCGATCCTCCGCTACCCGGTCTGACCGCCTGCTTGGCCCTGTTGGTGTGACTTATCCTCGCCAGGCGAGGAAAACTCCCACCAACTCTCAGACACTGAGGTGCAGAGGCGGGATCGCGCTCGGCCCGGGGGCCGGCAGGGCGGGGGGTCCCGCCGTCACCGGTTCGGCGGGATCGCCCGCGGGAAGGATCTGCGGGGCGCTGGCGGCCGCCGCGGCCAGCGCTTGCACGGCGCGGTCGGTCTCCTCCACCTCGCTCGGCTCCTCGACCCGCTGGCGCAGGAAGCCGTCGATCTCTGCGCGCAGGGCGATCGCGGCGTCGACGTCGGGGTCGTTGCCGGGCTGGTAGGCGCCGATCGAGATCAGGTCCTCCTTGTCGCGGTAGGCGGCGAGCAGGCGGCGCAGGTCGGTGGCGGCGGAGAGGGTCTCGGCGGGGGCGATCTCGGTCGCCAGGCGGGAGACGCTCTGCAGGACGTCGATCGCCGGGTAGTGGCCGGCGTGGGCGAGGTCGCGGCTCAACACCGCGTGGCCGTCGAGGATCGAGCGGACCGCGTCGGCGATCGGCTCGTTCATGTCGTCGCCGTCGACCAGGACCGTGTAGAGGCCGGTGATCGACCCGGCCGGGCTGGTCCCGGCCCGCTCCAGCAGCCGCGGCAGCAGCGCGAAGACGCTGGGCGTGTAGCCGCGCGTCGCCGGCGGCTCGCCGATCGCCAGGCCGACCTCGCGCTGGGCCATCGCGAAGCGCGTCACCGAGTCCATCATCAGCATCACGTCGTTGCCCTCGTCGCGGAAGTGCTCGGCGATCGCGGTGGCCGCGAAGGCGGCCTTGATCCGCACCAGCGCCGGCTGGTCGGAGGTGGCGACGACGACGACGGACCGCTCCAGCGCGTCGCCGAGGTCGCGCTCGACGAACTCGCGGACCTCGCGGCCGCGCTCGCCGACCAGGGCGATCACGTTGACGTCGGCCGAGGTCGAGCGAGCGATCATGCCCAGCAGGGAGGACTTGCCGACCCCGGAGCCGGCGAAGATTCCGAGCCGCTGCCCGAGTCCGCAGGGCACGAAGGCGTCGAGCGCCCGCACCCCGAGCGCCACCCGCCGCTCGATCCGCGGGCGTCCCAGCGGCTCCGGCGGCGGCGCGATCGCTGGCCGCCGTCCCGGCAGCCGTAGCTCGGAGCCGTCGAGCGGCCGCCCGAAGCCGTCCACGACCCGCCCCAGCAGTGCCTCGCCGACCGGTACCCGGAAGGTCTCGCCGGTCGCCGTGACCGGCTTGCCCGGGCCGATCCCGTGCATCTCCCCGAGCGGCATCAGCAGCGTCCCGGTGTCCCGGAACCCGACCACCTCGGCCGGCACCGGCTCGCCGCCCCGCCCGGTATCGACCTGGCAGACCTCGCCGACCTCGGCGTCGAGCCCGGTCGCCTCGACGATCAGCC
>CAMPIP010000191.1 GCA_946886425.1 uncultured Actinomycetes bacterium
CGGAGGGGGAGGGAGCGAGACCGGGAGGGGGCGTTCGCCCGGCTGAACGGTCGGTGTCGGCATGGGCACGGGCTGCGCCTGGTGCGCCGGATCGCCGCCGAGCACGGCGGCGAGTTCGAGCTGCGGCGGCAGGCGGAGCGGACCGAGGCGGTGCTGCGCCTGCCGGCGCTCGGCGACGGGGCGGAGCGATGAGCCGCCGGGCTCGCGCGACCGGGTTCGTCGCGGCGGCGCTCCTCGCCGCCGCCGCCGCTGCCGCGATCGCCGACGGCTATGGGGACAGCGTCGTGCGCGGTTATGGCGAGTTGCGGCCCGTGGTGGTCGCCACGGCGGGGCTGCCCGAGGGCGAGCCGATCGCTCCCGGCCGGGCCGCCGAGGCCCTCGAGACGCGACGCGTGCCGGCGCGGTTCGCGCCGGCCGGGGCCCTTCGCTCGCCCGCCGAAGCCATCGGCCTGGTCCCGGTCGGGCCCCTGCCCGCCGGCGCCTACGTGCTCGCTCCGCAATTGCGGGCACCGCGTCCGGGGGGCGATCGGCTCGGGCTCGGCCGTGGCCGGCGTCCGGTCCAGGTTTCGGTCGGCGGTGCGGCGGCGCTGCTGGCCGGCGCGCGGGCCGAGGGCGGCAGGGTCGACGTGGTCGTCACCACCGAACCGACAGGCGGCGGACGCGGGCGCACCTATGTCGCCGCCACGGGGGTGCCGATGCTGTCCCTGGCGCCGCTGCCCGATGCCGGCGAAGGCATGGCGGCGGCAACGCTGGCGCTGACCCGGCGCCAGGCCCTGCGCCTGATCGCGGCCGAAAGCTTCGCCCGCCGGCTGACCCTGCTGCCGGGCGGTTGAGGTGGCGGCGCGGGAGCGGCACCTCGCGGCCCTGGTCGCTTCCCTGCGCGAGCGCCTCCTGGAGCGCCGCCGGATCGAGGCCGCGGCCGGCGACGGTGGCGTGGTTCCGCTCGAGGAGTCGGTGCGCGAGCTGGTCGCGAGCGAGGCGGCGATCCTGCCGGCGGCGGAACGCGAGGTGCTGGCGGCACGGATCGTCCGCGAAAGCGTCGGCCTCGGCCCGCTCGAGGATCTGCTCGCCGACCCGGCGGTCGAGGAGGTGATGGTCAACGGGCCAGGCACGGTCTACGTCGAGCGCCGCGGCACGCTGGAGGAGACCGACGTCGCCTTCGCCGACGAGGAGGAGCTGCGGCACACGATCGAGCGAATCCTGGCGCCGCTGGGCCGGCGGGTCGACGAGCTCAGCCCGATGGTCGACGCCCGGCTCGCCGACGGCTCCCGGGTCAACGTGGTCGTGCCGCCGCTGGCGATCGACGGCCCGGCGGTCTCGATCCGCCGCTTCGGTGCCGAGCGGCCCGGTCCCGACGAGCTGGTCGCCCGCGGCTCGCTCCGCCCGGCGCAGCGACGGCTGCTCGAGCAGGCCGTCTCCGAGCGGCGCAGCATTCTCGTCAGCGGCGGCACCGGCTCGGGCAAGACGACCCTGCTCAACGCGCTCTCCGGGTTCATCGCGCCGGGGGAGCGGGTGGTGACGATCGAGGATGCCGCGGAGCTGCGCCTGCGGCAGCCCCACGTGGTGCGGCTGGAGAGCCGGCCGGCCGGGATCGAGGGCAGGGGCGAGGTGACGATCCGCGACCTGCTCCGCAACGCGCTGCGGATGCGGCCCGACCGGATCGTGATCGGCGAGGTGCGCGGCGCCGAGGCGCTCGACCTGCTGACCGCGCTCAACACCGGCCACGACGGTGCGCTCTCGACCGTGCACGCCAACTCGCCCGCCGACGCCCTGGCCCGGCTGGAGACCCTGGCGCTGATGGCGGATGTCGGCCTGCCGCACGCGGCGGTCGCCGAGCAGGTGCAGCGCGGGATCGACTTCGTCGTCCAGCTCGAGCGCCGCCCCGATGGGTCCCGGGTCGTCGCCGAGATCGCCGAAGTGGTCCGGGCGGCTGGGGCGACCGCGGTCCGCTCCGTAGCGCCGGGGCCGATCGCGGCGCCGGACCAGGCCAGGGCGCGGCGATGAGCGGCGGCCCGCTGCCGCTGCTCGCCGGGGCTCTGGCGGGAGGCCTGCTGGCGCTGGCGGCGCGGGAAGCGCTGTTGGCCAGCCCGGCGGCGGCCGGCTGGCTGCGCTTGGCACTGGAGCCCCTGCGGCGGGCCGGCCGCGAGGGATACGCACCCTCGACCACCGAGCGGCGGCGCCTGGCCGGGTTGGGAATGGCCGCCACCGCCCTGGGCGGCTGGATGCTGGCCGGGCCGGCCCTGGCGCTGCCGCTGCTGGCGGCCGGGCCGGCGCTGGCGGCGGGCGCGATCTCGAACCGCCGCCGCCGCTACCGCGCCGCCGTCGAGCGGGCCCTGCCAGAAGTCGCCGCCGCGGTCGCCGACCGGCTCGCCGCCGGCCGCTCGCTGCGGGCGGCGCTGTCGACCGCCGCGGCCTCCCTCGACGGCCCCCCGGCGACGGAGCTGGCCCGGCTCGGCGCCGAGCTCGACTTGGGGGCGCCGACCGCCGCCGCGGTCGACTCCTGGCGGCGGCGGATGCGCAGCGAGCGGGTCGACGCCTTCGCGGCAGCCCTGCTCAGTCAGCGCCGCGCCGGCGGCGACCTCGCCGCCCTGCTGCGCCGCTTTGGCGAGGGGGCGGCCGAGCGCGACCGCGCCCTCGAGGACGCCCGCTCGGCAACCGCCCAGGCCCGCTTCACCGGCCTGCTCGTGGTGGCGATGCCGACGGGCGGGGCCCTCTTCGCCGAGCTGCTCCAGCCCGGCTTCGTCGCCGGCCTGCTCGGCTCTCCTCCTGCCGCGCTGCTGCTCGCCCTTGCGGCCGCCCTGCAGCTGGTCGGCTTCGTCGCGATCCGGCGTCTTGCGCAGGTGGCCGAGTGAGCCCCGCCGGGCTCCTGGCGGCGCTTGCTGTCCTGCTCGGGTTCGCCGCGGGTCGGGAGCTGCTGGCGGGCCGCCTCGGTCAGGGTGGGAGCGCGGCGCTCGGCCTCACGGCTCTGGGCGGGACCGCGCCGGGCAGCGCCGCAGGTGCAGCCACGGCGAGCGGGGGCGGTATCGGGCCGGCCGAGGCCGGCGCCGGCGCGCTGCCTCGCTCGCTGCGCGTCCGCTCGGCACGGGCCGCGTTGCGCCTTGGATTGCCTGAGCGGCTGCGTCGCTCCGGTCTGGCGCCGCGCCTGTCGTTGGGTGCGGTGCTGGTGGCGAAACTGGCGTCGGCGGTCGTCGGCGGCCTCGCCGCCTTCGCCGCGGTCCCGGCGGCGCCCGGACGGACCGCCGCCCTCGTCGCACTCGGCCTGCCGGCGGCCGGGTTCTTCCTTCCCGACGCCCTGCTCGAGCGGGCAGCCCGGCGCCGGCGCCGGCGGCTGCGGGCGGCGCTGCCGGACGCGCTCGACCTGCTTGCCGTCAACGCCGGCGCCGGCCGCGACCCCGCCGCCGGCTTCGCGCAGCTGGCGCGCGGGGAGGGGCCGCTGGCGGAGGAGATGCGGGTCGCGGCCGCCGAGCTCTCCTGTGGGGCGCCCTTCGCCGCCGCCCTGCGCTCGCTGCGGGGCCGCGTCCCCGGGCCGGAGCTGGCGACCCTGGCGGCGACGATCGAGCGGTCGCGGCGGCTCGGTTCGCCGCTGGCCGGGCAGCTGCGCCGTCAGGCCGCCGGGCTGCGCCGCGACGGGCGCCGCGCCGTCGAGGAGCGCGCCGCCCGGGCGGCGCCGAAGATCCAGCTCGTCGTCGCCTTGGTGCTGGTCCCCTCGGTGCTGCTGATGATCGCCGCCGGCCTGATCGCCAACGCCGGGACGCTGCTCGCCGGGTTCTAGGAGGCGCTGGGCGGAGCCGGCGCGGTGGTCTCAGCCGCCTCGGCGCGCAGGCGCTGGGCGACGACGGCGGTCGCGGCGGCGACGATGTCGAGCTCGAGGGCGCCTTCCTTGTGGCCGTTGACGTAGCAGCAGAGGGTGCCGTCGACGAGCTCGAAGGCGAACTTCTCCGGGGCGGTCTCGGTCATCCAGACGATGAAGGTGGGGGCGAAGAGGCGGCGCAGCCAGACCGCGTCCTGGCTCTTGCCGGCGAAGATCTCGTACTTGTCGTCAAGCGCCGTGCTCTCCAGCTTCAGCCGCTCTTTGGAACGGCGGAAGACGTCCTCGAGCTTCTCCAGGGAGCGCAGGCCGAACTTGCGCTGGCAGTACAGCTCGGGGATGTGCTCGACGCACTCGGGCACCTCGACCAGGCCGAGCGTGTAGCGGTAGTAGTTGGTCTGGCGGTTGCCCTTGCCGTCGGTGCTCTCGACCTCATAGGTGTAGAGAGCGAGGGTGCCCTCGACCCCGTCGGCGATCGGGCCGCTGAGGGTGCGGTCGGCGTAGCGCTTGTCGCCCTTGCGCAGCAGCGGCGTCGCCGGCGGCAGCGAGCCGCGACCGGCGAGGACGAGCCCGCGCGACTGCGCGTAGGTGTCGAAGAAGGCGTCGGCGGCGCGCGAGTCGGCGATCGCGAAGACGATCCCGATCCCGGCCAGCAGCGCCACCACGGCGCCGACGAGGCCGAGCAGCGGCGCCGTCAGGGCGGCGAAGCCGGCGCCGACCAGGATCGTCAGGGCGCCGATCAGGACCAGCGTCAGCGGCTTGCCGATCAGCTGCTTGAAGTGGAAGCCGCGCAGGTCGTTGGCGTCGTCGGGGG
>CAMPIP010000192.1 GCA_946886425.1 uncultured Actinomycetes bacterium
CCCACCGGCATCTTCTACAAGCCCGGCGTGAAGGCCAACGTCTTGTTCTTCGACAAAAAGCCGGCCGCCGAGCAACCGTGGACGCAGCGCCTTTGGGTCTACGACCTGCGGACCAACAAGCACTTCACGCCGAAGAAGAGTCCGCTGCGCAGCGACGACCTCGTCGACTTCGTGTCGGCCTACCTACCCGGCCGGCCGCGCGACGAGCGCATCGAGTCCGAGCGGTGGAAGCCGTTCGCCTACGACGAGCTCATCGCTCGCGACAAGGTCAATCTCGACATCACCTGGCTTCGCGACGAGTCCCTCGAAGACGCCGACGACCTGCCGTTACCAGAGATCATCGCGCGCGAGATCGTTGAAGACCTCACCGCAGCGCTCGCTGAGTTCGAGGCCGTCGCCGCGGCGCTTGAGGCAAGGAGCAGCTAGCGACGCTCGGACCGCGAGTCCCAGCGCATGCGACAGGCGGCAGCGCTCGTTCCTCAAGCGGTCACCGCCTCGAGGGCGGCACCGACCAGGTCGTGACTGCCACGCCTTCGTGCCTCCGCTTCGAGTCGCCGTGCGGTGAGCAGCCCGCGGCCAAGTGCCTGCCACACAGCCATTTCCAGCTGCTCGGGCTGAATTTCCCCGGCTACGTCGACGAGCGTTCGCGCTGGGGCGGTTAGGGGAAGCCCTTCGCGCCAGACCGTGACGATCTCTCCCTCGTCGGGGCGGGTGTGGATGACGACGCCGGCCGGTCGGCGGAGGCCGCGGTATCGGCGTCCGACGAGGAGGTGGACCGCGTCGGGGATGTTGTCGCTGAGATCGAGCAGGGCGAGCGCGCTTTGATGTGAGAGAACGGCCTTGTTGGCGCCGACAGCCATCCACTTTTCGCGCATCTCGTCGTCTTCGGCGCGGGGAAATCCCGGTAGGCGGTAGAGGCCGCGCCGCGCTCGCTCGAACCGGCCACGGCGCACGTGGTGACTCAGGAGCTGACTGCTGAAGCCACACTCGCGGGCCTGGGTCGTGGTGAAGTAGCCGTGCTGCGCGTAGGCGGTCGCCTCGAGTCCCCGCATGTCAGGCCGGTCATGCATAACAAAAGTGTAGCTTTGGTTGCGCGGACATCGCAGGGGTCTACCCCGTTTCCAACCGCCCTGCGCAAATTTCGGGCACTTCTCGCTAGGAGTGCCCGACTCCCTGCATATCGCCGCATATCCCTGCATATCCGCGGCGATATGCCGACACGCCGAGCCGTCGCGGAGCCTGGCTAATCCCCTGCTAATGGCGGACTTCTGAAGTCGTCACCCAGATCTCACTACCTTGGATCGCACCCAGGAGGTCGGCGGTTCGAATCCCGGCTAGCTCCATCGGCAGAACCCCTGCACGTCGGGGGGGTTCGCTTTTTCGGGACCGCTCGAACCGCTCTATTACTGGCAGGAGTGGCTGAGATCGCGTAGATGATGCGCGGGGATCTCGGATTTGGCGGCTTGCATTGGCCGGCGGCGTAAGTTTGGGTAGCCCGGCCTATATCCAAAGTTATTTCCTTAAGTTTGCACGCTCCGTCACCTATTTCACGCAACCTTGGACGATCGCCGCTATTATCCAAACTTATGGAGATAAGTTTGGAGAGATGGCGATGACAGCCGAACTTTCTCCGCCGCCACGCCGCGGCACCCTGGTCGAGCAGCACTGGGAGCCACGGATGGATGCCCTGGGGGGGCGTGCCGCGCGGCGCGGCTTTACCTTCGAGGCCTACGTCCCGACGTCGATCGCCGACCAGAGCTTCCTGCTCGACTCCGAAATCGCCGCCGCGGCGGCCAACGCCGAAGCGGCCTGTCGGGAGCTGAACGACGAGCCGCCGGAGTTCGGCAATTTCGAGACGCTGGCGCGCCAGCTCCTGCGGGCCGAGTCGGTCGCCTCCTCGCGGATCGAGGGGCTGATCCTCTCCCATCGGCGCCTCGCCAAGGCCGACTTCTCGGGGACCCACGACATGACCGCCCAAAGCGTGCTGGCGAACATCCGTGCCCTCGAGCGGGCGGTGGACCTCGCAGGCAGCGTCGAGACGCTCGAGCGCGGTCACCTGGAGGAGGTGCACCGGATCCTCTTCGAGGGGACGCGTGACGAGGCACGCGGAGGCCAGATCCGCACCGGGCAGAACTGGATCGGTGGACCTACCTCGGGCCCGAGTGACGCGGAGTTCGTCCCACCTCCGCCGGAGCTCGTGGCCGCGCTCGTCGATGACCTCTGCGAGTTCTGCAACCGGGTGGACCTGCCGACCGCGATCCAGGCGGGCATCGCCCACGCCCAGTTCGAGACGATCCACCCCTTCTTCGACGGCAACGGCCGTGTCGGCCGGGCCCTGATCCTGATCGTCCTGCGGCGCCGCGGCCTCGCCCGGAGCTTTCTGCCACCGGTCAGCCTGGTGCTGGCCGGCGAGGCGGATCGCTACGTCGCCGGCCTCGGCAGCTGGCGGCGCGGCGACGAGGACGACTGGTACCGGGTCTTCATCGACGCTCTCTATCGGGCCGCGGGTGGCGCCAGAGACTTCGCGGCCGATGTCGCGGGACTGCAGAAGCGTTGGCTGGCGAAAGCCGGAGAACCACGCCGCGGCTCGGGTCCCCGGCGACTGATCGAGCTGCTGCCGTCGCATCCGATCGTCGACGTGAAGACGGCGACCGATCTCCTCGGCGGCACTCCCGAGCGGGCTCGCCAGGCAATCGCGCGTCTCGAGCAGGCGGGCGTGGTGCGCCAGACGAGTGCTGGCCGGCGCAACCGCGCCTGGGAGAGCGTCGGGCTCTTCGATCTGCTCGACAGCTTCGAGCGCGACCTCGGCCCCGCCGGCCGGACTCCCCGTCCGACGAATCCCTGAGTCTTGATCGAGGCCCTCAGCCGTCGAAGTGGACGCCGACCTCGCGGCTCATCCGGCCGATCGTTTCGTAGAAGCTGGCCAGCAGGTTGCGCATCAGCGCTGCTTGCAGGCCGGGATGGTGCGTGGCCAGGCGGTCGAAGTCGGTGACCGAGAGGGCCAGGCACTCGCCGTCGGTCTCGCCGCGGACGCTGACCGGGCGGAGGGGGACGCCGGCGAGCGCTACCTCGCCGAAGGCCAGTCCCGGGGTCAGGGTCGCCAGGCGGCGCTTGCCGTCCTCGACCTCGACCTCGACCGTCACCTCGCCGGCGAGCAGGAGAAAGGCGGCGTCGGCGGCGTCGCCCCGGGCGAAGATCGTCTCGCCGGCCGCGAAAGGCCGCGGGGTCAGCAGCTCCGCGAAGGCGGCGAGCATCGGTGGGTCGAAGCCGGCGGTGAGGCGATGCTCGGCGAGCGGCACCGGTCCGCCGATGGGGGACGGGGTGCCCTCGGCGGCGAGCAGCCGCTCCTCGCACCACTCGGTCGCCGCGTCGCGGTCGGGGAAGACGCGGGCGGCGTTCTCCGGCAGCTCGGCCAGCACGTGGCTGTGTGGAGGGGCGACGAAGACCAGGGCCCTGCCCTCCTCCTCCATCCAGCTCGCCAGCCCGGCCAGGAGCCGGTTGGCGGCGAGGTCGATCTCGGTGACCTCGGTCAGATCGATGACCACGGCCTCGATCTCCCCCGGCTGCTCGACGATCCCGCGGACGACGCTCTCCATCGCCGCGAAGACGAGATCGCCATGGAGGACGTGGACGACGCAGCGCGAGCCGGTGCGGTCCAGCACCGCGCACTGCTGGGGCGGACGGCGGCGGCGCGAGGGAACGTCGGCGACGCTGTAGCTGCGCCGCACCGCCGAGCGCGAGGAGCGGGCGACGTGGAGCAGGTTGAGGTCGAGGTCGGTCGAGATCTGCCGGCAGACCTCGACTCCACGGACGCTGTTGCCGTGCCGGTCCAGCGGCGGTGAGAAGACCGCGATCCCGAGCTGGCCCGGCAGCACCGCGAGAACGCCCCCGGCGACGCCGCTCTTGGCCGGCATGCCGACGTCGACCACCCACTCGCCCGCCGAGTCGTACATGCCGCAGGTGGTCATCACGCTGAGCACCCGGTCGACGTACTCGCGCCCGAGGACGCGCTCGCCGCTCAACGGGTTGACGCCGCCGTTGGCGAGCGTCGCCGCCATCAGGCTGAGGTCACGGCAGTCGACCGCGACCGAGCACTGGCGGAAGTAGAGATCCAGGGCCAGCTCCGGATCCTCCACGAGGATGCCGGCGCCGCGCAGCATGTGGCCGATCGCGCGGTTGCGGTGGCCGGTTCCGCGCTCGGCCTCATAGACCTCGGTGGCGACCGTCAGCGGCCGCCCGGCGAAGCGGCCGTAGGCCTCGACGACCCGCCGCTCCCGCTCCTCGGCGCCGGCGCCCGGCAGGAGCGAGGCGGAGGTGATCGCGCCGGCATTGATCATCGGGTTCAGCGGCCGGCCCGAGTCCGGCGCCAGGCTGATCGAGTTGAAGGCATCGCCGCTCGGCTCCACCCCCACCTTGGCGTCGACCGCGGCGAAGCCGTGCTCCTGCAGGGCGATGCCGTAGGTGAAGGGCTTCGAGATCGACTGGATCGTGAACTCGCGGCGAGACTCGCCGACCTCGTAGCAGTGCCCGTCAGTGGTCGCGACAGCGATCCCGAACCAGTCGGGGTCGGCCAGCGCCAGCGGCGGGATGTAGTCGGCGACGGCAC
>CAMPIP010000193.1 GCA_946886425.1 uncultured Actinomycetes bacterium
GTGGCGGTCCTGGAGGAAGACCCCGAGTCCTGCGACGAGTGGGCGGCCCGGACCGCAAAGGCGGCTCTGGAGCTGCTTTCCAGGCCCGCGTAGTCAAAGGACTAAACTCGGATATGGATTTAGGTAAATCGCACAGGCGATCGAAAAGGAGCCACCAATGACGCTGAAACTCGGCGACGTAGCACCGGACTTCGAGGCGGAGACCACCGAGGGCCCGATCAAGTTCCACGACTGGATCGGCGATTCCTGGGCGGTCCTGTTCTCCCACCCGAAAGACTTCACCCCGGTCTGCACGACCGAGCTCGGCTACATGGCCAGCATCGAGCCGGAGTTCGCCAAGCGCGGCGTGAAGATCCTCGGCCTCTCGGTCGATCCGCTCGACAAGCACCACGACTGGGCCAAGGACATCGAGGAGACCCAGGGCACGGCCCCGAACTACCCGATCATCAGCGACGCCGACTACGCGGTCAGCAAGGCCTACGGGATGCTGCCCGCCGAGGTCTCCGGCGACGCCGGAGACCGCACCCCGGCCGACAACCAGACGGTTCGCAACGTCTTCGTGATCGGTCCCGACAAGAAAATCAAACTGATCCTCGTCTACCCGATGTCCACCGGGCGCAACTTCGACGAGGTGCTGCGGGTGATCGACTCGCTGCAGCTGACCGCCAACCACCAGGTCTCGACCCCGGCCCAGTGGCAGGACGGCGATGACGTGATCATCTCCGGCTCGGTCTCCAACGACCAGGCCAAGGAGATCTACCCGGATGGCTGGGAGGAGCCGCGGCCTTACATCCGCATCGTCCCGCAGCCGGAGAAGGTCTCCAGCTAGTCGAGGCGCTCGAGCAGGTCGCCGAGGATCCGCGCCGTGGCTCCCCAGATCAGCTGCCCTTCCACCTCGTAGGTGGGAGTGTGAATGGGGATGCCGCGGCGGATCAGGCGGCGCATCGCGTAGCCGTCGCGCAGCACCCGCAGTGAGTAGGTGAGGACCGTCTCGACCTCGGTCGGGTTCGGCTGCAGGCCGAGCTCGCCGGGGTCGGCGACGCGGCCGACGAAGGGCTGGATGCGGTAGCCGGTGACGAAGGTCGAGGTCGGCGGCAGCGCTCCCGCCAGAGCCACCGCGCCCGGGTCGAGGCCGATCTCCTCCTCGGCCTCGCGCAGGGCGGTGGCGGCGAGGTCGGCGTCCTCGGGGTCCTGGCGGCCGCCCGGGAAGGAGATCTCGCCGGCGTGCCGGCGCAGGTCGGCGCGCCGCTCGGTGAAGATGAGGCCGGGCTCGTCGGGCCAGCCGTAGAGCGGTAGCAGCTCAGCGGCCTCGGTGCCGCCGTGCGCGGTCATCGTCCCGGCCTCCTCGGGAGTGATCAGCCGCTGCGCGAGCTCGTCCACGCGCGGATCATCGCCCACCTGCATTCCCCTTGTCGCTTGTCGCCCAGAGGGATACAAGCGACAAGGGAAATGGTTCAGATGATCACCTGGACGGTGCCGCCGTCGACCGACCAGGCGGCGCCGGCCACGTAGGAGGCGCGCTCGGAGCAGAGGAAGACGATCGCGGCGGCGATCTCCTCGGCTTCGGCGAGGCGGCCGATCGGGCGCTTGGCGCCGGCTTCGGCGAGCGCTGCCTCGCGGGTGGCGGCGCCGGAGAGCGCCTGGGACTGGTCGAGCAGGCCGCCCGGCTCCATCCACATCTCCGATTCGACCGGGCCGGGGCAGATCGCGTTGACGAGCACGCCGCGCTTCGCGTAGCGGTCGGCGAAGAGGCGCGAGAGCGAGAGCTCGGCGGCCTTGGCGACCGAGTACTCCGGCATCGCCGCCGAGGGGCGCTTGCCGGCGGTCGAACAGACGTTGACGACGCGGCCCCAGCCGCGTTCGGCCATCGGTGGCGCGGCGGCGCGCATCGCCCGCAGCGGCGCCATCACGTTGAGCTCGTACTGGGCGCGCCAGTCCTCGTCGGGGACGTCGTCGAGGTCACGCCACCGGGCCGAGCCGGCGTTGTTGACGAGCACGTCGAGGGCGCCGAAGCGCTCCGTGGCGGCGGCGAGGAGGCGCTCGCCGGCGTCGGCGTCGGTGACGTCGAGGATCAGGCTCGCGGCCTCGCCGCCGCGCTCGGCGCCGGCCTCGGTCGCCGCGGTGGCGGCTTCGTCGAGCCGTCCCTCGTGGCGGCCGACGAGGAGGACGCTGGCGCCCTCGGCGCAGAGCTGGCGGGCCGTCTCGCGGCCGATACCGCGGCTGGCGCCGGTGACGGCGCAGGCGCGCCCGGCCAGGCCGAGATCCACCTAGAGGTCCTCGAGGTACTCGGTGACGATCACCGTCGTCTCGCCGGCGAGGACCTTGTGGACCGGGCAGTGCGAGGCGATCTTCAGGAGGCGCTGGCGCTGCTCGACGTTGAGCTCGGCCGGCAGTCGCAGGGCGACCGAGAAGCGGGAGGGGATGTGGCCGTCGTAGGAGACGTTGACCTCGGCCTCGACCTTGCCGACGTCCCAGCCTTTGCGGTCGGCGTACATCTCGACCGTGATCGCGGTGCAGCCGGCGAGGCTGGCGGCGAGCAGCTGGGTGGGGCGGGGGCCGGTGTCGGCGCCGCCGCGGTCCTCCGGCTCGTCGACGATCAGCCTGTGGCCGCCCTCGAGCTCGACCTCGTGGGTGAGGCCATCGGTGCGGCGGGCGATCGCGCGCATCGTCAGCCCTTGCCGCGGCCCTCGAACAGGGCCGGGTGGTCGACGTCGGCGAAGCGGGCCAGCGCGTAGGCGTAGTCGGAGGCGCGGTTGACGAAGCGGACGACGAGGTCGCGCTCCAGCTCGCCGGCCTCGGCGAGGGCGGAAATGTGGCGCTCGGCGCGGCGGATCACGGTGCGGGCGACGTCGAGCTGGGCGGAGAGCTGGTTGCCGCCGGGGATCACGAACTTCGGCGGCAGTTCGACCTGGGCCATGTAGCGGTCGATCCCCTCCTCGAGCTCGGCGACCATCGCATCGGTGGTGCGGCTGATCCCGTCTTCGAGCCGGTGGGCGGCTTCCGGCGAGGTGGCCAGCTCGGCGCCGGCGACGAAGATGTCGTCCTGGAGGCGGAGGATGTCGGCGGCCAGCTCCGTCTGGTCGGAGCCGCAGAGGGCGCGGGCTACGCCGAGCGCCGAGCAGGCCTCGTCGAGCGAGCCGTAGGCCTCGGTGCGGCCGTGGTGCTTGGGGACGCGGCCGCCGTACCAGAGCGAGGTGGTCCCGTCGTCGCCCTTCTTGGTGTAGATCTTGACCACGGTCGGATCCTACGCGGGTTCGCCGACCGGGCTGAAGACCATCCCGGTCATCACCTTGGGGAAGAAGTAGGTCGACTTCGGCGGCATGTTGGCGTCGGTCTCGGCGACGGCCTTGACCTGCTCGACCGGGACCGGGCGCATGAAGAAGCCGGCGTCGTAGGGGCCGTCTTCGAGCAGCCGCAGGGCGTCGTCGACGCTCTTCGCGTACTCGAGGCCGCGGCGCTCGTCGATGTCGTGGTCGCTCATCCCGGCCAGGCCCTTGAGGACCAGGGTCTCGAGGATCGCCGAGTCGAGGCGGCGATAGGGCTCGGGCTGGCCGGCGAGGCGGCGGTCGACCTCGCCGAGGTCGCGGAGGCGCAGCCGGTAGGCGCGTTTCTCGACGCTGTCGTAGAGGCCGAAGACGCCGACGCCCTGCTCGGCGGCGGGGTCGAGGTGCTCGAGCGCGATCTCGTGGACGTCGAAGAGCTCGCGGAGCCGGTCGTCGAGGGTGAAGCCGGCCAGCAGGCGGTGGGTGGGGAAGACGGTGAGGCCTGGGTCGTCGAGCCCGGTCAGCGACATCAGCGTGTAGTTGTGCGGCCCCTCGCCGCCGACCTCGTCGCGGAAGGCGCGGGCGGTCTCGTAGCGGTGGTGGCCGTCGGCGATCAGCAGCTGGGCACCGGCGAGCAGCTCGGTGACGGCGGCCTGGACGGCCGGGTCGTCGACCCGCCAGACCCGGTTGACGGTGCCGGCTTCGTCGGTCGCTTCGCCCCATGGCTCGGGCGCGAGCGACGGCTCGACCAGCGGCCAGGGGTCGGCGGTGCTGAGCGAGAAGATCGGCGAGAGGTTGTAGCCGGTGGCGCGAGTCAGCAGCAGCCGGTCCTCGAGCGGGCCGGGATGGGTGCGCTCGTGAGGGCGGACGGTGCCGGTCTCGTAGTCCTCGACCCGGACCCGGGCGAGGATCCCGTGGCGGCTGTGCGAGGACCCGTCGGGGGCGACGTAATCCTGGGTCAGCGCCCAGAGCGAGGGCGACGAGTCCTGGACCAGGGCGCCGTCGGCCTTCCAGGCCTCGATCCGCTCCGCCGCCTCCGCATAGGGATCGCCGCTCGGTTCGCTGTCGGGGTCGGCGGGGTCGAATGGCTTCGGCAGGTCGATCGCGACCGCGTTGTACGGCGAGCGCGCCAGCAGCCGGGCCCGCCCGGCAGCGTCGATCACGTCATAAGGTGGCGCCGCCACCGCGTCCAGCGAACCGACCGTCCCGAGGTCGTAGTGCAGCGCAGCGAACGGGCGCACGTCAGCCATCGGCGCCAACGCTAACGGCTCCGATGGCGTCCGGGCTACATACGAACATGTGTTCGATCTCAAAAGT
>CAMPIP010000194.1 GCA_946886425.1 uncultured Actinomycetes bacterium
CGCCCGAGCAGCTCGTCGACGGCCCGCAGATCGAACAGCCCCAGCTCTTCGGCCCGCTCCAGCATCCGCCCGAGCCGATCGTCGGATACGACCGCAGCCTGGTCGAGCAAGGTGCGGGCGACGGATGTGACCGGGATGCCGTCGTGGTCGGCGATATCCGCGGGTGCCAGAAACCCGTAGTGGACGGTGCACCAGCGCTTTCGATGACGCTCAGTCGGCACGATGAGCTGGATCCTGGCCGGCGGGTAACGAAAGAGCCCCCAGGCATACGCGGCCGACGCATGACTCGCCACCGCAGGAGCACAGGCCAACACGGCGGCCATGCAATGTCCCTGCCAATCGAGGCGACGGTGGCCGACCACGTAGACGCCTCGGTGCAACCGGTGCAACCGACCCTCCTTCGCCGCCTTGGACACTGAGCTCCGCGAGTAACCGAGCGGCTTCAGTTGCCGCGTCGCCACGACACCGTGCTGCCGCGTCGCCAGGTCCATCAGCTCCTGGTGCCGACCTTCCCCTTGTTGCTTGTCGCCCACAGGGATACAAGCGACAAAGGGAACCGGTTCGCCCCCGACGGGACGGTCCGTCCTGGCAGAAACGCCGGAGCTAGCGGGGAGTCAGCCGTGCAGGCCCGGGACCGGGGTGCCGTGCTTGTGGAAGGTGCACTTGACCGGCTGGGGGTCGAAGGAGTCGGTGATGGCGCGGCCGGTGGCGCGGCCGTGGATGCGTTTGGGGAGTTTGACCGGGCCCGCGCGGGTGATTTTCGGCTTGGTGGCGCCGCAGCCGATGAAGAAGTCGCGGACGCCGTCACGGGCGTCGATGATGTCGTCGCCGCCGTTGCCGATGAAGACGTCTTCGCCGGGCTGGCCAAGCATCGCGTTGGGGCCACGGTCGCCGATCAGGACGTCCCAGTCGAAGGAGCCCTCGATGTCCTCGTTGGTCGGCGAGAGGTGGACCTTGCGGCAGCCCTTGATCTCGTCGACCCAGGCCGCGTGGGCAAGCAGGGAGATGTAGAGGCGGCCGGGGTGGGCCTGGGTCTCGGCGAAGGAGGCGTTGTCGCGGCCGGGGCCGCCGACCAGGGCGCCGCCGGCGCAGCCGCCGCCGGCGGCCAGCAGGTCGCCGTCCTCGCCGCCGTAGAGGAAGGTCGGGCCGGGCAGGCCGCCGACCAGGCCGGCGGCGCCGGCGCCGCCGTAGAGCTTGTCGGCGCCGGGACCGGCCTCGATCAGGTCGTCCTCGGGGCCGCCGTGGATCGTGTCGTTGCCGAATCCGCCGGCGAGGCGGACGGTGCCGACCGCCAGCAGCGAGCCTTCGACCCGGAGGCTGTCGTTGCCGGGACCGAGGTCGCCCATCAACCAGAGCGGGTGGCCGCCACTGGGACAGGTGACCTGCTTGGCGCCCCCGCTCGGCCGGGTGCAGCCGGGGCCGATCGCCAGTGCCTTCGCCGCTGAGACCGAGAAGGCTCCGGCGGCTTCGTCGTAGGCGACCACGAAGTCGTCGCGGCCGCTGCCGCCGACGATCTGCAGGCCGGCGCCGCCGTCGGCCGGGTTCAGCTGCACGTAAGCGGAGGCTTTCGGCGCCCGTTCCTTGCCGCAAGACTGGGTGCCGCCCTTCGGGGCGCCGGTGCAGCCGTCGCTCCCCTGACCGCCGACGAGGGTGTCGGGACCGCCGCCGCCGACAAGCTTGTCGTCGCCGAGGCCGCCGTCGATCACGTTGGCCTGGCGGTTGCCGATCAGGGTGTCGCGGAAGGCCGAGCCTTCGACGTCCTCGAAGCCGAACAGCTTGTCGTGGCCGTCGCCGAGGGCGCGGTGCCTGGCCAGCGAGACCCAGACGCCGTCCCCCTTGCCGCCCGCGACCTTGGTCGCGAAGGAGGCGATGTCGTCGCCGCCGGCCCCACCGGACATCCGGTCCCATCCGTAGTCGCCGTGAACCAAATCTTCGTTGCCGGGGCCGCCGTTGACGATGTCGATGCCGAGCGCGCCGGCCGCCTCGTCGCGATGGCCGGAGCCGCCCATCACCTTGTCGTCGCCGAGGTCGCCGACCACTCGATCCTCGTCGCCGGCGCCGCCGTCGACTTCGTCGTTGCCGCGGCCGCCGTGGATCAGGTCGGAGCCGGGGCCACCGCAGATCAGGTCGTTGCCGAGGCTGCCGTAGATCTGGTCGTCGCCCTCCCCGCCCCAGATCACGTCGCGACTGGGGGTGCCGTGGATGACGTCGTCGCCATCGGTGCCGACGATCTTCGCCTGGCGACCGTGGCAGCGCGGATCTTCTTCATCTGGCGCGGCGGCGGCGATGCTCGTCACGAACACCGCGCAGAGCGCAAGCGTCGCCGCGACCCCCCTGGCTCGACTAGTCACGTTCGGGTAATCGTACGTCAGGCGCTGCGAATCAGCTTCTTGTTGACGAACTCGTCGGCTCCGTACCGGCCCAGCTCGCGTCCGAAACCGGAGCGCTTGAAGCCCCCGAACGGCAGCTCCGGGCTGTCGGCGCCGACCAGGTTCACGTAGACCATCCCGGCTTCGATCCGGTCGGCGACGCGCTCCGCCTGCTCCTTGTCGGCGGTCATCAGGTAGGAGCCGAGGCCGAACGGGGTCTGGTTGGCCACCGCCACCGCCTCCTCCTCGGAGCCGACCCGGTAGACCTGCGCGACCGGCCCGAAGAACTCTTCCTGGGAGGCCTCGTCGCCGGGCTCGATCCCGGTGAGGATCGTCGGTTCGAAGAAGTTGCCGTCGCGCTTGCCGCCGACCAGCACCTCGGCGCCGTTCTCGACCGCCCGCTTGACCTGGTCCTCGAGCCGATCGGCGGCCGTCGCCGAGGAGAGCGGGCCGATCTCGGTGTCCTCGGCGGCCGGATCCCCCGGCTTCGCCGACTCGACCTTCTCGCGGAACTTGGCGAGGAAGTCGTCGTAGAGCTCGTCAACGACGATGAAGCGCTTCGCCGCGTTGCAGGACTGGCCGGTGTTGTCGAGGCGCGCTTCGGCCGCCGCCTCGGCGGCCCCATCGAGGTCGTCGGTGCCGAGCAGGATGAAGGGGTCCGAGCCGCCCATCTCGAGCACGACCTTCTTGAGGTTGCGGCCGGCGACCTCGGCGACGGCGGCGCCGGCCCGCTCAGAGCCCGTCACCGAGACGCCGTGAATCCGCGGGTCGGCGATCACCCACTCGATCTGCTCGTTGGTCGCGTAGATGTTCTGGTAGACGCCCTCGGGAGCGCCGGCGTCGTCGAAGATCCGCTGCATCGCCTCCGCCGATTCGGGGCACTGCGGCGCGTGCTTGAGCAGGATCGTGTTGCCGATCACCAGGTTCGGCCCGGCGAAGCGGGCCACCTGGTAGTACGGGAAGTTCCAGGGCATGATCCCGAGCAGGGCGCCGAAGGGGCTGCGACGGACCACCGCGGTGCCCTCGCCGCCGAGCAGCTCGATCGGCTCGTCTGCCATCAGACCCTCGGCGTTGTCGGCGTAGAAACCGTAGATTTCGGCCGCGAAGTCAGCCTCCATCAGGGCCTGCTCGATCGGCTTGCCCATCTCGCGGACGATGATCTCGGCGAGCTCCCGGCGGCGCTCGGAGTGCAGCTCGCCGACGCGGCGCACCAAGGCTGCGCGGTCAGCTACCGAGGTCGAGGCGCCCCAGCCCCGGGCCGCGTCGTCGGCACGGCCGATCGCCGCGCGCAGCTCCTCGTCGCCGATCTCCGGGTACTCCTTGACCGTCTCGCCGGTGGCTGGGTTGACTACCGCGTAGGTGCTCATCAGCTCCCTCCCGTGACACTTGGTTTGAGGACTTTCTCCATACCCAGGGCCTCCTCGACCGGAACGTAGGTCGCCCCCACGGCCCCCGCCACCGGCGCGTAGGTGACCTCGCCGGCGGCGACGTTGACTCCGGGCCGCAGCCCCGGGTCGCGCTCGATCGCCCCGCCGACGCCGTGGTCGGCTAACGCGAGCGCATACGGCAGGGTCGCGTTGGTGAGCGCGTTGGTCGCCGTGATCGGGACCGCGCCGGGCATGTTGGCAACGCAGTAATGGATGATCCCGTCGACCTCGAAGGTCGGGTCCCGGTGGGTGGTCGGCCGCGAGGTCTCGAAGCAACCGCCCTGGTCGATCGCCACGTCGACCAGGACCGCGCCCGGCTTCATCAGCCCCAGCTGCTCGCGCCGCACTACATAAGGGGCACGGGCGCCGTGAACTAGGACGGCGCCGATCACCAGGTCGGCGCTCGGCAGCATCTCTTCCAGGGCCAGGGTCGTCGAGTAGACCGTCGAGCAGCGACCGCCGAATACGACGTCGAGCTCGCGCAGGCGGTCGATCGATTTGTCGAAGACGAAGACGTCGGCCTCCATCCCGATCGCGATGAAGGCGGCGTTCATCCCGACCACGCCGCCGCCGATCACCAGCACGTTGGCGGCGGCGACGCCGGGCACGCCGCCGAGCAGGATCCCCCGTCCGCCGAGCGGCTTCTCGAGCATGAAGGCGCCGGCCTGGGTCGCGATCTTGCCGGCGATCTCGCTCATCGGCGCCAGCAGCGGCAGCCTCCCCTCCGTGTCCTCGACCGTCTCGTAGGCGACGCAGGTGGCGCCCGAGT
>CAMPIP010000195.1 GCA_946886425.1 uncultured Actinomycetes bacterium
GCGGGCCGGAACTCGGTCTGGGCGGTGCGGTCGAGGTGGCGGGTCGCCGCCGTCTCCTCGCCCAGCACCCGGGTAGCCGAGGTGCCCTCGTCGGGCAGCGTCACGTCCTCGCCTTCGAGCCCGAGCCGCAGCCCCGTCGCCAGCTCCTCGGCGCTGGCGTAGCGGCGGTTGGTGTCGCCTTCCAGCGCCCGCAGCACCGCGGCGCCGAGCGGCTCCGGCACCTCGCTGTCGTAGGTGCTTGGCGGCAGCGGCTTCTCGTTCTGCTGGCGGACCGCCAGCTCTGCCAGCGAGGACCCCTCGTAGGGGAGCCGGCCGGTGAGGAACTGGTAGAGGACGACGCCGAGCGCGTAGACGTCGGTGGCCGGGGTCGCCTCCTCGCCGCGCACCTGCTCGGGCGAGAGGTAGGCGGCGGTGCCGACCACCGAGCCGACCTGGGTGATTCGGGTCTGCTCGATCGCCCGGGCGATCCCGAAGTCGGTCAGCTTCACGGTCATCTCGCCGCCGCCGACCGGGCCGCCGGTGACCATCAGGTTGCCGGGCTTGACATCGCGGTGGATGATCCCGCGCCGGTGCGCGTAGTCGAGGCCGGCGCAGGCCTGGATGCCGATGTCGGCCGCCGTCGCCGGTTTGACCGGGCCGTGGCGCTGGAGGATCTGGGCGCCGGAGCGGCCGGCCACGTACTCCATGACGATGTAGTGGCGGCCCTCGTCGACGCCGGTGTCGTAGACCTGGACGATATTGGGGTGGATCAGCTTCGCGACCGCCAGCGCCTCGCGGCGGAAGCGGGCGACGAAGCGCTCGTCGTCGGAGAGGTGCTCGGCGAGGATCTTCACCGCCACCGTGCGCTCGAGGATGCGGTCGGTCGCCTTGTAGACGTTCGACATCCCGCCCGAGCCGAGGCGCTCGCCGGTCTCATAGCGGCCCGAGAGGGTTCCGGCCTCCATCATTCGCCTTCCACGGCGGTGCTCGGGCCGACGCCGCCGGAGGGCCCGCCGGAGCTTTCCGGCGGCCCCTGGCCGTTTTCCAGCCCTTTGCCTTTGCCGTTTGACTGCGGCGGCAGCTCCGGGTTGGTTTCTTCTTCGGGCTGTTCGGTTTCGGACTCTCCCTTTTCGGGCTTTTCGGCCTTCTTGGGCTTTTCCTTCTTCGGCTTCTCGGCTTCTTCGGCGGGTTCCAGTTCTTCTTCTTCCGGTTCGAAGGCTTCGACTTCTTCCGGTTCCTCTTCTTCGCAGTTGGCGACGACTTCGTTGAGCCGGGAGGCGCCTTCGCGGAGCGCCTGCTTCAGCTTGGCGTCGACTCCGCCGAGGGAGTCGATGTCGGCGCTGACCTGCTGGGCGGCGTCGGCGGCGCCGACGCATTCGCCTTCGCCGGCGAGCCGGGCGACCTCGTCGAGGTTCGACTCGATCTCGCTGGCCGTCCGTCCCGGCAGCAGCTCGGCGTCGCTGCCGCCGCAGGCGGAAAGCGCCGCGGCAAGCAGCGCGGCGACCGAGAAGGCCAGGAGGGGTGCGGTCAGGCGGCCCATGGGGCGAGTCTAGACAACCCTCGGGTGGGTGGATTTTGCCTGCAATTGGGCATCAGCGGCCGGCTCCCAGGCGTTCCGCGAGGCCGCTCGGCAGGCCGGCGGCGAGGATCGCCTCGGCGGCGCCGGCAACGTCGTAGGGGACGCGGTGGTAGCGGGCGGTCCAGCCCTCGGTGTCGAGCTCCAGCCAGGCCGCCCGCGGGTCGCCGTCGCGCGGCTGGCCGACGCTGCCGGGGTTGAGCAGCCAGGTGCCGCGCTCGAGGCCGAGCATGGCGCCGTCGCCTGCCTGGGCGCCCTGGGCCTGGTCCCGCCGCGAGTCCTCCTGGCGGACGAAGAAGAGCGAGACGTGGGAGTGGCCGATCAGGCCGATCCGTTGCGGCTGCGCGTCGAGGGCGTCTTCGGCCTGGTCGAGGGAGAGGACGTATTCCCAGACCGGGTCGCGGGGCGAGGCGTGGAAGAGGCCGACGCCGTCGCGCTCGCCGCTCGGCTCGAGGCCGCGCAGGAACTCGAGCGTCGGCTCGGCCGCCTCCATCTGGGTCCAGTGGACCGCCTCCGCGGCGTACTCGGAGAAGGTGCGGACGTCGAGGGCGCCCAGCACCGCGAGATCGTGGTTGCCGACCAGGCAGACGCTGCAGCGCTCCTTGACGAGGCTGGCGCAGGCATCGGGCTGGGCGCCGTAGCCGACCACGTCGCCGAGGCACCAGATCTCCTCGACGGCAGCCGCCTCGGCTGCTTCGAGGACGGCTTCCAGGGCTGGGAGGTTGGCGTGGACATCGCTGATGACGGCGGCGCGCAAGCGAGCAGCCTACCCCGCTCCAGCCGCGGTCCATACGATTGGCCGGTGAGCGCCACCGACTCAGTCGCCGAGCTGCGGGCCGCCGTCGACGGCGCTGCCCGTGCCCTGCGCGACGGCGAGCGGACCGAGCCGGCGCCGACGTTGAGCCGGCCGCCGCAGGTCGAGCTGGGCGACTACAGCTCCAACGCGGCGATGCTGCTGGCGGGGCCGCTGGGGGACAACCCGCGCGCCGTCGCAACTCGTCTGCAGGAGGAGCTGGAGCGGAATCTGGGGACTTCGGGCGATCTCGACCGCGTCGAGGTCGCCGGCCCCGGCTTCGTCAACCTCTTCCTCTCCGATCGCTGGTACCGGCGCGCCGTCGCCCGGCTGGCCGCTGCCGCAGACGAGCTCGGGCCGGAGCCGGTCGCGGCCCCCGAGCGCGTGCTCGTCGAGTTCGTCTCCGCCAACCCGACCGGGCCGCTGCACGTCGGCGGCGGTCGCCACGCAGCCTACGGCGACGCGGTGGCGCGCCTGCTCGGCGCCGCCGGCCACGCCGTCGAGCGCGAGTACTACGTCAACGACGCCGGCGGCCAGATCGGCCGCTTCGCCGACTCGATCGTCGCCAAGATGACCGGCGGCAAGCCGCCCGAGGACGGCTACGAAGGCGACTACATCGCCGACCTGGCGGAGCGGATCGCCGCCGAGGGAATCGACCCCGGCGACCGCGAGGCGGTCGGGGGACGCGGGATCGAGCTGGTCCTCGACCAGGTCCGCGGCACCCTCGAGCGGTTCGGCGTCGTCTACGACAACTGGGTCTCCGAGAAGGCGCTCTACGAGCGCGGCGAGGTCGAGTCGGCGCTGGCGGAGCTGGAGCGCCGCGGCCATAGCTACCGCAGCGACGAGGCGCTCTGGCTGCGGACCACCGACTTCGGCGACGACAAGGACCGGGTCCTGATCAAGGCCACCGGCGAACCCACCTACCTGGCCGCCGACGTCGCCTACCACTGGGACAAGCTGCAGCGCGGCTTCGACCGGCTGATCGACGTGCTCGGGGCCGACCACCACGGCTACGTGGCCCGGGTCCGGGCCGCGATCGAGGCGCTCGGCGCCGACGCCGGCGCCTTCGAGGCGCTGATCATGAACCTGGTCCACATCGTCGAAGGCGACGAGCGGGCGCAGATGTCAAAGCGCAGCGGCGACTTCATCTCCCTCGACGAACTCGTCGACGACATCGGCGTCGACGCGGCCCGCTGGTTCATGCTCTGGCGCAGCCACGAGACCACCGTCGACCTCGACCTCGACCTGGCCCGCAGCCAGTCGAGCGAGAACCCCGTCTACTACGTGCAGTACGCGCACGCCCGGATCGCCAGCATCCTCCGCAAGGCCGGCGAGGCGGGAGAGGCCGCGGCGAGCTTCGAGCCGGGCGAGGCGGGCGCGCCGCTGGTGCTCAGTGAGAAGGCCTTGATCAAGCGCTTGCTGGAGTTCCCCGACGAGGTCCTGGAGTCGGCGGCGCGGCGGGCGCCGCACCGGATCTGCGCCTACTTGACCGCGGTCGCGGCCGACTTCCACGCCTTCTACCGCGACTGCCAGGTGGTCGGCGCCGAGGGCGAGGGGACCGAAGCGGCGCGGCTGGCGCTCTGCCTCTGCACGAAGCGGACGATCGCCAAGGCGCTGGGGCTGCTGGGGATCTCGGCGCCCGAGCGGATGTGATGCCGGGGCGCGGCAAGCTCCCGGTCCTCGCCGAGATCGCCGCTCCCGGCCAGGGCGAGTCGCGCGTCTGGTCGCTGCGCCGCCAGGACTTCGAGGCGATGCGCGGCGTCCGCCAGCAGCTCGACGGCCGCCGCCTTGTCGTCGTCACCGGCAGCGGCGGGCTCGCCGCCGCCGGGGCAGTCGCCCTCGCCGGGGCCGCCAGCGCCTCCGGCCTGCGCACCGCCCTGCTCGAGTGCGACCTCGCCGCGCCGCGGGTGGCCGCCGAGCTGGGCCTGGCCCCGCTACCCGGCCTCCATGAGTACCTGCGCTGGGAAGCGACGGCGCCGCAGATCCTGCAGCCGCTGGTCCTGGCCGGCCCCGAGGCGCGGGGGGCGGGGGAGGCGCTGGTCTGCGTGGCCGCCGGGCGTCCCGCCGAGGAACCCTCGATCCTGCTCGACTCCGAGAGCTTCCGCCACGCCACCGCCAAGCTCGCCGCCGCCTACGAGCTGACGGTCCTGTTGGCACCCGCGCTCGGCGACGGCGCCGGGGCGCTGGCGGGCGTCGCCGGCCGCGCCGAGGGGG
>CAMPIP010000196.1 GCA_946886425.1 uncultured Actinomycetes bacterium
GGCCGAGCCGCTCGGCCTGACCAACTGCCTCAACTTCGGCAACCCGGAGAAGCCGGCCCCGGCCTGGCAGCTCGACCGCGCCGTCAGCGGCCTCGCCGAGGCCTGCGAGGCGCTCGGCGTCCCCGTCGTCGGCGGCAACGTCTCGCTCTACAACGAGGGACCGGAAGGCCCGATCTACCCAACCCCGGTGGTCGGCATGGTCGGCGAGCTGCCCGATCCGGAGCGTGTCGCCAGCAGCGCCTTCGCCCGCGAGGGCGACGCGATCGCCCTGCTCGGCCCCTTCTCCCCCACCCCGCACGGCTCCGAGCTGACCAAGCAGCGTGGCGAGCTCGACGCCGGCCTGCCCGAGCCCGATGTCGCCGCCGTGGCCGCCGCCTGCGCCACCGTGCGCGACGCGGTGCGCGCCGGGCGGCTCGCCTCCGCTCACGACGTCAGCGACGGCGGCCTCGCGGTCGCCCTGGCCGAGTCGGCAATCGGGGGCGGGATCGGCTGCCGCGTCGACCTGCAGCACCTCCGCGAGCGCGGCTGCTCCCCCGAGGAGGCCCTGTTCGGCGAGGGCAGCGGCGGCTTCCTCCTCAGCGGCAAGCGGGCGGAGCTAGAGAGCCTCGGCGCGGTTCTGCTCGGCGAGGTCGGCGGCGAGGAGATCGAGATCGCCGCCGGCGACCACAGCCTCACCGTCCCGCTCGCGGATTGCGAGTCCGCCTGGCGCTCGCTCCCCGCGCAGGCCGAGCGTCACGGCGCCTGACAGCAGCGCCGCGATCGCGACCGCGCAGAGCAGGCTCGACTCCGCCGTCGCCGGCCTCGAACGGGCGCTCGGGGCGCTGCTGGCGGACGCTCGGCAAGCTTGAAGGTGGTTTACGCGGGCGGCCGGACGGGCACCGGTAAGTCGCACCTTCGCAACCTCCGGGCCGGGGGTGTGGCCATGGAGAGGAGACCGTGACAACCCGTCCCGCGATCAAGGCGCTTGCCTGCCTCGCCGCGTCGGCGGTGGCGGCTGCGGGGCTCACCGCCTGCGGCAGCTCCAGCGAAGCCGGACCGCGGCAGCTGACTTTCTTCGTGGCGATCCAGCCCGGTGGCACGATCGAGAAAGTCTCGGAACGCTGCACGGAGGAATCGGGCGGGAAGTACGAGATCACGCCGGAATTCCTCCCCACCGACGCCAGCCAGCAGCGCGAACAGCTGGTCCGGCGGCTCGGCGCGGAGGACTCCTCGATCGACGTGATCGGGATGGACGTGATCTGGACCGGCGAGTTCGCCAACGCCGGTTGGGTCGAACCCTGGAAGGGCCCGCTGAAAAAGCAGGTCACCGAAGAGGTCTTCCCGGGCGTGCTCGAGACCGCGTCCTTCGAGGACCAGCTCTACGCGGCGCCGTTCAACACCAACACGCAGCTGCTCTGGTACCGCAAAGACCTGGTCCCGAAGCCGCCCAAGACCTGGGACGAGATGATCGACCAAGCGGAAGAGCTCGGCCGCGGCGACTCCGGCACGATCCAGGTCCAGGCCAACCGCTACGAGGGCTTCACGGTCTGGGCCAACGCCCTGATCGAGAGCGCCGGCACCGAAGTCCTCTCCGGCCCGGAAAGCGTCGACCTCGAACAGGGGCCGACCGAAAAAGCGCTGGCGGTGATGGGCCGCCTCGCCAACTCCCCGGCGGCGCCGCCCAACCTCTCGACCTCCGACGAGGACAGCGCCCGGCTCGGCTTCGAGGCCGGCGAATCGGCCTTCATGACCAACTACACGTTCGCCTACGCGAGCGCCAAAGAAGAAGCTCCGGACATCGCCAAGAACATGGGCTTCGCCCGCTTCCCTGAGGTCGTGCCCGGGACGCCGAGCAAACCGCCGCTGGGCGGCTTCAACCTCGCGGTCAGCTCCTTCTCGGGCAACAAGGACGTCGCGTTCGAGGCGGCGGCCTGCCTCGCCAACGCGAAGAGCCAGTTGACCGCGGTCGAACTCGACGGGCTGCCCCCGTCCCGCTCCGACCTCTACTCGAACAAGACCGTCACCGAGGCCTATCCCGGCTTCGCCGAGCTGGTCAAGGAATCGATCGAGGACGCCGGGCCGCGGCCGACCACGCCGGCCTACCAGGACGTCTCGCTGGCGATCCAGCGCTCGCTGCACCCGCCGGACAAGATCGGCCCCGAAGACACCGAATCCATCTACGACGAACTGCGCTCCAACCTCGAGGACGCGGTCAAGCGGGAGGGCCTGCTGTGACCGAGCGGACCCGCTCCGAACGGAAGCTCGCCTGGCTGCTCTGCGCACCGGCGGTGTTGGCGATGCTGGCCGTCACCGCCTACCCGATCGGCTACGCGATCGTGCTCTCGGTGCAGCAGGTCGACCTCCGCTTCCCCGACGAGGGCGGCTTCGTCGGCCTCGACAACTACAGCGCCGTTCTCAGCTCCGACCTCTGGTGGACGGACTTCTTCAACACCGTCTTCATCCTCGTCACCACGGTGGCGATCGAGCTGGTGCTGGGGATGATCATCGCCCTGGTCATGCACCGGGCGATCTTCGGCCGCGGCGTCATCCGCACCAGCGTCCTGATCCCCTACGGGATCATCACCGTCGTCGCCGCCTTCGCCTGGCAGTTCGCCTTCGCGCCCGACACGGGCTTCGTCAACAGCCTCCCCTTCATCGCCGAAGACATGGACTGGTTCGGCGGCCGCTTCAGCTCCTTCGCGGTGATCATCATGGCGGAGGTCTGGAAGACCACGCCGTTCATGGCGCTGCTGCTGCTGGCCGGGCTGGTGACGATCGACAGCCAGCTCTACGAGGCGGCCAAGGTCGACGGGGCGAGCGCCTGGCAGCGCTTCACCCGGATCACCCTGCCGCTGATGAAGCCGGCGATCCTGGTCGCGCTGCTGTTCCGCTCGCTCGACGCCTTCCGGGTCTTCGACACGATCTTCATCATGACCCGCGGTGCCCAGGACACCGAATCGGTCTCGATCCTCGGCTTCAACCAGCTGATCTCGCGGCTCAATCTCGGGCTCGGCTCGGCGGTCTCGGTGCTGATCTTCATCTGCGTGTTCCTGATCGCGTTCCTGTTCGTGAAGGGGCTGGGGGCGCGGCTGGAGGAAGGGCGACCGGGAGGCTGAGATGGAGCGAGGAACCCGCGACTACGCACTCTGGTCAATCGGCATCGTCCTGGTGCTGGTCTTCGCGCTGCTGCCGGTCCTCTGGCTGATCTCGCTGTCGCTGAAGCCGCCGGCGGCGATCACCGACCAGCACTTCATCCCCACCGAATTCTCGCTCGACAACTACAAGAGCCTGTTCGAAGGCGGGATCGACGGGAGCCCCTTCATCAAGCCGCTGATCAACTCGATCGGGATCGCCCTGATCACCACCGTGATCTCGATCGTGCTCGCCTCCTTCACCGCCTACGCGATCGCCCGGCTCGAGTTCCCCGGCAAGCGGCTGATCCTGGCGGGCGCCCTGGCGATCGCGATGTTCCCGCCGATCTCCACGGTCGGGCCGCTCTTCGACATGTGGCGCTCGCTCGGCCTCTACGACACCTGGCCGGGCCTGATCATCCCCTACCTGACCTTCTCGCTGCCGCTGGCGATCTACGTCCTCGTCGCCTTCTTCCGCGAGATCCCCTGGGAGCTCGAGCAGGCGGCCGAGGTCGACGGGGCGACGCCGTTCCAGGCCTTCACGAAGGTGATCGTGCCGCTCGCCGCGCCGGGGGTCTTCACGGCGGCGATCCTGGTCTTCATCTTCGCCTGGAACGACTTCCTCTTCGCGATCTCGCTGACCTCCTCCGACGCCTCCCGCACCGTTCCCGCCGCGCTCGCCTTCTTCACCGGCGAGTCCTCGTTCACCCAACCGACCGGCTCGATCGCCGCCGCCGCGGTGGTGGTGACGGTGCCGATCATCGTCTTCGTCCTCTTCTTCCAGCGCCGAATCGTCGCCGGCCTCACCTCCGGCGCCGTCAAGGGATAAGGAGCAACGCAATGGCAGAGATAGTCCTCGACGGAGTGACCAAGGTCTTCGGCGACGGCTTCGAGGCCGTCAAGGAGATGGACCTCGAGATCGGCGACGGCGAGTTCATGATCCTCGTCGGACCCTCCGGCTGCGGTAAGTCGACGGCGCTGCGGATGATCGCCGGGCTCGAGGACATCTCCAGCGGCGAGCTGAAGATCGACGGCGAGCTCGTCAACGAGCGGGCCCCGAAGGATCGCGACATCGCCATGGTCTTCCAGAACTACGCGCTCTACCCGCACATGACCGTGCGCGAGAACATGGGCTTCGCGCTGAAGCTGGCCGGGGTCGACAAGGCCGAGATCGACAAGAAGGTCGAGGAGGCGGCGGCGACGCTCGACCTCACCCAGCACCTCGACCGCCGCCCCGCCAACCTCTCCGGCGGCCAGCGCCAGCGGGTCGCGATGGGGCGGGCGATCGTCCGCGACCCGTCCGCCTACTTGATGGACGAGCCGCTCTCGAACCTCGACGCCAAGCTGCGCGTCCAGATGCGCACCGAGGTCTCGCGGATCCAGAACCGCACCGACA
>CAMPIP010000197.1 GCA_946886425.1 uncultured Actinomycetes bacterium
TCTAAGCGGGAAGGCTACGCGCGAGGCAGGCAGACGAGCGTCGTCACCGGCCGCTTTTTCGTGCCCGCGCCCGCGCCCCCGCGGCGTCCGGCACGCCGCCTAACTTCACGCCTGCCGAGGGAGACCTGCCCTCCCCGGCCGGGCGACCGGGGCGCGTTCCGGGAGCCGGGCGTCGCGGCTGAACCCCGAGAGCATTCGCCGCGACTAGCCCGCCCGCTCCCCTTCGTTCAGGCGGGCCGCGATCGTCTCGCCCGGGACGCCCCGCACCGAGGCCGCACTGACCCGCACGCCCATCCACTCCTGGTCGCTCGGCAGCTGCACGGCGAAGGATCCCTCCAGCCCTTCGACCGGGAGCGAGCTGGCCGCGCAGGGCTCGGCGTCGCCGCTCGCCAGCGGCGCCGCGACGATCCGCGCCGCCTCGTCCTCCTCCCCGGCCCGCGCCGGCGAGAAACGGTAGGAGACGAGGGCCAGCTCGCCCTCGCGCCGCGCCTCGACCCGCAGCCGCGCCGGCGGCGTCAGCCCACCGCCCTCGCCGCCGCCCGCCGCCACCTCCCACGGCCGCGCCTCGCGATGCAGCTCGGCCGGGTCCCACCACTGCGACAGCCCCCGCGGCCCGCGCGGGCTGTCGACCTCGAAGGCCTCGCGGCGCCGGGTCGAGCCCCAGCGGCCGGGCCAGAGCAGCCAGCTCGGCCCGTCGTCGGCGATCGGCACCAGCCGCGGCCTCAGCCGGGCGCCGATGCCGTCGTTGTGGTCCGGCACGTCGGGCGCCGCGAAGCTGCCGGGCCGCGGTCGCGGCGCGTGCGAGCCGCGCGCCGGGTAGAGCACCGGCACGTCGTCGCCGCCGATGCGGACCAGCTCCAGCTCGTCCCAGCCCAGCCGTTCGGCGCCGGCGTGCTGTGCCAACGTCGCCTCCTCGGGGATGCCGCTCCGCCCCAGCCGCAGCTGCACCATCTCCCAGTCGCCCTCGTGCTGGGCGACGCCCAGCATCCCCTTGTCGTCGTAGTAGTGGAAGAAGAAGTACTGCAGCCACAGCTGCCCCTGCTCGTCCTGGCGGCCGCGGCCGTAGACGACGTCGGCGCAGCCCTCGCGTCGGCGCATCGCCAGCGCGTCGGCGGCGTGGGAGCCACCGCACTCGTCGAGGTAGTCGTCGCTGTGGGCGGCCGCCCCGTGCGGATAGGTGGGGGCGCGGAGGAAGTCGAGGTCGAGCCGGGGCACGTCGCCGCTCGGCCTGGCGGCGGCGATCAGGGTGCCGTCGGCGCGGTGCAGGGTGTTGCACCGCCCCGGCGCGGCGAGCTGGCAGATCGTCTCGACCGAGTCGGCCCGGAAGCTCTCCAGCGAGTCGTACTGGAGCAGCGGCCGGTAGCGCTCCAGCAGCGCCACCAGCTCGGCCGAGCCCGGTTCGGGACGGCGGGCGCCGCGCTCGGGCCGCCGCGCCCGCAGCCGCCCGAGCGGCTTGCGCCGCGAGCTCGTCGCCAGCGCGTCCCGCACCCGCGCTTCGTCCATCCAGCGCGGATGGGGCGGCTGCGGCGGGGCGGTCTCGATCCCCCGCCGCCTCGTCAGCCCGCGCCGCCGCGCCGCCGCATCGGCGAGCAGGTAGCCGTGGTTCTCCAGCACCGCCTGCTCGGCGACGCCGAAGGCGTCGAGGTCGGTGCGGACCGCGGCGATCACGTCGCTGACCAGCTCCGGCGCGTAGCCCGGCGCTTGGGCCGCGGCAAGGTCCCACTCGACCCGGTTGGCCTGCGCGTGGACCAGCCCGGCCAGGGTCAGGCCGGCGGCGCCGAAGACGAAGCGCGGCCCCCGCTCCGGCTCGCCGCCGAGCGAATCGAGCAGCTCGCGCGCGTAGCGCTCCTCGAGCGCCGCGTCGGCGCCGGGCGACGCCAGCGGCTTGCGCAGAAAGGCGCGAGCGCGGGCGTTGCGCCGCGCGATCGCCCGCATCGGCTCCGCCACCTGCTCGGGCCAGTCGCGGTAGGCCCCCCGCAGCGGCCAGCTGACCCGGGTGGCCACCAGTGCCGCCATGATGCTGCCGCCGGCAACGGCGCCGACGGTGTCGATCTGCCCCAGCAGCCCGAGCTCGTTGAGCCGCGTCAGCGCCCCGAGGTGGAAGAGCGCCGCCCGGTAGCCACCGCCGGACAGCCAGAGCGCCTTTTCGCCCCGGTCCGCTTCCCCGGGCCCCAGCCCGGCGAGCCGCCCCAGCGTTCCGGCCGAGCGTCCCGGCAGCCTCGATTGGTACAGGTTCTCCACCATCTTGAGGCCGGCATGTTAATCAGTGATTTTTCGTGCACGAGATTGAACCGGTAAGGCGGTTCGTCGCTATGGAAGGATGGCCCGGTGAGCGAGGAGGTCCGCTACGAGCGAATTAAGGCCGCGGCCGTACTGACGATCGACCGCCCCGCCCATCGCAATGCGGTCGACATGGCCACCGCCGCGCAGCTGCGCGAGGGGCTGCGGAGCTTCGAGGCCGACGGCGACGCCCGCGTCCTCGTCCTCACCGGCGCCGGGGGGAAGGCCTTCTGCGCCGGCTTCGACCTCAAATCCGCCGGCCTCGACGTCGATGACCCGTCCGGCCCGATGGGCTTCACCCGCCTCACCCCGAGCAAGCCGACGATCGCCGCCGTCGACGGCTGGTGCGTCGCCGGCGGCATCGAGCTGGCCCTCTGGTGCGACCTCCGCATCGCCACGCCGCAGTCGACCTTCGGTTGCTTCGAGCGCCGCTGGGGCGTGCCCCTCGTCGACGGCGGCACCCAGCGCCTGCCCCGCACGATCGGGATGGGCCGCGCCCTGGAGCTGATCCTCACCGGTCGCCCGGTCGAGGCCGACGAGGCCCTCCGGATCGGCCTCGTCAACGAGATGACCGAGCCCGGGGCCCACCTCGACCGCGCCCTCGAGCTCGCCGAGCGCCTCGCCTCCTTCCCCCAGGAGGCGATGCTCGCCGATCGCCGCGCCGCGATCGAGGGCTTCGGCCTCCCCCTCGAACAGGGCCTCGACCTAGAGCGTCGCCTCGGCCGCGAGACCCTCGCGACCGCCATGGAAGGCGCCGCGAAGTTCGCCGCCGGCGAGGGCCGCCACGGCCAGGGCGTCTGAGCGCGCCCCTCCGCCGAACGCGGTCACTTAAGGCTCCTCCAGGGGCGCTTTTTGACCGCGCTGACCGACGAGCACCGCCGCCGTGGCCGTCAACTCGGCCCGCACGTACTCCTGCTCGAAGCTGATTTGGCCGTGGGTGAAGCGGAGGGTCGTCAGCCCCCGCCGCATGTTCGCGTTGTCGCGGCGCTTGTCGGCGTCCTGCTTGAAGGCGGTCCGGTGGTATTTCAGGCTGTCCGTCTCGACGACGAGCCCCAGGCGCGGCCAGAGGAAGTCGACCCGATGAGCCCCCAGCTGTCGCTGCGCTTCCGGAAGTGGCAGACCCACCTCCTCGACGATCGGGAGGAGACCGCGCTCCAGCTGGGTGGAGGTGAGGACGTGGGTGGCTCTGTCGAGGAGGGTCCGCAACCGCTTCGCACCCGGCCGCCGGGGCAGGAAATCGAGGCCGACCCGCAGGGACTCGGGATCGACCAGGTTCCAGTGGTCTGCCTCGTTGACCGCCGCTTCGACCGCCGCCGTCGGCGCCGAGGCCGCGAGGTCGGTCAGGGTCGCGATCGGGCCCGTTACGGGAATACCCTCCGCCGCCCAGCGATAGGACCAGCGCCGGGTATCGGTGCGAGGGGTCCCGCGGAGCTTCCGGGTGCGGGACTCGTCCACCCGCAGGACGGTCGGCGCCGCCGCGCCGGCGCACGCGTACGAAGGCGACCACCGCGCCGGTTCTGTCGCTGCCGGATCGACCCGCCGCCGCACCCGGACGCGCGGTTGCCGCCGCCGGCCGCGGGGGGGCACGACGACCTCGATCGGTCCCGCGCCCGGCTTCTGGATTCCCCAGAGCGCCGCCGCGCTCCCGTGGCTGAGCAGCGCCTGCGGCCCGCAGGCGAGAACCGCGGCGAGCCAGAGCCCCCGCCGCCCGACCTCCGGCCGCCCGACCGCGTAGACGCCGCGGTGCAACCGGTGCAGCCGCCCGTTCCCCAGGCGGTGCCGGATCGCCGTTGGGCTGAACCCAAGCCCGAGCAGCTGCGCGTGGGTGACGACCCCGTACTGCCGGCGCTGCAGCTCCCATGCCGCGCCCGAGCGAACGCGGTCACTTTCGGCCCCCATAGGGGCGCTAAGGCGCCGCGCTCGGGCAAACCTCCCCCGCCGGCCGGAGAGGAGCCCCCTACTTTGCGCTGTTCGCGCGGCGCTCGTCGCGCCGGTGGCGCCGCACCACCGGCGCCAGGTAGCCGATCAGGGCGCCGACGGCGACAGCGACGAGGAGGATCACGATCAGCGGGGCGTTGACGTTGAGGAAGAGGACGTCGACGCTGACCTCCTGCGAGTTCTGCAGGGCGACGATCAGGACCAGGGCGACGAGGACGCCGATGCCCCAGCCGCGCCAGTTGGCCGCTTTGCGGTCGGGAGGGCCGGGGGCGTTCATCTG
>CAMPIP010000198.1 GCA_946886425.1 uncultured Actinomycetes bacterium
CTGCTCAATACCGATCCGGCGGAAACGTTCCGGGTCGAGCCGGGCGAGCGGATCGCCCAGCTGGTGCTGGTGCCGATCGCGCTCGCGGCGCCGCTCGAGGTCGAGGCCCTGACCGATTCGGCCCGCGCCACCGGCGGCTTCGGGTCCAGCGGGCGCTGAGCGCTAGCCGAGCGCGGCGGCGCGGGCCGACTCGTGGGCGGCGCGCTCGAAGGCGTCGTCGAGCGGCTCCAGCTCCGGCCGGGTCCCGTAGCGGCGCTCGAGGGCGAGGGCAATCAGGTGGTCGGCGAGCCAGGCGTTCTTGGGCAGCAGCGGCCCGTGCAGGTAGGTGCCGATCAGGTTGTGGCGGCGGACGCCCTCGAGGCCGTCGGCGCCGTTGTTGCCGTGGCCTTTGACGACCTTGCCGAGCGGCTGCACGCCGGGACCGAGATGGGTGCGGCCGCCGTGGTTCTCGAAGCCGGCGATCAGCCGCGGCCCGGGGCCGAGGTCGGCCTCGATCGCGACGTTGCCGATCAGGCGCGGGCCGGGCTCGCGGACGGTCTCGATGTCGACCAGGCCAAGTCCCGGCAGCTTCTCCTCGCCGACCCGGTAGCTGTGGCCGAGCAGCTGGAAGCCGCCGCAGACGGCAAGTAGCGCGGCGCCGCTCTCGACCGCGGCAGCGAGGTCCTGGCGCTTGCTGGCGACCATGTCGGCGGCGACCATCCGCTGGTCGCGGTCCTGGCCGCCGCCGACGTAGAAGAGGTCGTGCCCGGCCGGGTCGACGTGCTCGCCGGGCCCCGCCCCGTAGTGCTGGAAGCCGATCCCTCGCCACTCGCAGCGCCGCCGCAGGAAGACGATGTTGCCGCGGTCGGCGTAGATGTTCATCTGCTCCGGGTAGAGGCTGAGGACGCGCAGCTCCATCAGGCGACACCCTTGCGCAGGAGGACGACGGTCGAGCCGACGTGGTCGTCGGTGGGCGGGACGGCGCGACGCGGCCGCGGTTCCAGGCCCGCCGCGCGAGCCTCCCGTTCGAGCTGCGTGGCCGAGAGCCGTTGCAGCCTTATCGCGCTTTCTTCGTCGGTCAGCTCGCCGTCGGCGGAGACCGTCTGTCGCAGCCGCCGCACCTCCATCCCGTGGCCGTCGACCAGGGTCGGGAGGGGCAGGCTCGAGTAGACGATCCCGCCGACTTCGCGGGTGTCGGGCAGCGGCGCGGTGTACCGCTCCTCCCGCCTATGCCCCGAGAAAGGCGCCAGATCGTTATCGCCGAAGGGGTCCTCGACGATCGCCAGCGCCGCCAGCCCGCCCGGGCCGAGGTGCGCCGCGATCGCGGCGAGGCAGGCGAGCCGCTCCGTTTCGCCGGCAAGCAGCTGGACCAGTTGCATGGGAGCGAGGACGAGGTTGAACTGACGGCCCAGGTCGAGCCGCCGCGCGTCGCCGACAGCCCCCGCCGCGGGGAGCCCGACCGCGCGCGCCCGCAGCTCCTCCACCAGCACGGGATCGACGTCGACGCCGACCACCTCGTATCCCCGCCTCGCCAGGCGCAGGGAGACCCGTCCGGTTCCGCAGCCGATGTCGAGGACCGGACCGCCCGTCGTTTCGGCCAGCTCTTCCCAGTGCGCCATGTCGGCGTCGTAGCCGCCGTTCTCGGCGTCGTGCCAGACGACGGCGGCCAGGGAACCGTCCATCGCCGCCGTCACTGCCAGAACTCCTTGGCGAGCCCGCGGTCGGCGAGCAGCTTGCGCAGCTCGAGCAGGGCGGTGTAGGTGGGGAGGGCGAAGAGGCGCCCTTGCGCGCCGGCGACTGCGGAGTCGAGCGACTCGGCGATGCCCGGCACGACCTCGATCGCCTCCTCGGGCCAGCCCGCGTACTTCAGCCGCAACGCCATCTCCGGGGCCCGGGTGCCGGCGCAGACGACCCGCCGTACGGCGCCGCCGAGCAGCTCGAAGTCGGCGTCCCAGACCCAGGAGACGTCGCGCCCGTCGGCAATCCGGTCGTTGAGGGCGATCCAGAGGTCTAGGCCCTCGCCGCCGGCCTCGAGGCGCAGCGTCCGCAGCACCTCGTTGGCGCCGGCGGGGTTCTTGATCAGCAGGATCGAGACCGGGACGCCACCGACGTCGATCGTCTCGACCCGGCCGAAGGCCGCCCGCATCTCGCCGAGGGCGGCGGCGATTCGCTCCGGGGCCACACCCAGCTTCAGGCCGGCGGCGATAGCGGCCAGGGCGTTGTAGACGTTGTACAGGCCCGGCAGCGGCAGCTCGACCTGGATCTCACCGCCGGGGACGCGCACGGTCGTGCTCGAACCCTCCATGCCGCGCAGCTCGATCGCCGTCGCCGCCACCTCGGGCTCGGGACGGCGGGCGCCGCAGTTGTGGCACGAGTAGTGGCCGAGGTGCCCGACGAAGGCGCGCTCGTAGGAGTAGGGGTGGCCGCAGCGGCGGCAGTGCTTGGCATCGAAGGCGTGCTGCAGCTCCGGCAGTGCCTGGGAGGCGTCCTCGACCCCGAAGTAGAGGACGCCCTCGCGGGGTCGCTCCTCGGCGTCGCGGCCGAGGTCGGCGATCAGCGGGTCGTCGGCGTTGAGGGCGAAGTGGGCGCTGCCGCTCAACGCCGCCACGGTTTCGGCCCAGTCGTCGGCCAGGACCTCCATCTCGCCGTAGCGATCGAGCTGGTCGCGGAAGAGGTTGCCGAGCACGATCAGGCGCGGTTGCAGCTGCTCGGCGACGCGGGGCAGCCAGGCCTCGTCGACCTCGAAGAGACCCTCGCGCCCTTGCTGCTCGAGTAGAGCCGTCGCCACGCCCCAGGTCATGTTGGAGCCGGCCCGGTTGTGGACCGGCTGGCGGCCGTCGGCGGCGAGGATCGCGGCGATCATCCCCGCCGTGGTCGTCTTGCCGTTGGTGGCGCTGACCAGGGTGGCGCCCCGGTCGAGGCCGTTGCCGAGCCGCGCGATCGCCTCCGGCTCCAGCCGCAGCAGGACCCGGCCCGGGAGCGTGGTCCCGCCGCCGCGCCCGCTGGCCCGGCTGGCGGCGCCGATCGCCCGCGCCGCCGCGAGCTTGGCTCGGAAGGCCGGTCCGGGGCTGCCATTGGCGGCGCGCCTCGTCAAGCCGCGCCCTGGCCGGGGACCAGCACCTCGAGGGCGCGCGGCAGGACCCGCAGGGTGGCCGGCAGGTCGGTGAGGTGCTCGCCGTCGGCGTAGACGGCAAACGGCTTGCTGGCGCTCAACTCCAGGTGCGAGGCCCGGAAGACGCGCACCTCGTCCGCCTCGACGTGGGTGCCCTTGAACACCTTCGGCAGGTTACCCACGAAGCGCAGCTTGCCGACCTCGCCGATCGTGACGATGTCGAACTCGCCGTCGTCGAGCTCGGCGTCCGGGGCGACGTACATGCCGCCGCCATAGGCCTTGCTGTTGGCGACGCAGACCGAGTAGCCGCTGAGGCGGACCCGCTCCTCGCCGACGGCGATCGTGAAGCGGGCCGGCTTCCAACCGGCCAGGGCGCGCAGCGCCGCGTAGGCGTAGACGAGGTTGCCGCGCAGGAAATGGGTCTCGTTGGCGATCCGGTTGGCTTCGGAATCGAAGCCGACGCTGGCGATCCCGAGGAAGCGCTTGCCGTTGACCTCGCCGACGTCGAGCTTGCGGACGGCACCCCCCAAGACGATCGCCACCGCCTCGACGGGGTCGTCGGGGATGCCGAGCACGCGGGCGAGGTCGTTGCCGCGGCCGCCGGGGATGACCCCCAGGGGCGTCTTGCTCCCCGCCATGGCGCCGCCGACGGCGCCGAGCAGCCCGTCCCCGGACATCACCACCGGCAGCTCGCCGGCCTCGACCGCGCGCAGCGCCTGCTCGGCCCCGTGGTCGAGCCCTTTCGTCCGCTGAACCCGGAAGGTCACCCGCGAGGCGTCGAGCGCGCTCTCGACCCGCGGCAGCACCTTCAGGGTCTTCCCGCCCGCCGAGGACGGGTTGACGAGCAGGGTCAGCGGCTTCCCCTCGAAGGACATGGGCCGCCAGCCTAATCGTCGGACGAGACCGGGTCGGCCTCTTCGCGGCGGCCGACAGAGAAGCTGCCGTCGCCGGCTTCGCCGGTCTCCAGCAAGGCGATCCCGCGGCGGCCGAGGCGGCGCCAGGGCGAGCGCGAGATGAGGCCGCGGGAACGCCGCGTCCGGGCCAGGATCAAGTAGCCGCCGGGCCGCAGCACGCGGGCGATCTCGGCCGCGTCCGGGTGGTCGTCGACCGCGGCGACGAGGTCGAAGAAGCCGTCCGGGTAGGGCAGGGAGCCGGCGGTGCTGGACTTGAAGGCGACCCGCCCCTCGGGGTCGAGCCTGACCCGCCCGGTGGCGGCCGGGGCCCGGCGGCGCGAGCGGTCGAGGCCGCGCACCCGGGCGGCGGGGAACTCGCGGGCGAGGAAGAGCGCCGGAGACAGGAGCTGGCAGCGGCCGAAGGCGCGGC
>CAMPIP010000199.1 GCA_946886425.1 uncultured Actinomycetes bacterium
ATCTCTCGAACGCTCTCCCCGCGTTCAAAGAGATTAGGGCATAAATGGCCTAACAGCAGGGTTCTCAAGGCGAGAGGCTGGGGCATGCCGCCGCAACGACGCAGGAAGCCCCGCTCGCCGGAGCACGCGGCGTTGGGCGAGGCGGTGCGGCGGCTTCGCCTCGAGTCTGGGTTGAGTCAGGAGCAGCTCGCCGAACGGGCCGGCAAAGACTTCACCCTGATCGGCGGAATCGAGCGGGGTCAACGCAATCCCAGCTTCGAGACCCTGCTCCGCATCGCCGCGGGCCTCAGCACCACAGTCGGCGCCGTCGCGGCCCTCGCCGATGAGATCGGAAGTTGAACAGTCAGCATCGTTCATCCGGAACATAGACTATAAGCTATGGCCTGACGGCAGCCGGCCGAACAGGCTGCGGGCGTGGCAGGGACCAACCCAACCGCGCCGCAACTCGGCGAAGCGATCCGGGAGCTGCGCACGCGGCGCCAGCTCTCCATCGAAGACCTCGCCGGGATCGCCGAGATCCACCCGTCGACCCTTTCGAAGATCGAACGGGGTCTCAGCAATCCACGCTGGGAGAACGTCAGCGCCCTCGCCTCGGCCCTCGCGATCGAATCCTCCGCGCTGGTCCGGCTCGCCGAGACCATGGCGCGTGCCAGGCAACAGCGGGCCAAGAAGACGGCCCGAGCGAAGAAGTCCCGGAAGCGATCAAAGCCAACCTAGACGATAGGCTATGGCGCCTCCAGGGCGGCACCGGAAGGCTGCCGCCCTGTGCCGCCCACTTCTGCTCAACTCGGATCCGCGATTCGCCGTCTCCGGACCGAGCGCGAGCTGACCATCGAAACCCTCGCCTCGACCGCGGGCATCCACTGGACCTACCTGACCGGCATCGAGCGCGGTCACCGCAACCCGACCTGGAGGGTCGTCGGCTCGATCGCCTGTGCCCTCGAAGTCAAGGTCTCCGACCTGGCCCGCCTCGCCGAAACGCCGCTCGACCGCGGCTGACCCTCGCCGTCGGCTCAGGTTTTGCGCTCGAGGTCGGCGACCTCCTCGGCTTTCTCGTCGGCGCGATTCTGGGCTCGGTTCAGCTCGTCCTTCTTCTCGCCCTTGCGCTCCTCGCGCTTGCCCTGGCGACGCAGCGAAGCGTCGTCGGAAACGTCTCCAGCGACCTGCTTCGCCTTGCCGGTGATCTTGTCGAGAATTCCCACGCTCAAACTCCTTTGTGCTCGTCGTCTGCTTGACACAGACCTACCCCCTGGGTTGAGCTCCGAACATCGCCGGCCCGGTTTGCCTCGGTAACGCGAGGGGTACCGGTTGGCCCATGCCAATCGCACTGCTGCTCATCGTCATCGGGATCGTCCTGGCGCTGCTGGTCCACTACGCGCTGGGGATCATCTGCATCGTGATCGGCCTGGTGCTGCTGATCTGGCCACGGATCGCGGCCGGGCGCGACGCTCGCATTTGAGCGCTATGGCACGACCGGGTCGGCAGAGCGGGGACCCCGCTCTGCCGCAGCGGAGGGGGTGGGATTCGAACCCACGAGCGCCTTGCGACGCCAACAGTTTTCGAGACTGCCCCGTTCAACCACTCCGGCACCCCTCCGGGCACGGCGAAGACAAATCCTAGCCCAGACTTAAACAGTCGTTCGCCGCTGCCGAAGTACTCCCGTGGACTCACGGGAGCAAACCCGCGCCGGGCAGTTCTTCGACCGCCATCCGCGACTGCTGCGAACGCTGGCGCTGGCAGCATTGGTCTGGGGCCTCGGCTACCTGACCTGGCGCGTCGGCTGGAGCGGCGAAGGCGCCAACCCGGTCGCCTTCGCGCTGCTGCTGGTCACCGAGGTCTACGGGCTCTGGGCGCTGGCGGTGCTGACCTGGTTCTCCTGGTCGCGGCGGCCCTCGCCGCGACCGGCGGCTACCCCGGGCCGCAAGGTCGACGTCTACGTATGCACCTACGACGAGCCGGCCGAGGTGATCATGGCGACGCTGGCCGGCTGCCGTGCCCTCACCTACCCGCACACGACCTACCTGCTCGACGACGGCCGCCGCGAGGAGATGCGCGAGCTGGCGCAGCTGGCCGGTGCCGGGTACCTGACCCGGCCCGACAACTCCCACGCCAAGGCGGGCAACATCAACGCGGCGCTGCCGCGCACCGGCGGCGACCTGGTCCTCGTCCTCGACGCCGACCACGTGCCGATGCCGGACGCGCTCGACGCCGTCGTCGGCTACTTCGACGACGAGCGGATGGCGATCGTCCAGACCCCGCACGACTTCTTCAACCACGACTCGGCCCAGCACTACGACACCGGCCGCCACGAGCAGTCGCTCTTCTACCGGGTGATCTGCCCGGGCAAGGACCGCCACGGCGCCGCCTACTGGTGCGGCTCGGGGGCGCTGATCAACCGCCACGCCCTGCTCGAAATCGGCGGCGTCGCCACCGAGACGATCGCCGAGGACTTCCACACGACGATCCGGCTGCAGCGGCACGGATGGCGGAGCCGCTACCACGACGAGATCCTCATCCAGGGCCTCGCTCCCCACGACCTCGACAGCTACCTGCTGCAGCGCGACCGCTGGGCGCGCGGCAACCTCGCCGTCTTCACCCTGCCCGAGTCCCCCCTGCGCGCCCGCGAGCTGAGCCCGCTGCAGCGGCTCTCCTACTTCGCCAGCCTGTTCGCCTACCTGGCGCCGCCGATGCGGCTGCTCCTGCTGCTGACCCTCGGCCTGGTGCTCTGGACCGGGGCGCTGCCGATGAAGATCAGCGTCGTCGCCCTGGCGGCGCTCTGGGTCCCGTACATCGTCCTCAACCTCGGCGCCGGCTCGGCGCTGGCGCGCGGCTACATGCGGATCCCCGAGACGGCCCACTACGAGCTGCTGACGATGGAGATCTACACGCGGGCGCTGCGCTGCGTCTTCCGGCCCGGCAAGACCGCCTTCAAGGTGACCCCGAAGCAGGGCAACGACGGCGGCGGGTTCGAGGCCGTTCGCAAGCTCCACCTGGTGCTCTTCTGCACCGTCCTGCTGGCGGCGGGAACGCTGCTGCGCCTGCTCGATCTCGGCGGCGTCGGGCCGCTGCCCGACCTGCCGGGGATCGCCGCCTGGATCGTGCCGCTGCTGGGGATATACGAGCTGCGGCGACTTGCGAAGACGATCTCGGCCGTCGGCCGGCGTCGCCAGCGCCGCCTCGTCTACCGCTTCGAGGGCGACGCCCCGGCCCACTGCTTCGCCGACGGCGGCCACGTCCCGGCCCGCCTCGTCGACGCCAGCGCCGCCGGGGTCGGCCTGGTCGCCGAGGAGCAACTGGAGGTCGGCCACCGCACCGCCGTCCTGCTCGAGCTCGACGACGCCGCCGGCACCCGCCATGAGGTCGCCGCCCAGATCGAGGTTCGCAGCTGTCGCGAGGTCGAGGGCCGCTTCCTGGTCGGCGCCACGATCGCCGCGATCGACCCCGACTCCCGCCTCCGCCTGATGGAGTGGTGCTACGTCGTCTGCAGCCACGAGCGCCTGCGCGGCCACCGCCCGGCCACCCCGGGCCTACCGGGATCCGGCGACGCCGAGCCGATCGTGGTCTCGCTCGACGACTACCGGGCGGCGACCAGCGACCCGGCCGTCTCCACCGCCGGCATCTGAGCCGCGAGCTCGAGGACCCGCGACCGGGCGGCGAGCCAGGCACCCGCCTCAGGGTCGATCCAAGCGACGATCCGCAGCATCTCCTCGGATCGAGCGGCAACGTCCTGGCCGAGCAGGCAGTCGTGGTGGGCGACGCGGTTGCGGAAGCGACGGATGCGGTCCATGGAGGAGGCCAGGTCCTTGCGTGTGGCGGGCCCGTGCGGGAAAGCTCGTCGCAGTCGCTCGCGCCAGAGATCCTCGTAATGCTTGTTGAACAGGCTGACCCAAAAGCCGAATTGAACACCGGCCACCACCCCACCGCGAGTGATCGGCTTGCCTTTCTTCAATCTCTCGATCGCAACGATCACCCGCTTGATGGAGCCTGCCCGTGGTCGCCTTCAGCCGCGTTGAGGAAGGGAGCAAATCTGGCTGCCGAGAGCCACGTGTCCGGAGTGGACGATGCGTAACTCATTGTCTGCGCTATCATAGCCGCGGATGCCCCGGTACCGCCTAGGACTCTCGCGAGGGAGTTATGCGGCCGGGGCTTTGCTTTGGTGCGCAGCCAGTCCGCGGAGACCTACTCGCCGCCGCCGGCGCGGCGCAAGCGCTCGGCGATGACGTGGAGGTGCTCGATCAGCTCGGGAGGCTCGTGGATCTCGAAGTCGACGCCGAGCATGGCGATGCGGGTCATCAGCCAGCCGAGGTCGTCGTCGCCGGTCCGGTACTCGCAGCGCTCGGCGTCGATCGGGGTGAAGCGGCCCCAGTAGGAC
>CAMPIP010000200.1 GCA_946886425.1 uncultured Actinomycetes bacterium
TCGTCGTCCACCGCGGCGACCAGCTTCGTGATCACCCCGCTGACCGGCGCCGGCACCTCGGCGTCGACCTTGTCGGTGGAGACCTCGACGACGGTGTCGCCCTCGTTGACGAAATCGCCCTCGGCGACGTGCCACTCGAGGACGATTCCCTCGGTCACCGACTCGCCCATCTCGGGCATCGCGATCTGCACGGTGGCCGTCTCTGGCATTTCTTCTTCGCAGTCTATGAAACGGGCGAAGCGTTCTTCGTCTTGCGGGTAGTCTGGGTGCCGTGAATTACTTCGTCACCGGGGCGACGGGCTTCATCGGCCGCAACCTGATCGCGCGATTGCTGCAGCGCGACGGCACGATCTACGCCCTGGTGCGGTCCGGGTCGCGCGGCCGTCTCGAGGAGCTGCGGACCAGCTTCGGGGCCGACGGGGCGAGGATCGTCCCGGTCGCCGGCGACCTCACCCAGCCCGGCCTCGGCGTCGCCGAGGAGGACATGGTGGCGATGCGGGGCGAGGTCGACCACTTCTTCCACCTGGCCGCGATCTACGACATCACCGCCAGCGCCGAAGCTCAGGAGGCGGCCAACGTCGAGGGGACCCGCCATGCCGTCGAGCTGGCCGGCGCGATCGAGGCCGGCATCTTCCACCACGTCAGCTCGATCGCCGCGGCCGGCCTCTACCGAGGCGAGTGGCGCGAGGACATGTTCGACGAGGCCGAACGGCTCGACACCAACCCCTACTTCCGCACCAAGCACGAGTCCGAGCGGCTGGTCCGCGAGGAGTGCCCGCGGCCCTGGCGCGTCTACCGCCCGGGGATCGTCGTCGGCGACTCCCGCACCGGCGAGATCGACAAGATCGACGGTCCGTACTACTTCTTCAAGACCCTTCAGCGGGCGCGGCGGGTGCTGCCGAACTGGCTGCCGCTGCTGGGCGTCGAAGGCGGCGAGATCAACATCGTCCCGGTCGACTACGTCGCCGACGCTGTCGACCACATCGCCCACAAGCCGAAGCTGAACGGCCGCGCCTTCCACCTCACCGACCCGGAGCCGAAGACCGCCGGCGAGGTGGTCAACCTCTTTGCCAAGGCGGCCAACGCACCGCGGATGGAGCTGCGGCTCGGCGCCGAGGTGACCGAGCCGGCGACCGGGTTTGCCCGCTCGGCGCTGGGCCTGGTCCCGGGCGCGAAGCGGGTGACGAAGCGGGCGATCGACCAGCTCGGCCTGCCCGCTGACGTCCTCACCTACATCGACTATCCGACCCACTTCGACTCGACCCAGGCGCGCAAAGCGCTGAAAGGGTCGGGCATCGAGGTGCCGCCGCTGGAGAGCTACGCGGCCAAGGTCTGGGACTACTGGGAGCGCAACCTCGACCCCGACCTCTTCAGGGACCGGTCCCTCTCCGGGGCGGTGCGCGGCAAGATCGTCCTGATCACCGGCGCGTCTTCGGGGATCGGCAAGGCGACCGCGGTCAAGGTCGCCGACGCCGGCGCGACGGTGCTGCTGGTCGCCCGCTCGGTCGACAAGCTCGAGGAGACCAAGGAGGAGATCGTCTCCGCCGGCGGCACCGCCCACATCCACCGCTGCGACCTCTCCGACATGGAGGACATCGAGCGGATGGCCGAGGAGGTGCTGGCCTACCACGGCCACGTCGACATCCTCGTCAACAACGCCGGGCGCTCGATCCGCCGCTCGGTGGCGCTCTCCTACGACCGCTTCCACGACTACGAGCGGACGATCCAGCTCAACTACCTGGGCGCGGTGCGGCTGATCCTGGCGCTGATGCCGGCGATGCGGGCGCGCAAGTCGGGCCACATCATCGACATCAGCTCGATCGGCACCCAGACGAATCCGCCGCGCTTCTCCGCCTACGTCGCCTCGAAGGCCGCGCTCGACGCCTTCGGCCGCGTGATCGCCTCCGAGGTCAAAGACGACGGCGTCCACATCACCACGATCCACATGCCGCTGGTGCGGACGCCGATGATCGCGCCGACCCGGATGTACGACATGTTCCCGGCGATCTCCCCCGAGGAGGCGGCCGAGATGATCGCCAAGGCGATGGTCGGCCGGCCCAAGAAGGTGGCGACCAAACTCGGCACCTTCGGCGAGCTCCTCTACGCGGTCGCCCCCAAGGCCAGCGACTCGATCCTCAACACCGCCTACAAGCTCTTTCCGGAGTCCCAGGCCGCCAAAGGCAAGTCCGAGGAGGCCCCGGACAAGGCCCCCTCGACCGAGGCCGTCGCCTTCGCGCACCTGATGAAAGGCGTCCACTGGTAGCCGTTTTCCGGTCTGTGTGTACGTTGTCTGTACACTGAGGTAGTCGATGGCTGCCTCGATCAAAGAGACTCGGGATCGTCGCTGGGACCTGCGCGTCGCCGAGTCGGAGGACGAGCTGGTGCGCGCGGCGAGCGACGCCGCCGAGACCAGCTTCACCGGCTTCGTCCGTCTCGCCGCGGTCAGCGAGGCGAGGCGGGTTCTCGCCGACCGGACCACGTTCGAGCTTGAAGCGAAGAACTGGACCCAGTTCATGGAGCTGCTCGATCGTCCCGCTCGCGTGCCCGACGGCCTCCGCGATCTCTTCGCCAAGCCCAGCGTCTTCGAGTAGCGCGCGGCAGGCATGGGCTTTTCGCGGCCCGAGCCGCTGCGGAGGAAGCACGACCTCGGCGACTTCGGCTGCGGCGACGAGGCACTCGACGGCTGGCTGCACAGGTACTCCCGTCACGCCGAGGCGGCGGGTTCGGCACGGGTCTTCGTCACGACGGACGGGGCCACGGTGGCGGGCTACTACGCGCTCACCGTCGGCCAGGTCGAGCCGGCTGCCGCGACCGCGCGGCTGCTGAAGGGCCAGCCGGCGAAGCGGTCGGTGCCGGTGGCGATCCTGGCTCGCCTCGCCGTCGATCGGCGCCACCAGGGCCTGGGCGTGGGCCGGTCGTCGCTTCAGGACGCGCTGCTGCGCGCCGCCACCGCGGCCGAGTCGGTCGGGATCCGCGCTCTCGTCGTCCACGCCTACGAGGAGGCCCAGGCCTTCTACGCCCGCTACGGATTCGAGTCGTCGCCCACCGACCCACTGCATATGGTCCTGTTGATGAGGGACATCGCTCGCTTCTTCGAGGAGCTGGAGGGCAAGTGACCGAGCGGCGGCTCAAGCACTGGGGCTGGGGGTACGAGGACCAGGCGCCGACGGCGACGCAGTTGCGGGAGGCGGGGGAAGGGATCCGGGCCCGGTTCGGGTTCGGCGGCGAGGTCGAGAAGCCGGTGCCGCTGGAGGAGGTCGAGCTGCGGGCGCCGCGGCTGAAGGCGCCGGCCCGGCTTGGGGACCTCTTCTCGGACGACCGCTACGAGCGGGTCTCGCGGGCGCTCGGCAAGGCCTACCGCGACGTCGTCCGCGGCTTCCGCGGCGAGTTCGAGAACCCGCCGGACCTGGTCGCCTTCCCGCGCGACGAGGGGGAGATCGAGACGGTGCTGAACTGGGCCGAGGCCGAGGGAGCAGCGGTGATCCCGTTCGGGGGCGGGACCAGCGTCGTCGGCGGGGTCGAGGCGCGGCTCGGCGACCGCCCTGTGGTGACGATGGACCTGCGGCGGCTGGACCGGGTTCTGGAGGTCGAGCCGGCCTCGCTGGCGGCGCGGATCCAGGCCGGCGCGACCGGGCCGCGCCTCGAGGAGCAACTGCGCGAGCACGGCCTCACCCTGCGCCACTTTCCGCAGTCCTTCGAGTACGCGACGCTGGGCGGCTGGATCGCCACCCGGGCCGGAGGCCACTTCGCCACCGTCGAGACCCACGTCGACGACCTGGTCGAGTCGGTGCGGGCGATCACGCCGCGGGGCGACTGGGAGAGCCGGCGGCTGCCGGGCTCCGGTGCCGGTCCCTCGCCGGACCGGCTGCTGCTCGGCTCCGAGGGCATCCTCGGCGCGATCGCCGAGGCCTGGGTGCGGGTGCGGCCCCGGCCCGAGTTCAAGTCCTCCTGCGGAGTCGAGTTCGCCGACTTCGCGACGGCGGTGCGGGCCGTGCGCGAGATCTCCCAGACGCCGCTCCGCCCCTCCAACTGCCGCCTGCTCGACGCCTCCGAGGCGGAGTTGACCGGGGCTGGGAGCGGCGAGGCGAACCTGCTGATCCTCGGCTTCGAGTCGGCCCACCACCCGGTCGACGCCTGGATGGAGTTGGCCCTGGCGATCGCCCGCGAGCACGGCGGCGTCCCGGGCGAGGTGCGGGGAGGCGGTGAGAGCGGCGAGGACGCGGTCGGCGCCTGGCGCGGCGCCTTCCTGCTGGCGCCCTACCTGCGCGACACCTTCATTGCCTGCGGGGTCCTCTCCGAGACCTTCGAGACGGCGGTCACCTGGGACCGCTTCGAGGAGCTGCACGCGAGCGTGATGGAGGC
>CAMPIP010000201.1 GCA_946886425.1 uncultured Actinomycetes bacterium
GCTCGACGACGGCGTTCCGCGTCGCGCCCAGATAGGCGTACTTGACGGCGTTGGTCGCCGCCTCGGAGACGGCGAGGGCGACGTCGGCTGCCTGGTTCCTCCCGGCCCCGTGGGCGGCGGCGAACTCGGCGGCCCGGTGGCGCAGCGAAGCAATCGCCGCCGGCGTCGCCATCTCCTTCATGGCAAGCCTGCCTGCGCCGCCCCGCGGACGCCCCCGAGGCTCGCTCGGAGTCGCTCTGACGTCGGTCACGAGTTTGTTATTCCCGGCTCGATTCGCGTCAAACCCCGCTGCGGCGTTGCCCGGCCGGGCTGGGCTGGGCCTCGGCTCGACAGTGGCCCCGAGAGCCAGATCGATGCGATCGCGATCGCCGGGATGGTCAGGGCGATGCTGGCCAGGGCCGAGCCGTAGGCGAGGTTGACGCTGACCTGGACCCGCTCGCGACGGGCGTTGCGGATGGCGGCGAGGGTCTCCGGCAGCAGCACCAGCAGGGCGATCGCGACGCCGACTGCCGATTGCGGCGCTTCTTTCGTCGGGGTCGTCTCCCTCCGCGTCCGCCGCCGCCGGACGCGTGCGGGGGTTTCGCCAATCCCTCCTAGCGGACCTGCGTTTCGAGCCAGTCGTAGACGCGTTCGTTGCGGATTTGGGGTGCCATCGGCTCGCAGTGGTACTCGCCGCCCTCGCCGACCGTGAACTCGATCAGCGTGCTGGGGGCTTTTAGCCACTTGTGGACGGTCTCCGGCTGGCCCGGGAAGAACTGCTCGAGCTGAGGAGAGAGCAGCGCCGTCGGCGTCGTCACCATCCGCGCCTCCTCCTCGCTGAGGACGAAGCGCTGCGCCAGCTTCAGCTTTTCGTAACCGCCGCCGCTGCCGTAGATCTCGCTGCGCTTGCGGAGTCCGACCTGTTCGTATTCGTTGAGGTATTTCGGCAGCGAGTCCCAGATCCGGTTGACCTCGACCCGGTCGCCGGCGTCGAAGGCCTTCCAGAACTCGCGCGGCAGCCCGCCTTCGCGCCAGTCGATGAAGCAGTCGTGGACGCCGGGGTCGGCGACCAGGGCCGCGAGCCGGTGCTCGCGGGTGGCGGCGCGGACGATCAGGTAGCCGCCGAAGCTCTGGCCGGCCAGCGCGATCCGCTTGCGATCGACCTTCGGGTGCGCGCGCAGGAAATCGACGACGGGGACGATCACCGTCTCCCAGTCGGGCACGAAGGGCTGGTTGCGGAGGAAGAGGTTGGCGCCCTGGCCGGGCCCTTCGAAGATCAGCGCGTTCCAGCCGCGTTCCAGGGCAGCGGCGCCGCCGTAGACCCACATGTCGATGTTCTGGGCGTCGCTGCCGGTGTTGAGGATCACGGTCGGCCGCCGGCCCGGGCCGGGGCTGAGGAACCAGCCGGGCAACTCGCCGCCCTTGCGGGGGATCTTGACCGGCTCGAAGCGGGGCCGGAAGAGCGCCGCGGCGCTGGCCCAGGTCGCCTCCATCTCGCGGTAGAGGGCGCCCTCGTGTTTACGGGTGGGAGTCTTCGAGGCAAGCGCGTAGAAGAGCGCCTGGTCGAGGTACATCGTCGCCCGCAGGTAGGCGCGGCGGGCGCTCTCGCGGTGGCCGGCGTCGCGCTGGCGGTTGGCCTCGGCGCGGACCTGGCGGCCGAGCCGCAGGAACTCCTCGTAGACGGCGCTGAGCTTGTCGCCTTTGCCGTGGATGCGGTCGAAGGTCGCCAGCACCTCGCCGACCTCGGAGGCGCCGTAGGGGGCGCCGCCGAGCGCGAACAGCATCTGGAAGTTGAGCGCCGATTCCTTGAAGAAGGTGACCGCGGGCAGTTTCGGCTTGCCCTTGCCACCGGCGTTGGGGTTTCCTTTTCCTTTCGGAGCGGCGGCCGAGGCGCCGGGAACCTGCGCCAGCACCCCGGCGGCACCCGCGGCGGCGGCGCCAGCGAGGAGGCCGCGGCGGCTCAGGGTCGGCTCGGCGGCGGGGTCGAAGTCGACGGCCATGACCGGGCATCCTTTCGCAGAATGGCGACGGAAACCAAGGCAGGTGGCGCGGAAGGTCGAACGAACGTCCCCCGCACCCGTCTGGCCGGGGCGATGGCGCTCACCTCGATCGTCTCGGTCCAGGTCGGGGCCGCCGTGGCGACGAGCCTGTTCGACTCGGTCGGGCCGCTCGGGGCGGTCTTCCTGCGCTCGGTTTTCGGGGCCCTGCTGCTGGTGGCGCTGGCGCGGGGGGCGACGCCTTCGCCGCGGCGGCTGCCGCGCGACGTGGTCCTCTTCGGCGCCGCCGTCGCCGGGGTCACGCTCTGCTTCTACGAGGCGATCGAGCGGCTGCCGCTGGGAATCGCCGTGACGATCCAGTTCACGGGCCCGCTCGGGGTCGCCGTCTTCGGATCGCGGCGCCGTCTCGACTTGCTCTGGGCACTGCTGGCGGGGCTCGGGATCGTGCTTCTCTCCGGCCTCGGCGGCGAAGGCGGCATCGACGCGGCCGGCGCCGCCTTCGCCCTCGCCGCGGCTGCCTTCTGGGCCGCCTACATCGTCCTCAGCGCCCGCGTCGGCGCCGCATACGAGGGCGTGGGCCCGGCAGCGGGAGCGGCGATCGTCTCGGCGCTGCTTCTCGCCCCGACCGGCCTCGCCGCCGGCGGCGCAGAGCTTCTCGCTCCGGCGGCTCTGGCGGTTGGCTTCGTGGTCGGCCTGTTCAGCTCGGCGGCTCCCTTCGCGCTGGAGATGGAGGCGCTGCGGCGGCTGCCTCGCGCCACCTTCGGGGTGATGATGAGCCTCGAGCCCGCGGTGGCGGCGACGGTCGGCTTCCTCGTCCTCTCCCAGGACCTCTCGTCGGCCGACGTCGCCGGCATCGCCCTCGTCGTCGTCGCCTCCGCCGGGGCGTTGCGCGAGGTTGGGGCGCCGGCACCAACCCCGCTCGAGTGACTAAGCCCGGGCGCCAGCGTCCCCTCGCGCGTCCACTCGACCAGCCGGTCGCCGAGCACCAGCGCCGGCGACCCCTCGACCAGCACGAACGCCCCGTCCGGCAGTTCCCGCCAGGGCACCTCGTGCAGCCGCCGCCGGTGGCTGCCCCGGACGATCCGCTCGCTGTGCAGCCGCCGGTTCATCTCCTTCGCGGAAGGCGGCGCCCCGCCCGTCCCGCCGCCCAAGCTTCCCGGTAGGCGTTGTCTGCGATGGGCGCCGCACCAGGGATGACAGATCCGGCGGCCGGAAACTTGCAGACAGAGGGATGCGAGCTTAGAGCGTGATCACGTGCGCGGCGCGGGGTGGGACGGTGCCGTCGAGGAGCTCGCGGTAGGCGGGCTCGATGGCGTCGAAGCCGTTGCCGCGGCGGATCTGGAGCCAGCCGGCGATCCAGTCGGAGAAGGGGTTCCAGGCGGAGGCGACGCGGCGCTCGAGCTCGCCGCGGCCCCAGTCGCGGGAGCGATTGACGACGCGGTCGGGGGCGAAGAAGAGGGTTGGGGTGGGGCCGGGTAGCTCGCCGCCGAGGCCGTTGCCGCCGAGGCGGTCCCAGTGGGAGGCGCCGACGGCCATGCTGTGCAGGAGGCCGTCGCCGAGGCGCTCGTGGACGGCGCGCCGCACCTCGGCGTCGCCGGCGACGTCGACGAAGGTCGCGGGGCCGCGGTCGAGGCCGCCGATCTCCTCGTAGGGGACGGTGCGGCCGTAGACCCCGAGCCCGGCGACGAACTCGGCGTTGCCGGGCGAGGTGAGGCCGACCAGCTCGACGCCGTCGCGCTGGGCGAGCAGGAAGGCGGCGGCCAGCGCGGTCTTGCTGGAGGCGCTGGAGATGACGACCGGGCCGCGCTCGGCGAGCCCCTCGTCGGCCAGCTGGTCGTCGATCAGGAAGGAGGTGAAGAAGAGCGGCCGCAGCAGCATCTGCACGTCCTCGGTCTCGGCCCGGTAGAAGGGGTCGCCGTCGCTGGCCAGGTAACGGTGGTAGGCCGAGGGAAGCTGCTCCCGGTGCGGCGAGCCGTCGACGAAGCCGGCGTCGTCGACGCTGGCCGGGGTCGCCAGCAACCGCGAGGACGGCGGCAGGTAGCCGTAGACCCGGGTCCCGGCCGCGACCCCGTCGGCCTCGCTGCGCTCGACCTCGGCGAAGCCCCAGACCGGCATCCGCCCCCAGCCGTCCGCCGCCGGGAAGAAGTCCCAGTAGGACATCGCCTCGCCCATCACCCCGTAGGTGACGTTGTTCGCCGTCAGGCCGAAGGTGTCGACGCGCAGCAGCGCCTGGCCCTCGCCGATCTCAGGCGGGCCGGACTCGACGATCCGGCACTTGCGCAGATCCTCGCGCTCGACCAGGAAGTCGGTCACGCGCGGGTGCCGACGGCGATCAGGTACTCC
>CAMPIP010000202.1 GCA_946886425.1 uncultured Actinomycetes bacterium
GTATGGGAGACCGCGTCGCCGCTGGCCTGGCCGCCGTCGCCGAAGGACCAGCTCGTGATGCCGAGCGGAAAGACGTCGAAGGGGGAAACCGAAAAGGAGACAGGCTGCCCCGCGATCCCCGTTGCGGGAATCCGCAAGTCGTCCAGCCGGGGCCCCGAGAAGTCGTAGCCCGAGCCCCGGAGGAAGTATTCGTCGCTCGCCGCTTCCCGGCCCCAGATGGCGATCGCGTTGCCTTCGGCATCGAACCCAAGCTGCGGCAGCCCGGAGTTTTCACCTGGGGTAGATATCTCCTCGGGCGCTGACCAACTGGCACCGTCCGGGGGACGCACCGCCGCCTGAACTTCGTGGCTCATGGCATTGGGACTGCGCGTCCAGGTGGCGACGACACCCGCCGCGGCATTGGCGTCCAGATCGTAGGACTGAAAGGTTGTGGCTTCGTCTGAGAGATCGTCGGGAGCCGACCAATCGCCGCCCGGCGGGCGCATGGCTACCTGCAGGACCCGTTCATTGGGTGGACCAGTGGGCCAGAGCGCGAACGAGTTCCCGCTTGAATCGACTGCAAGCGCCGGTTCGCCTCCCGTCGCCGAGATCTCTTTTGGCTCCGACCAACCCCCACCGGCGGGGCGTGTCACCGCCTGAAGGGCATTGCTCCCGACTGTCCAGGCGGCCACCGCGTCGCCCGCCTCGTTTATCGCAAGCCGGGGAGGCTGGGCATTTTCGCCTGGATTGGAGAGAGGCTGGGGTGCCGACCAGTTATCGCTCGCCGTGCGCACCGCGGCTCTGATTTCGTTTTCGCCGGGATCAGACAGCTGCCAAACAGCGGTTGCGGTGCCGGCGGCGTCGATCGCAATGCTTGGGGAGCCTGCATCTTCGCCCGTGACTGAGAGATCATCGGGCGCGAGCCAGTCTCCGCCCGCCGGTCGTTCCGCTGCCTGGGCCACAACGTCCCCTCCTGCTACGGAAAGTATCCAGACGACGACCGCGTCGCCGGCGCCGTTCATGGCGAGTTGTGGCGATTGCCCCCCTCCCGCGAAGAGGTCTTCGGGAGCCGACCATTCGCCGCCGGCTGGCCGTGCCGCCGTACGGATCACGTAGGCAAAATCGTAGGCGCGCCACACGGCGACGGCGTTGCCCGCGTCGTCAAGGCCGATATGGACGCTTGACAGCTCTTCTTCACCGGGATCGGAGATGACCTCCGGGCCCGACCATTCGCCGCCGGCGGGGCGTTCGATCACTTCGACGACCGTCTCGCTGCCGGTGTTCCGCGGCCAGATCGCCACAGCGTCTCCGCCCGCGTTGACCGCTATCTCAGGAAACGTGATCGACGTCGTGGGACCGGCGATGTCGGTGGGCGCCAGCCAAGTCGGCGTCGCAAGCGCGCTTGCCGTCAGCGCCAACCAGGCGCACGCGGTGGCTAGGCCGAGCTTCCCGAGCACCGCTACACCGTATCATCCAATCCGCGGATGGTGAAAACGCCTAAGGGAAACGCGAGGGAACGGCCGCGACTGACGTCCGCCGCGATCGTCGCCGCCGCGATGCGCCTGGCCGACGCCGAGGGCCTGGAGGCGGTCTCGATCAGGCGGGTCGCGGCCGAGCTCGAGGCGCGGGCGATGAGCCTCTACGACCACTTCGAGAGCAAGCAGGACCTGCTCGTGTCGATGGTCGACGAGGGGGTCGGCGAGATGCTGACCTCCGAGCCCCCGCCAGAGGACTGGCGCGAGGCGATCGCGGTCTCGGCGCGGAGGATGTACGCGGCCTACGCCAGCCACCCCTGGATGCTCTTCGTCCACGCCGAACGAGCCCGCCCGGGGCCGAACGGGGTCAGGCTCGCCAAGCAGGTGGCGCGAGCGCTGGCGACGCTGCCGCTGGAGCACGAGGACGTCTGGCAGCTGCAGGGGATTGTCAACGACTACGTGATCGGCTACGCGTTCCGAGCTGCCGGGACCGTGAATCCGGAGGACATGGAAGCGGCGATCGCCGCCGCCGACCTGGCCGAGCTCCCCGAGCTCGCCGCGCTCCCCGACAGCCTTCGCACGCGCTCCTCGATCGAGCGCTTCGAGCTGGGCCTGAGAGTCGTGCTCGACGGCCTCGAGCGGCACTTCCTCGGCCGCTGACGCGGCGGCGGGCGTTGTCGGCCTCTCGGGCAGGAGATCGTCTGCCGTGCCATAAATGGAGGTGCAGAGTGCGTCGGGGTCGGCGTGTGGAATCAATCCAGGAGGAGCGAATGAGGAAGCGGAGTTGGGTTGCGGTCGCGGCGGCTCTCGGCGCCACGCTGGCGATCGGCGCCCCGGCGGCGATCTCGGCCGGGCCGGGCCAGACGGTCAACGTTAAATCGACGGTGACGCTCGGCGCCAGCGGCTACCAGGGCAAGGTCACGGCGACCAACTCGAATTGCGTCGGCGAACGGACCGTCGTCCTCAAGCAGAAGGGCAACGGCGTGCTCAGCCGGGTCGAGTCGAACGCCAAGGGCAGCTGGAAGGCCGACCTCGAAGACCTCAACGCCAACATCGAGATCCCGGCGATGGTCTACGCGGAAGTCAAGCCCTCCACCCAGGCCACCGCCGGGCCGATCTACAAGTGCGCCCCCGCCGTCTCCAGGACGGTCGAAATCGCCGGCGGCTGATCGGCCGCGTTTAGCCGCGGCGCTTGCGCAGGGTGCGCTGGCCCACCTTCAACAGTGAGCCAGCCCCCTGCCGCAGCGCCTCGGTGCGGTCCGCGCCTTTGCCGTAGAGCGCTTTCGCCGAGGTCCGCACCGCTTCGCCGAGGGTCCGGTCGTAGGGGTGCCACCAGAAGTCGCGGGTCAGGCCGGGCTCCCAGGCGTTCATCTTGATGTTCACGCACTCGTAGAAGCCGAATTTGGAGTGCGAGCGGCCGAGGCCCGAGTCCTTGACGCCGCCCCAGGCGCACTGGCAGGCGCCGTGGCTGAAGGAGTGGTCGTTGATCCAGACCATCCCGGACTCGACCCGGCGGGCGATCCGCTCGCCCTTCTGGCGGTCCTTGGTCCAGACCGAGGCGCCGAGGCCGAACTCGGAGTCGTTGGCCAGCTCGATCGCCTCCTGCTCTGAGTCGACGACGACGATCGGCAGCACCGGGCCGAAGATCTCCTCGCGCATGATCCGGGTCTCGTGGGTGACCCCGGTCAGCACCGTCGGGGCGATGAACTTGCCGGGCAGGCCGGGAACGTCGACCGGGCCGCCGCAGAGCTTTTCGGCGCCGGTGGCGACCGCGTCCTCGATCAGCTCGACGACGATCTCGTACTGGCCGTCGGAGGTCATCGGGCCGATTTCGGTCTCCCACTCGAGCGGGTCGCCGAGCCGCATCTTCGCGGCCTCGCGGGCGACGCCGGCGACGAACCGGTCGGCGACCTCGCGCACGACGTAGACGCGCTCGATCCCCGAGCAGGTCTGGCCGGCGTTGGCGAAGCCGCCCCAGACGGCGCCGGCGACGGCGTTGTCGAGGTCGGCGTCGGCGCAGACGATCATCGGGTCCTTGCCGCCCAGCTCCAGCACCGAGCCCTTCAGGTTGGAGGCGCAGACTTCGCCGACCTTGCGACCGACGTCGACCGAACCGGTGAAGAAGACCTTGCCGACCGTGGAGCGCGCCAGCGCGTCGCCGACGGCGCCGCCGCCGTGGACGACCCGGACCAGGCCCTCCGGCAGACCGGCCTTCTCGAAGACCTCGGCGATCCGCTCGCCCAGCAGCGGGGTCAGGCTGGCCGGCTTGAGGACGACGCCGTTGCCGGCCATCAGCGCGATCGCGACCTCGCCGAAGGGGATCGACCAGGGGTAGTTCCAGGGCGCGATGACGCCGACCACGCCGATCGGCTCATAGGAGAAGCGGCCTTTCTTGGAGAGCGTGAAGGCCTGGGTCATCGGCACCTTCTCGTCGGCGAGGATCTTCGGGCCGGCCTTGGCGCACCAGTGCAGGGCGTCGACGGTCGGCAGCAGCTCCATCGTGTAGGCCTCGACGCGCGGCTTGCCCTGCTCGCGGACCAGCAGCTCCGCCACCTCGTCGATGTCGTCGAGCAGCGCGTCGGCGGCGCGGCGCATGTAGCGGGCGCGGTCGGCCAGCGAGAGCTCCGCCCAGGCCGGCTGGATCCGGGCGACGTCGTCGACCACGGCCTGCACCTGGTCCGGCGTGATCGTCGGCACCGCGCCGACCAGCTCGCCGGTCGCCGGGTTGAACGACTCGAGGGTGGACAGGGACGGTGGGCTCTGCGTGGCGCTCTCCATGACGGTCGATGTTACGCGGGGTGGGAGGG
>CAMPIP010000203.1 GCA_946886425.1 uncultured Actinomycetes bacterium
CCTTCCCCCGGCCCCACCCGCAATGCGGTCGGGGTAGGGGTCGGCTTTTCTCGCACCCGCCAGGGTGCGGCCCTCGCGGCAGCCTCCTACGGACAGGCGTTCGCCGATGTGGAGATCCTGCGACCCCGCGAGCTGCGCCGTCGCATCGAGGCGATCGCCACGCCGAGCTTCGCCCCGGCGATGTGGAGGGCCAACCGGCCCGGCAGCGCCCGGCTCGCCGCCGGGCCGTTCGGCCGCGAGGTCGGCGCCGGGGTGAGCAGCGTCTACCTGGGGGTGCCGATCGGCTACCGGCTCCTCTCCTTCACCCCCGATCGAGCGGTGGTCCGGACCTGGGGATTCACGCTGCTCGGCACCGTGGCCGCCGTCGAGCCCACCGCCTACTTCGGGCTCTCCCGAACGGTGCTGGTCTGGATGGAGGGCGATTGGAAGATCGCCGACACGCGGGCCTCCTTCGGCCCGACGCCGCGCCTGGGCTCACCGCGCCCCGGCGGCGAAGGGCTGGGCCTGGTCGAGCTGAGCGAGGAGCTGCACCGCTATGGCGTCGCTCCGTAGGGCCGCCGTACTGCTCGCCGCCGTGGTGGCGCTCAGCGCCGCGCTGGCGGCGGGCGGACCGCAGGCCGCGCAGGCCAACGTTGCCTGCGACGTGGCCGGCGCCGTCGCCGCCCCGGTCACCGGGGCGGCCGGGATCGGCAACCCGGCGGGGGACGCCTGCAACGTGCTCGGCGACTCGGCGCTGGGCGCTGTCGGCGGCGCGGTCGAAGACGCCGTCAGCGCGGTCGGCGAAGGCGTCTTCGAGCAGATAACGAGCTGGGCGAGCGAGGGGGCGGTCTGGTTGCTCGGGGAGGTCGTGAAGCTCACCGAGAAGACCACCTCGCCCGACCTGCTCAGCAAGGGCTTCCTGCGCCAGTACCGCCAAATGGTCTCGATCGCCGTCGTCTTCGCGGCGATGATGCTGATCCTTGCCGTCTTCGAGAGCCTTGGGCGCGGCGACGCGGGAATGCTGCTGCGCGTCTTCTTCGTCACCCTGCCGATCGCCGCCATTGCGACGAGCGCGGCCTTCGTCCTCGTCCAACTGCTGATCGCGACCACGGACGGCTTCTCGGAATTCATCGCGCGATCGACGGCTGATGACGCGCGGCACTTCTTCAAGGGTGCGATCGAGGGGCTGGCGGCGGCCGGCGGCACGGCGGGCGCCGCCGGAGGCGAGGTCGGGGCGACGGCCGGCGTGACCGGGGCCGCCGGGCCGCCGGCAGGGGCGGCGGCGGGCGCTGTCGCCGTGCCGCTGTTCGTCGGCTTCATCGCCGCCGTGCTGGCCGCCGTCGCGGCCTTCCTGCTGTGGATCGAGCTGCTGATGCGGGACGCCGCGATCTACGCCGTCGCGGCCTTCATGCCGCTCGGCATCGCGGCGTCGATCTGGCCGCGCTGGAAGATCGTCATGCAGCGGACCGGCGAGCTGATCTTCGCCGTCGTCAGCGCCAAGTTCGTGATCGTCAGCATCATCGCTTTGGCGGCGAGCCTCGCCGCCGATCCCGGCGGCGATATCGAGCAGGTCTTCGCCGCCGGAGCCCTGCTGTTGCTGGCCTGTTTCGCGCCCTTCGTGCTGCTCAAGTTGATGCCGCACGCGGAGGGCGCGATCGGCGCCGCCTACCAGCGCCAGGGCGCGGGCAGCGCGGCGCTCCGCTCGGCGGGGCGCGTCGCGTCGCCGGGCCAGGCGATGCGCCAGGTGGTCTCCTCCAACTGGGGATCGACCGGCTCGAAGCCCGCCGGCCAGGGCGGCGGCTCCGGCGCGGCCGGCGTCGCTTCGAAGTCGGGCGGACCGGCTCGCGGCGCCGGCCGGGCGGCTGCGGGTCGAGGCGGCGAAGGCGCGGCGGCGAGCGGCGCCACGGCGGCCGGGGTCGCCGCGGCCCCGATCGCCGCCAGCGCCGGAGCCGTCAAGGCGGCCAGAGGCGCGGCGTCGAAGCTCTCGGAAGCAAGCACGGCGAAGGCGCCGGGCCGCCCTTCGGCAGCGGCGGGGCCGAGCAGCCAGCCGAGCGCACCGGTATCGGCCGGGCCGGCGAGCGAAGAAAGCGGCGGCAGCGGCGAGGCCGCGCCGGCCGGTGGCCGGGCTGCGGGCAAGCCCCCGCGCCCGCCCGCCGAGCGGCAGAGCGATTCACGCGAGCGCGACGAAGGGCAGGGCGCGAGCCGGCCGGCCGTTCCGAGGCCGGAGCCGATCGAGGCCACGGGCGGCGAGGTTCCGGCGCCGGGATCGAAGCCGGCCCGCCCAAGCGGCGAGGCCGAGCCGAGGTCGGGCGGTGAGTCGTGAGCGGGCGGCGCTACCGCTTCGGCTCACTAGAGGAGCGCGGCGTGGTCGGCCCGTTCGGGCTTGGCCAGGTGGCGGTCCTCGCCGTCGCCGCCCTGATCGGGCTGGCGGCGCTCTACGCCCTGCGTGACTGGCTCGGCCTGCTCGTCGCCCTCCTCCTCGTCGGGGCGGCACTGGCGGCGGTGACGCTGCCGATCGAGGGCCGCACGGCGGCGAGCTGGGCGCCGATCGTGATCCGCTGGGGCCAGCGGCGAGGGGCGCAGCGGGACGGGTTCCGATCCCAGGCCCCCGGCGCGGGAGTGCGATTCGACGGTGAGGGCCGAGCCGAGTTCGAGGTTTCCCTGCCGCCCGAGCTGGAAGGGCTGCGGATCATCGAAGTCCCCTACGGCTCCGATCGGGTCGGCGTCCTTCACGACCCGGCCGCCGGCACCTACACCGTCGCCCTCGCGGTCCGCGCGGGCGCCTTCGGCCTGCTCGACACGGCCGAGCAGGACCGAAAGCTCGACGCCTGGGGATCGGTGCTGGCGGGGCTCGCCCGCGACGGGAGCCCGGTACGGCGGCTGCAATGGATCGAGCGGACGCTTCCGGCCCAGGGCGACGAGCTGGCGGCCTACCTGCAAGCCGAGCGGGACCGCGCGGTGCCGCTCGACGCCGGCCTCGTCTCCTCCTATATCGAGCTGATCGAGTCGGCGGCCCCGGCGACTCAGGAGCATGAGATTCTGCTTGCGCTCCAGGTCGACGAGCGCCGGGCCGCCCGCGAGCTGCGCCGCCTGGGCGGCGGTGAGAAAGCCTCCTGCGAGCTGGCGCTGCGGGAGGCCGAGGCGCTTGCCGAGCATCTGTCGATCGCCGAGGTGACGGTCTTCGGGTTGCTGAGACCGCGCCGCTACGCGGAGGCGATCCGCGACGCCTTCGATCCGTTCGGCCGCCAGGCCCGCAGCCGGGCGGCGCTCGGCGATCCCGAGCGCGCCGGGGTCGATCCGGCGTTGATGGGGCCGCAGGCCGACGAGACGAGCTGGTCGAGCTACCGGACCGACTCGGCCGTTCACGCGACGTTCTGGGTGGCGAGCTGGCCGCGCACCGACGTTGGCCCGGCTTTCCTGACGCCGCTCCTGATGCAGACCGGGACGGCGCTTCGCACCGTTTCGGTCTGCATCGAGCCGGTGGCGCAGTCGGTCGCGATCCGCCGCGCTGAGGCGGCGCGGACGGCTGAGGTCGCGGAGGAGTTGCAGCGGGAGCGCCAGGGCTTCCTGACCACCGCCCGCATCCATCGCCGCCAGCAGGCGGCGGCGCGCAAAGAGGCCGAGCTGGCGGACGGCCACGCCGAACTGCTTCACGTCGGTTACGTGACCGTCTCGGGACGGACCGACGAGGAGCTGTCGCGCTCGATCCCCGACGTGGAACACGCGGCGGCGCTGGCCCGGTTAGAGCTGCGGCGCCTGCACGGCGAGCAGGACGCCGCGTTCACCTTCGGCCTGCCGATCTGCCGGGGGCTGCGTTGAGGCGGCGCCGGGGCGAGCGGCGCGGCCACGCGACCACCACGGCGCACTTCGCCGCCGCCTATCCCTTTCTCGCGGAGGGCGGCCTTGGCGCCCCCGGCGTCTACATCGGTCGCGACGCTTGCGGGGGCGCCTGGGTCTTCGACCCTTGGGCCGCGTATGCGGGCGGCATTGTCGGGGGACCGAACATGATCGTCGTCGGTCAGCTCGGCCGTGGTAAGTCGGCCTTCCTCAAGTCCTACATCGCCCGCCAGCGCGTCTTCGGGCGCGAGGCGTGGGTACTCGACCCCAAGGGCGAGTACGCGCCGCTGGCGGGGTTCCTGGGCGGGACGACGATCGCCCTCGTCGAGCAGAACGCGAACATCGCGCTCCAGCTCGCCGGCTACCGATACGTGCTGAAGGCAGGCGCGGTCGCGCTCGAAGGGCCGGCCGACGAGCTGCGGACGAGCGACCAGGTAC
>CAMPIP010000204.1 GCA_946886425.1 uncultured Actinomycetes bacterium
CCTGGGGGCCTATCTCGGGGGCGCCGAGGACTAATACGGCGTGGAGCGCGCGGCCGCGCGCTCGGGCCGTGGGTCCTGTCGCCGCGCGGGGGTCTTCGTCCTCGCGGGACGGCGCTGCGGGCGAGGACCCCCACCCGGCACCACCCACGGCAGAAGCGATCAGCCACAGGACAGCTGCGCCGCCGAGCCAGATCAGGCCCGGGAAGCTGTAGACGTAGACGCTGCCGATGGCGACCAGTGCCGCCGGGACGTAGCGCAGGGTCAGACTCCCCCAGTCCCGATTTCGGTCAGCCTCGCGCAGCGCCAGCACGAAGGCCAGTAGGAAGAGCGCCTGCATCGTCTCCTTGAAGGCGCCCTGGGCGAAGTAGGAGGCGACCACGTAGGCGAGGCCGACGACGAGGGCACCGGCGGTGCGCGGTAGGGCCGGCAGCTCGCGGAAGGCGGCGAGGGCGACCAGCGGCGCGAGGATCGCGACGGCAATCGTGAGGCCGCTGAAACCGTGCACAAGGCCGATCCCGAGACCTTTGTTCAGGGCGACGACGACGGCGTGCGGTCCAAGGGGGTAGCCCTGGCCGAGTAGTTGCGACGTCTGGCCGTCGGCGAGCCGGGCGGTGGCGAGCAAGTGCTGCGACATGTCCGGGTTGAAGCTGGTGCCGAGGATCCCGAAGTGGCCCTCGACCGCGAACGGCAGCGAGGCCGCGAGCAGGGCCGCCAGCGCCACCGGCCAGCCGGCGCGGAGCGCCTCGCTCGCACCTTCCAGGCGTCCCCACAGATAGGCGAGCGAGGCGATGACGAGCGCCAGCACCAGTAGCGCCGAGCCGACGCCGTCGCCGGCGATCCGCACCGTGCCCCAGCAGACCGCGACCAGCAGCGACAGGCCCACCGCCGGCGCCAGCCACGACCAGCGCCGCACCCCGCAGAGCGCGAGCGCCGCCTGCCCGATCGCCAGCGAGGCGACGCAGACGGCCAGGGTGGCTCCATAGGTGGCGACCATGAGCCGGCGAGCCTAGTCTGTGGCTGTGGCCTTCGCTCCCCCAGCCCGCCACCTGCAGCGCGCCAAGGACCTCGCCGACAGCCGCTACTTCGAGCCACTCTCGGTCGACGACATGGCCGCGGCGGCGGGGCTCTCGCGCGCCCACTTCAGCCGCGAGTTCCGGCGCGCCTTCGGGGACTCGCCGCACGCCTATCTGCTTACCCGCCGGCTCGAGCGGGCGGCGGCGCTGCTGCGCAACACCGACCGAGGCGTCGCCGAGATCTGCCTCGACGTCGGTCTGCGGAGCGTCGGCTCCTTCACGACCAGCTTCAGTCGCGCCTTCGGGGCCTCGCCGACCGCCTACCGGGCGAAGTTCCCGCCGGCGGCCGCCTTCGCGGTCGTGCCCGCCTGCATCGTCCGGGCCTACGGCCGGCCCCAACACCGCACGTTTCGAGAAGACAGCGCGCCGGCTCCTTCCTAGCATCGACAACACGCTGAAACTTCACCAAGACCGAGGAGAAAACAATGATCAGAATCGCCAACGCCCAACTGTGGGTGCACAACCAGGAGGAGGCGCTCGCCTTCTACACCGAGAAGCTCGGCATGGAGGTGCGGATGGACGTCACCCTGGACGAGATGGACGGTTTCCGCTGGCTGACGGTCGGCCCGCGCGACCAGGAGGACTTCTCGATCGTGCTGATGGCCATCCCCGGCGAGCCGGTGATGGACGGGGCGACGAGGCAGCAGGTCGAAGACCTGGTGAGCAAGGGCTTCGCCGGGACCGTCTTCCTCACCACCGACGACTGCCAGGCCTCCTACGAAGAACTGAAGGCGCGCGGCGTCGAGTTCACCGAGGCGCCGGAAGAGCGGCCGTACGGCATCGACTCCGGTTTCCGGGACCCGTCTGGCAACAGCTTCCGGCTCACCCAGGTGAAGCTGCCGGCGACCGCCTGAGGGGGCGCCGGTCGGCAGCTTTGCGCTGCTAGATTCCGGCTCCCCGGGCGTTTAGCTCAGTTGGGAGAGCGCCAGCTCGACAAGCTGGAGGTCACTGGTTCGAGCCCAGTAACGCCCACTCTCCGCCTCTCGTCGTCCCAGACTCAAGCCGCTCGTTGCAAGAACCGATGCAACGTGTGCAACTTTCCGGCCCCTTCCGTGTTTATGGATGCGTCGCCCAAATACCCGGCGGCAAGAGCTTGAAAGTTTGAGGACCGACGAGCCAGGCGAAACTCCGTTCTCTCTGGTGGTACGTCCTTCGGAAACAAGGGGCCCCTCACGGGGCCCTTTTCCGTGCCTGGGCCCGGAGCGCTCGCGAGGCGCTCAGACGTGGTCGGTCGGCAGGTGCCAGCGGCGCGGCGCGATCAGCTCGTCCTGAGCGGGCGGACCCCAGGAGCCGGGCTCGTAGGGCAGCACCGGACCCGGGTGCTCGATAACCGGCTCGGAGACTTCCCAGAGCCGCTCGATCGCGGTCGAGCTGGTGAAGAGGGTGCGGTCGCCGACCATCACGTCGTGGATCAGCCGCTCGTATGGGTCGAGTGCCTGGGAGCCGCCGCCGAAGTGGTCGGCGTAGCTGAAGTGCATGTGGGCCTCGCCGAGCTGCATCGTCGGTCCCGGCACCTTGGCCAGGAAGGAGGCGGAGATGCTGCCGGGGTCGCCGAGCTCGAAGGTGAGGTGGTCGTGCCCAAAGGACTCGACGATCTGCTCGCAGTCGAGCGGGAACATCCGCCGCGGCGGCTGCGCGAAGGCGATCGTCAGCAGCTGCCGCTTCTCCGCCATCCGCTTGCCGGAGCGCAGGTAGAAGGGCACCCCCTCCCAGCGCCAGTTTTCGACGTAGGCCTTGAGGCCGACGAAGGTCTCCGTCTCCGAGTCGGCGGCGACGCCGTCCTCCTCGCGGTAGCCCACATACTGGCCGCGGACGACGTCCTCGGGGCGCAGCGGCGCCATCGAGTCGAAGACCTTCTCTCGCTCCAGGCCAAGCGCCTTGGCGCCCAGCGAGGGCGGCGGCTCCATTGCCACGAAGCCGAGTACCTGGAAGAGGTGGGTGACGACCATGTCGCGGAAGGCGCCGGTTTCCTCGTAGAAGCTGCCGCGCATCTCGATCGAGAGCGTCTCCGGGACGTCGATCTGGACGTGGTCGATGTGGTTGCGGTTCCAGACCGGCTCGAACATGCCGTTGGCGAAGCGCAGCGCCAGCAGGTTCTGGACCGCCTCGCGGCCGAGGTAATGGTCGATCCGGTAGATGCAGCGCTCGTCGAAGACCGACCGCAGGAGCGCATTGAGGCGGCGGGCCGAGTCGAGGTCGGTGCCGAACGGCTTCTCGGTGATCACCCGCGCCCTCTCCCCCAGCCCGGCGGCGCCGATCTGCTCGATCGCCGCCGCGGTCGCTGACGGCGGCAGCGACATGTAGTGGAGCAGGCGGGGGTCGCCGCCAAGCTCCTCGCGGGCGGTGGCGACGGCGTCGCCGAGAACACCGAAGCCCTCGCCGACGCCGGCGAAGCGCAGCGACTCGGCGAACGGCTCCCAGGTGGCGGGCGACATGTCCTCGCGGCCCGAGGCCTCGACCGCCTGCCGGGCCAGGTCCCGGAACCCCTCATCGTCGATCGCGCGGCGGGCGGTGCCGATGATCCGGAACCGCTTCGGCATCAGCCCCACCTGGGCGAGGTGGAACATGCCGGGCAGTAGCTTGCGCTTGGCGAGGTCGCCGGTGGCGCCGAAGAGGACGATCACCTGGTCGTCGGGGATGGTCCCCGCCGGCTCGGTGATCGGCGCGGTTGCGGTCGCGACGCTCACGCCCCCAGGCTGACAGATACGCGCCGGCCGGGCGCGAATCGGCACTAGGCTGGACGGGGAGATGGCCAGCGGCGAGACCAAGAGCGGCTACGGGTTCGACTCGGCGCGGCTGGACCGCGTGGAGCGGCGCTTCTGGCGCGAAGTCTGGGAGTCGATGCCCGCCGGGACCGCGGGCGCCCATGGCGTCGAGCTGCGCGACTTCGGACCGGTCCAGGCCAGCGTCGCCGCCGACCTGGCAGAGGTGCCGATGCTGAACCTCGTGCTCGGCGCAACCCAGCCCAACGCGCTCGCCGCGGGCCACCTCGACGCCGCGGTCGCGTGGGTCGGGAGCAAGCGCCTCCGCGCCTACGTCCCGGTCGCCCCGGCGGCCCCGACCACCGAGGACGTCGAGAGCTGGCTGCGCGCCCACGGCTCCGAGCCCGGCTACGCCTGGATGAAGTTCGTCCGCGACGCCCACCCACCCCGCTTCGCCG
>CAMPIP010000205.1 GCA_946886425.1 uncultured Actinomycetes bacterium
CCTCGATGACGACCAGGGTTCGGTCCTTCCGGGCCCGCCGGAAGTGATGGATCAGCTCGTCGCCCACGCCGGCATCATGACCGCCCCGAGCCGCTCAGGCGGCGAGCACGAGTCGGTCGCGGCCGGCTCCCTTTGCGTCGTAGAGAGCTGTGTCGGCGCGGCCGAGCAGCTCCTCGGTGGACTCGACCCCGTCCCAGCGCACCAGGCCGGCCGAGCAGGTCTGCCGGTCCGGCATCGCCGCCCGCAGCCGCTCGACGATCTCGGTCGCGTCGCCCGGCTCGCAGTTCGGCAGCACGACCAGGAACTCCTCGCCGCCGAACCGGACCAGCAGGTCTTCGCCGCGCAGCTCGGCGTCCCAGGCGGCGGCGCAGTCCCGCAGGAGGATGTCCCCGACCAGGTGGCCGTGGCTGTCGTTGTAGGCCTTGAAACGGTCGATGTCGAGGATCGCCAGGCAGAGCGAAGTGCCAGAGCGGCGCGCTCGCACCATCTCCCGCGGCAGCGTCTCGTCGAGGGCGCGACGGTTGGGCAGGCCGGTGAGGGCGTCGCTGCGGGCCAGCTCCTCGACCTCCTCCAGCAGCGCCTCGCGTTCGGCCTCGATCCGCTTCAGCCGGGTGACGTCGGTGGCGCGGCCGTAGATCAGCGACTCATCGCGGGAGAGGCTGGCGCTCCAGCGCAGCCAGTGCCAGCTGCCGTCCTTGGCCCGGTAGCGGTTCTCGAAGTCGACGTCCTCGCGCCCTTCTTCGAAGAGGGCGCGCGAGGCGGCCACGGTGCGCTCCCGTTCCTCGGGGTGGACGAGACGCAGCAGCGACTCGCCGTAGAGCTCTTCGGCCGAGTAGCCGAGGCAGTTCTTCCAGGCGGAGTTGACCTCGACCGCGCGACCACCCGCGTCGAAGGTGCAGAGCAGGTCGTGCGAGAGGTCGAAGAAGCGCCTCGCCCGAGTGTCGGAGCGGCGGCGGCGAGCGACCAGGGCGTTGGTGATCAGGGCGACGACGGTCAGCGAGATCGCCGTGAACAGCCAGCGGGTCAGCGGCGAGTAGCCGGCGGTGTCGGAGATCGCCACCAGGGTCGCCCCGTATGCGAGCAACAGCCAGGTGAGGTGGGCGGCAAGAGCGCGCGGCGAGAAGTAGTAGGCCGCGACCAGCGTCGCCCAGACGAAGATCGTTCCGTACTGGCCGACGGCGATGCCGCTGAACCACATCAGCAGGCAGGTGGCGACGGCGGTCGCGGCGAGGACGGCATGGGTCAGTGCCGCCGGCACTCGGTCGCAGAGCTCGAAGAGGACGGCGCCGACCATGGCCATCGCCGCGGCGATGGCGGCGAGCGCGGTTTCGTCGGCCCCGCTGGGGTGCGGCAATGCCAGCGAGACGACCACGAAGACGGCGGCGGCGAGCAGCAGCATCCCCACCGCCCGGGTCGCGTACCGACCCGGGTCCATCAGGAATCCCGATCTAAAAGTCCCTGCACTCACGCTCCGACAGCATCGGCGCGACGCGGCGTTCCCTTAACCCTTGACGACCTCGAACTGCCCCATCAGACCGTGGTCCTCGTGGTCGAGCATGTGGCAGTGGATCACGAACTTGCCGAGGTGGTCGGCGAAATGCCCGGCGAGAAGGATGCGTTCGCCGGGGTAGAGGAAGAAGGTCTCCTTGAGGCAGTCTTCCCAGGGGGGCGGCGGCTTGCCGTCGCGGGAGAGCAGGTACCAGTCGTTGTGGTGGATGTGCATCGTGTGGGCGACCGCGGTGCGGTTGTGGATCTCCCAGGTCTCGGTCGTACCGAGGACCGGGAATGCCTCCGCGCGAGCGGGGTTGTAGCGGCGGCCGTTGATCAGCCAGGTGGTCCTGAACAGGCCTCCCACTTCGATCGTCCAGGTGCGGTCCGGGGTTCGCTTGACGTTCTCGGTCCAGGCCGGCAGCGGGCGCAGCTCCCGGGGCACGCGGGTGCGGTCCGGCAGGCGCCGTGAGTCGACCCGGAACTGCATCAGGGCGCCGACGTAGGCGCGGCTGCCGAAGCCGCCGTGGCCGCGGTTGGGGGCGCTGCGCAGCTCGACCGCCTCGCCGCGGGCCCCGGCGAAGTCGACGACGACCTCGGCTCGCTCCGCGGGCCCGAGCAGGACCTCGCGGCGCCGCACCGGCCGCGGCATCAGGCCGCTGTCGCCGGCGATCTGAACCAGCGGCGCCCGGTTGGAGAGGTAGACGTTGTAGCTCCTGAACTGCGAGACGTTGAGCAGGCGCAGCCGGTAGCGGCGGGGGCCGACCCGGTGGTGGGGCATGAAGGCCCCGTTGACGAGGACCGAGCGACCGAGGACGCCGTCGCCGGGCGGCCGCAGGCCGACGAAGGGGTCGGTCAGCTGGTTGCGGGAGTCGAAGCTGCGGTCGGAGATCATCAGCGCCAGGTCGCGCTCGCCCTCGGGCAGCGGCAGCGCGGAGTCGACCTCGTCGTCGACGATCCACATCCCCGCCATCCCCCTCCAGGCGTGCAGCGCGGTCTTGTCGAGGCGGTGGTCGTGGTACCACTGGAAGGCGGCTCGTTCCGGCCGGCCTTCTTCGGTCAAGTCGTAGACGTAGGTCTTCCTGCCGCCGGGGCGCAGCAACAAGTCGTTGCCGGAGGCGCGCGGCGAGAGCCCGCGAGGGACGTCGCAATAGAAGGAGACGGGGTGGGCCTTGGTGAGGCCGCCGGGCTGGCCGTCGAACTCGCTGCGGTTGTGGCCACCGTGCAGGTGGATGCTCAACTCCCCCGCCCCGGTCGGCAGCCGGTGCTCGAAGGTGACCCTGGTGCGGTGGCCGGCGGGCCGGCGCACGGTCGGCCCCGGGAAGCTGCCGCCGAAGGTCCAGAGCTTCGTCTTCGGGCCGGGGAAGATCCGCGCCTCGGCCTCGCGGATCGGGATCGTCAGGTCGGCGCCGTCGAGGACCGGCGGGATCGGCAGCGGCTCCCGGAACGGCGCCGCGGCGAGCGCCGGCGGCGCCTCCTCGCCGAACGGCAGCAGCTCGCGCAGGCGGCCGCCCCCCGGCGCCAGCAGGGCGAGCGTGCCGCCACCCAGGGCGCCGAGGAAAGCTCGGCGCCCCAGGCGCGGCGCGGTTCGGTCCGACCCAGACGTACTAGGAGCCCGCGAGCGGGATCGCCGGCGGTGACTTGACCTTGAACGAACCCTGCATTTCCGGATGGACGGCGCAGATGAAATGGATCGTCGTCCCCGCTTCCGCGGTCAGCTGCTGCTCGAAGCTGGCGCCCGGCTTGGTGCCGGTGAACCAGGAGTCGCCCTTTTCGGTGAGGTTCCCCATCGTGCTCCAACCGGCGGGGCCGACATCGACCGGGTTGATCTTCGGCGGCCCGTTGCCTTTGGCACCCTGCCAGAGCGCGATCTCCTTGCAGATGTGATTTTTGGTGAAGCAGACCCGCTGCTGCTGTTTCGTCTTCGGCAGCACCGAGGATTCGACCAGCGAGAAGGTGTGCGGGCCGACTTTCCGCGGGTCGGTCTTGTCGATGATCTTCAGCTCGTCGCCCTGGGTGACGGTCTTCGGTCCGCTGAAGGCGAGGCCCTTTTTGCCGAGCACCATCTTGATCACGGCGGTCTTGCCGGTCGGCGGCACGGTCGGAGCGGGCAATTCAGCCGCGCTCGCGGCCCCCGGCACGAAGGCCGCGAGGGCCACGCAGGACGCCACAGCGAGAGAGAGGCGCTTCAAATTGTCTCCTTCTTCGAGCGCCGTTCCCAACCGTCCCGGCGCGCAGTTTTCAGGTCGGCGAAAGGTAGTGGCTGGCCCGGCTCGCTTCAAGCGGCTAGCCTGGTCCGATCGCCACCTACCTCCACACCTGCTACCGGATCGGCGACATCGATCGCTCGGTCGCCTTCTACGAGAAGCTCGGCTTCGAGGAGGTGCGGCGGATGCCGATCGGCGAGGAGGCGATCAACGTCTTCATGGCCCTCCCCGGCGACGAACCGCGCCTGGAGCTGACCTACAACCACGGCGTCGACTCCTATGACCACGGCACCGGCTACAACCACATCGCCCTCGGCCTCGACGACCTCGACGCCACCCTCGAGCGCCTCGCCGCCGATGGCATCGAGCCCGAAAAGCCCCCCTACCGCCCCGGCGGCCGCACCGAGGGCCACCGGATCTGCTTCGTCCGCGACCCCGACGGCTACCGTATCGAGCTGATCGGCGAGTAGTCCGGCATCAGCCCGGGCTGATGCCGCCGGCCGGGTCGGGG
>CAMPIP010000206.1 GCA_946886425.1 uncultured Actinomycetes bacterium
ATGGACGCTTCGGACGCGATGGGCAGCGCATCCTAGTCGCTTCGGTTAGGCGTTCCTAAAGGGGCGCGGCGGCTGGGCGCTCAGGGAGCGGCGGCCTCGGCGACCGCGGTCATCGTCTCGACCCGGGCGCTGGCGAGGCCGCGGACGACGATCGTGTCGAGTGCCTCGTAGGCGGCCAGCTGTGTCTCCGCGTCCTCGGCGTCGGCGGCGGTGCGGACGTAGCCGAAGACCGGCGGGGCTGGGCGGCCGGCGGCGCTGGCCCCGGCCGCGACCTTCTCGCGGGCCCCGGCGGCGAAGCCCGGGGTCATCCAGTTGAAGAAGACGCCGTCGAACTCGGCCCCGGCCAGCTCGCACATCTTCGGCCCCATCGCCGCGAGGACGAGGCGGACGCCCGGAAGGGCCTCGCGCAGCTGCGGCAGCGCCTCGCGCATCCGGGTCAGCGGCTTGGCGCCGAAGCCGGCGCCGACCCCGAGCCAGAGCTTGCCGCGGTCGAGGCCGAGGCGCTCGACGTCGGCGGCGATCTTCTCGGGCGGCTGGCGGTCGAGGGCGATCACGGCGACGCCGAGGTCGAGGTCGGGCGCGGCGGCCGCGAACTCGGCAAGCGTCTCGAGCCCGAGGGCGCCGGGGTGGTCGTTGGACCAGAGCGAGTCGTAGCGCAGCTCCGCGCAGCAGGAGGCGAGCGGCCGGGCCACCTCGACGGGCAGGCCGGCGGCGACGCCGAAGCCGCGGCCCATCAGCCGACCTTTTCGAGCAGCGCCACGCACTCGATGTGCGGGGTCTGGGGGAACATGTCGACCGGCCTCACGCGGCGCAGCCTATAGCCGGCCTCGCCGAGCTGGGCGGCGTTGGGGGCGAGCGTGGTCGGGTTGCAGGAGACGTAGACGATCCGCTTCGCCTCGCACTCGATCACCCGGCGCACCATTTTCTGGGAGAGGCCGGCGCGGGGCGGGTCGATGACGACGACGTCGGGCTTGCCGGCCTGGACCAGCAGCGGCCGGACGCCGGTGCGGACGTTGGCGGCAAGGAAGTGAGCGTTGCCGATCTCGTTCAGCTTGGCGTTGCGCTCGGCGTCGGCGATCGCCTCGGGGACGATCTCGACACCCCAGACCTCGCCGGCGTCGCGAGCCATCGAGAGCCCGATCGTGCCGATCCCGCAGAAGAGGTCGAAGACCTTCTCCCTGCCGGTCAGGCCGGCGAACTCGGCGGCGACGCCGTAGAGGCGCTCGGCCATCTCGGTGTTGGTCTGGAAGAAGGCGCCCGGCGAGATCTTCCAGTGCAGGCCACACAGCTCCTCCTTCAGGTACTCCTCGCCGAGCACGCCTGTCGGTCCCTCGCTGTCGCCGGAGTCGTCGGCGACGATCGTGTGGAGGTCAACGGGCGGCTTCGGGAAGCTGCGCTGGGCAGTCACTAGACGGGTCTGGATCTGGCCGCTGCGTCTTCCCTCGCGGACGACGAGGTTGCGGAGGACGCCGCGCTTGGCGCGGCGGTCGAAGGCCGGCACCGTTTCGTCGCGGGCCCACTCGCGGACCGCGTTGCGGGCGGCGTTGCCGGCCTCGGAGGCGAGGTGGCAGTCGTCGACGTCGACGATCAGGTCCCAGCGGCCGCGGGCGTGGAAGCCGAGCGCCGCCTCACCGTCCTCGTCGCCGAAGGAGTATTCGAGCTTGTTGCGGTACCGCCACTGCTCCTCGGCGGCGACGATCGGCTCGAGCTCGAAGCCGTCGAGCTCGCCGATCCGCCGCAGCGCCTCGTCGACCTGCTCGCTCTTGATCCGCAGCTGGCGCTGGTAGTCGAGGCCCTGCCAGGGGGCGCCCGGGCAGGGCTCGCCGCCGTGCGTGCAGCGGTCGGGGACACGGTCGGCCGCCGGCCGCAGCAGCTCGACCGCGCGGGCCTCGGCGAAGCGCTTCTTCGCTTTGGTCACCTCGGCGCGGACGCGGTCGCCCGGCAACCCGCCGGCGACGAAGACGACGAAGCCCTCGGCGCGCGCGACCCCGCGCCCGCCGAAGGCCAGCGACTCGACCTCGACCTCGAGCAGCTCGCCGCGACGCGGCCCCCGCGCCGCCGGCTTGGTGCCGGAGGCCTCGCTCACCTAGCCGAGTTTTTTCCGCGCCTTACGCGCTGCCTGGGTGGCCTGTTTGCGCACCGGTTTCGCCCCTTTGCCGACCTCTTTGCGGGCCTGTTTGACCAGCCGCTCGAGCTCCTTGAGGAGGGCGTCGGTCTGCTTGCGGCCGCGGTTGACGAGGTCGCTGAACAGCTTCTCGGCGTCGCCGCGGGTCATCCGGCCGCGCTTGACGGCGTCGTCGACGACCTCCTGGATGCGGTCACGGTTGAGCGAGACGCTCTGCTCGAGGCTCTCGCGGAACTGGGCGACGCTCTTGTCGAGGCCGCTGGTCGCGTTGCTGCTGGCAGCTCTCTTGGGAGCGGCTCTTTTCGCGGAAGCTTTCGGGGCGGCTTTTTTAGCAGCAGCTTTTTTCGGCGCTGCTTTTTTCGCGGCTTTCGGTTTTTTGGCCGCGGCTTTTTTGCTTTTCGCCGGCGCTTTTTTAGCAGCAGCTTTTTTCGGAGCCGCTCTTTTGGCCGCGGGTTTCGCGGAGGCTTTTTTGGCTTTCGCTCCGGCCGCTTTTTTGCTCGCGTTGCCGGTCGCTTTTTTGTCTGCCATCTGGGAATTGCCTCCTGATCGAGTGGGTCGCCGGGGGTTGCAGGTCCGACTATCTCAGTTCCACCCGATCCGATGCCGCAAACTTCGCTTCGATCGGGGCGTGGTCGGAGAGCCGCAGGGCCCGTCCCTCGAACGGCAGCTCACGCCGCTTGGCCGGCCAGCGGGTCGGCGGCTCGACGATCTCGAGGCCGCGGACGAGCAGGTGGTCGATCGCGTCGGGGCCGGTCGGCGCGGCAAGGCCGAACTCCTCGCGGAGACGTTCGAAGACGACCGGGTCCTCGGCAGGGCGGAGGTTGAGGTCGCCGCCGAAGACCATCGGCGAGGCGCCGCCACCGAGTTCGCCGGCGGCGAGCAGGACGTCCTCGCTGGCCAGGGCCGGGCGGTCGTTGGTCGCGTGCAGGTTGGCGAGGCAGATGCCGGAGGCGGTGCGGGTCAGCGCCATCGAGCGGCGCTCGGGGAGGCCCTCGTGGATCGTCACCTCGCGGCGCTCGGCGATGCCGCCGAGCCGGCCGGGCACCCGCACCAGGGTCAGGTTGGAGCCGCCCTCGCCGGAGGCCATCAGGTCCGGGTTCTGCCGCGCCAGCAGCGCCCGCAGCGGGCCGAGCGAGTTGCGCGAGGTGAGCGCCCGGTGCCACTCGGCGCCGCAGCCCTCGGCGAGCGGCACCGCGAAACGCGGCGGCGCCTCCTGCAGCAGGGCGACGTCCCAGGCGGCGCTGGCGAGCAGGGTCGCGAACTCGGTGGTGAGGTCGCGGTTGACCTGGACGTGGGTCTCGTTGCGCTCGTCGAAGCGCAGCAGCCGCGAGCGCCAGGTCCGCAGCGTCGGGTCCGGCGGGAAGTCGCGCCCGTGGAAGAGGTTCCAGGCGATGGCGGTCAACTGCACCGCCGTAGTATCCGCGGCTTGGCGAAGCGGGACTTCATAGTCGGCGACGAGCTCGGGGCATTCGAGCTCGGCAAGCTGCTCGATCGCGCCCTGGAGCTGAAAGCCGGGCGGCGCGAGCGGGTCGGCGGCGAGGCCCTGGCCGGCCGCAGCGTCGCCCTCGTCTTCCAGAAGCCCTCGACCCGGACCCGGGTCTCCTTCGAGGTCGGGGTCGCCGAGCTGGGCGCCCACCCGGTCGTCCTGCGCGGCGACGAAATGCAGTTCTCGCGGGGCGAGTCGGCCGGCGACACGGCGCGGGTGCTGTCCCGCTATGTCGACGCGATCGCGATTCGCTCCGGCAGCCACGAGCAGGTCGCCGAGCTGGCCGCGGCCGCCGAGGTCCCGGTCGTCAACGCGCTGACCCCGCTGCACCACCCCTGTCAGGCGCTCGCCGACCTGATGACCCTGCGCGAGCGCTTCGGCCGGCTCGACGGCCTGCGCCTCGCCTACGTCGGCGACGGCAACAACGTCGCCCGCTCGCTGGCGGTGCTCGGCGAGCTGGCCGGGGTCGAAGTGGTCGTCGCGGCGCCGCCCGGCTACCAGCTCGAGGAGGGCCGCGACGCGAAGCTGACCGGCGACCCGCGCGCCGCCGCCGACGGGGCCGACGCCTTCTAC
>CAMPIP010000207.1 GCA_946886425.1 uncultured Actinomycetes bacterium
GGATCGTCGAGGCCGAACAGGCCGGCCGCCCCTCCCCCGTCGCCAGCTCGGCGAGGAAGTCGGCGACGTCGGCCGGGCGCGCCTGCAGCGCGTCGCGCTCGTGGGCCGAGAGGTATTCGCCGTACTGGAGCAGGTCGGTGCGGTAGGCGTTGAGCGTGTTGCGCGACAGCCCCCGCTCCAGCTCCAGGTAGCTGAGGAAGTCGAGGACCAGCGACTCGAAGCGCGCGTCGGCGCCCGGGGACGCGGGCGCAGGGGCGGGCGCGGGTTTGACTGCAACGGCCATGGCGGAGGGTTCTTCTCCGCCGGCGTCAGCCCTTTACGTGCAAGGACGATGGCAGCGGGTCAGGGGTCCTGTCGCGGGGGGAGGGGATTGCGGGCGCGGTCGTCCTCATCCCCTCCCCCCGCGCCACCCGTGACAGCCGCGGCGAGAGCGTTGCCCGCGGCGAGGGGAGCGGCGAAGAAGAGGCCGTCCTGCTCGATGGTGCGGCCCATGGTGGTGGTCGGGAGGTTCGCGGCGGCGTAGGCGGCCAAGTCCGCGGGCGCTTCGATCAGTCGGTGCGACTCGGCTGCCGATGCCAGGGCCTTGGCGATCTCCGGCTCTTCGTTGGGCACGATCACTTCAACCGGGGCGAGCAGCATCCGCAGGACGGTGAGCGTGTGGTGGCTGACGCCGCGGTGACGCTCGCGCGGGTCGGTGGCGGAGAGGCGGGGGGAGATCAGGGTCGGGAGGCCGAGGGACAGGGCGGCGTGGGCGCTCTCGAGGGCGGCCATGCCGCCGTGGCCGAGGGCGGTGTCGGAGCCGATGATGCCGGGGCCCGGGCCGACCAGGATCGCGTCCCAGCCGAGCGTGTTGGCGCCGGCGTCGAGGGCGCCAGCGACGCTGAGGGCCTCGCGCTCGCCACCGTAGGCGGGGGCGGCGGTGACGTGGCCGCAGAGCAGCCCGCGCTCGCGCAGGGTCGCGACGTCGCGGGAGAACGACCCCGGCAGCGCCCCTCCCCCGGTCTGCACGTAACCGACCCGCAGGCCCGGGCGCGCCTGGGCTATCGCCCAGGCCGCCGGTGCCAGGTGGCCGTGCAGTGGCAGCACCAGCGCCGGGATCGCCTCGGTCGGCGGAGTTGGTGGGACTTTTCCTCGCCTGGCGGGAATAACTCCCACCAACTCCCGCTCGACGGGCTCGACCGGGTGCTGCAGGGACGTGTAGTTGAGCTTGATCACGTGGGCGTCGCCGTCGGGGATGGCGGCGAGGCCGCGGGTGAGGTTGACGTGGACGACGTCGAAGCCGCCGGATCCCAGCTCGAGGTCGACGGCGGCGATGATGACCACGACCTCGTCGCCTTCGCGCATCGGGCCGAGCAGGGCATTGTCGGCCCAAGCCGGCCGCCGCCTCCCCTCGACCTCGACGACCAGGGGGCGCTCGGAGACGACGACGCCGCGGCGCAGCGCCAAGCGACCGCTCACCGAACCGCCTCCCGGCTCACGCCTCGCCCGACGGCGGCGCCTCGGCCGCCGCGGCGACGATCCCCTCACAGACCGCCAGCATGCGGTCGAGGTCGCGGGCGGCGACGTGCTCGTCGGCAGTGTGGACGGCGTCGGGGCCGTTGGCGAGCAGGATGCACTCGAAGCCGTCGAGGCGCAGCGCGTTGACGTCGCTGCCACCGCCGATCGCGGTTCGCACTGGCTCGATGCCGGCGGAGCGAAGGCCCGCCTCGGCCAGCGCCAAAGCCGGCGAGCTGGAGGGAATCTCGTAGCCGCGGAAGAGCTCTTCGATTCGCACGTCGACATCGCAGCCGTGCTCGCTGGCGCCCCAGGCGCAAGCGTCGGCGATCTGCCCGGCGACGGCGGCGGCGCGATCGGTGTCGAGGCTGCGCGCCTCGGCGTGGAAGCCGCAGTGGCCGGGGACGACGTTGCCCGAGGTGCCGCCGCGGATGATCCCGACGTTGGCCGTCGTCGCCTCGTCGAGGCGGCCCAGCTCCATCCGCGTGATCGCCGCCGCGGCGGCGGCGATGGCGCTGCTGCCGTCCTCGGGCCGGACGCCCGCGTGGGCCTCGACCCCGGCGAAGTCGGCGAGGATCTTCTGCTGCGTCGGCGTCGCCACGATCACCTCGCCAACCGGGCCGGCGTGGTCGAGCACGAACCCGTGGCGCGAGCGCAGCCGCGATGCATCGAAGGCCTTGGCCCCGCGCAGGCCCTGCTCCTCGGCCACGGTCAGCAGCAGCTCGATCCCAACCGGGGGTGGCTCGGCGGCTTCGGCGGCCCGGGCGACCAGCTCCATGAAGACCGCAACCGCCGCCTTGTTGTCGGCGCCAAGAATGGTCTCGCCGCGGCTGCGGAAGACGCCTTCGTCGTCGACGACCTCGACTCGTCCCCGGTGGGGCACGGTGTCGACGTGGGCACAGAACATCGCGTACTCCGCGCTCCGCCCCGGCAGCCGCGCCAGCAGGTTGCCGGCGCCGGCTTCGGCGGGTCCGGCGGCGTCGTCCTCGCTGACCTCGAGCCCGAGCGCCCGCAGTTCAGCTGCCAGCGTGTCGGCGATCTCGCGCTCCTCGCCAGTGGGGCTGCGGATCTCGCACAGCCGCACGAACCGCTCCCGGAGCCTCGAGTTCACCTCCACGGCCGGAAGGCTAGCTTGATCGCGCCGCGCTCAGGCCGAGCGCTGGGCGGCGCCGTCGCCGGCCTCGGCCGCCTCAGCGACACCGCTCGACTCCAGCGCGCCTCCCTCAGCCGGCTCCGACCCGCCGTGGCGCACCGCGGCACCGACGAACTCGCGGAAAAGAGGCTCGGGCCGGTTCGGTCGCGAGTTGAACTCGGGGTGGTACTGGGAGGCGACGAAGAACGGGTGGTCGGGCAGCTCGACCATCTCGACCAGCCGCTCGTCCGGTGAGGTGCCGCCGCAGACCAGGCCCTCGTCTTCGAGCCGGCGCCGCAGCTGGTTGTTGACCTCGTAACGGTGCCGGTGTCGCTTGTAGATGACGGCCTCGCCGAAGATCTCGCGGGCCCGCGTCCCCTCGTGCAGTTTCACCGGGTCGGCGCCGAGCCGCATCGTCCCGCCCATGTCGGAGACCTCCTTCTGCTCCGGCAGCAGGTCGACAACCGGGAACGGCGTCTCGGGGTCGAACTCAGCCGAGTTGGCGCCGTCCATGCCGACGGCGCTGCGGGCGAACTCGACGACGGCGATCTGCATCCCCAGGCAGATGCCCAGGTAGGGGATCTCCTTCTCGCGGGCGATCCGGGCCGCCTGGATCTTGCCCTCGATGCCGCGCTCGCCGAAGCCGCCGGGGATCAGGATCCCGTCCATGCCGTCGAGCAGCTCCGCGTCGATGTTCTCGGAGTCGACCAGCTCGACGTCGACCTCGACGCCGTGGTGGAAGCCGCCGTGCTCGAGCGCCTCGATCACCGACTTGTAGGCGTCGGCCAGCTGCACGTACTTGCCGACGATCGCGATCCGGACCTTGCCTTCGGCCGAGTCGGCGCGGCGCACCATCGCCTCCCATTCGGCCAGGTCCGGCGAGGGCGCCTCCATCCCGAAGTGGTCGAGGACGAGGTCGTCGACGCCCTCGGCGCGGAAGACCAGGGGCACCTTGTAGATGTTGTCGACGTCGTGGGCGGAGATCACCGCGTCGACGGGAAGGCTGGCGAAGAGGGCGATCTTGCTGCGAATGTCCCGGTCGAGGCGGCCTTCGGAACGGCAGACCAGCGCGTGCGGCTGGATTCCGATCCGGCGCAGCTCGTTGACCGAGTGCTGGGTCGGCTTGGTCTTAAGTTCGCCGGCATGGCCGACGTAGGGCACCAAAGTCAGGTGCACGAACATCGCCCGCTTCGGTCCCAGGTCCGTGTACAGCTGGCGGATCGACTCGAGGAACGGCAGCGACTCGATGTCGCCAACCGTGCCGCCGATCTCGGTGAGCACGAAATCGACCGACTGCGACTCGGCGACGATGAGGATTTTCTGCTTGATCTCGTTGGTGATGTGCGGGATCACCTGGACGGTGGCGCCGAGGTAGTCGCCGCGCCGCTCGCGCCGGATCACCGAGTTGTAGACGGAACCGGCAGTGACGTTGGAGGCGCGCGAGGTGTTCTCGTCGGTGAAGCGCTCGTAGTGACCGAGGTCGAGGTCGGTCTCGGCGCCGTCCTCGGTGACGAAGACCTCGCCGTGCTGGAACGG
>CAMPIP010000208.1 GCA_946886425.1 uncultured Actinomycetes bacterium
CGCCAAATCTCACTGACGCTCGCGCGGCAGCGGCGGCGGCGCCGTCCGGTAGCTGGGCGGCGTCTTCGCCAGCCGGATCGGGTTGCGGGTCAGCTCGACCGTGCCGCCGTCCGGGCGCGGCAGGGTCACGGTCGGATCGAGGCCGAGCGAGGTGGCCAGGGCGAAGGCGCCGGCGAGGTCGTTGACCACGCCGGCCGGGACCCGGGCCGCGGTCAGCAGCTCGGCCCACTCGGCGGCCGGACGCGCGGCGAGCAGGCCGGTCAGCTCGGCGCCGAGCGCGTCGCGGTGCTCGACCCGGGCGGGGTTGGTCGCGTACTCGGGGCGCGCCGCCAGCTCGGGAGCGCCGAGCACCTCGCAGAGCGCCGCGAACTGGCGGTCATTGCCGACCGCGAGGACCAGCTCGCCGTCGCCGGTCGGGAACAGCTCGTAGGGGGCGATGCTGGGGTGGCGGTTGCCCATCCGTCCCGGCACGACGCCGGCGACCGTGTACGCGGAGCCCTGGTTGACCAGCGCCGCCAGCAGCGAGGAGAGCAGGTCGACCTCGACCAGCTGGCCCTCGCCGGTCGCGTCTCGGTGGCGCAGGGCGGCGAGGATGCCGACGCTGGCGAACAGGCCGGCGAGGACGTCGACCAGCGCCACCCCGACCTTGGTCGGCTCGCCCTCGGGCCGGCCGGTGATGCTCATCAGCCCGCCCAGGGCCTGGATCAGCAGGTCGTAGCCGGGCAGCTCGGCGCCATGCTCGCCGCTGCCGAAGCCGGTGATCGAGCAGTAGACGAGGCCCGGGTTCTCGGCCGCCAGCGTCGGGTGGTCGAGGCCGAGCCGGGCCATCACCCCGGGCCGGAAGTTCTCGACGAGGACGTCGGCGGCGAGCGCCAGCCGCCGCGCCTCCGCCCGCCCCTCCTCGCGCGCCAGGTCGAGGACCACCGAGCCCTTGTTGCGGTTGACCGCCTGGAAGTAGGTCGCCTCGCCGCGCTCGTCGTAGGGCGGCCCCCAGGAGCGGGTCTCGTCCCCTCCCCCGGGCCGCTCGACCTTGGTCACCGCGGCGCCGAGGTCGGCCAGCATCATCGTCGCGAAGGGGCCGGCGAGGACGCGGGAGAAGTCGAGGACGCGCAGCGGCGCCAGGGCGCCGTCGCCACCTGCTTCCCCGTGCTTCAATGAATCCTCGATTTTCGAAAATCTACCGAACGAGGCCCCGATGACCGCCACCGCCGCCCCCGCCAAGATCGACCCGAGCGACTACCTCGCGATCGACCGCCTGCTCTCCGACGAGGAGCGCGACATCCGCGACACCGTCCGCTCCTTCGTCCGCAAGGAGGTCGTCCCCAACGTCGGCGAGTGGTTCGAGGAGGCGACGATCCCCCGCGAGCTGGCGACGGCGCTGGGCAAGCTAGGCGTGCTCGGCATGCACCTCGAGGGCTATGGCTGCGCGGGCGCCAGCGCCACCGCCTACGGGCTCGCCTGCATGGAGCTGGAGGCGGGCGACTCCGGCGTCCGCAGCCTCGTCTCGGTGCAGGGCTCGCTGGCGATGTTCGCGATCTGGCGCTGGGGCTCCGAGGAGCAGAAACAAGCGTGGTTGCCTCGCATGGCTTCCGGCGAGGCGATCGGCTGCTTCGGGCTGACCGAGCCCGACGCCGGCTCCGACCCCGGCTCGATGCGGACCCGGGCCCGCCGCGACGGCGAGGACTGGATCCTGCACGGGCAGAAGATGTGGATCACCAACGGCTCGCTGGCCGACGTCGCCGTCGTCTGGGCCCACACCGACGAAGGCGTGCGCGGCTTCCTCGTCCCCAAGGGCACGCCCGGCTTCACCACCCAGGACATCCACAAGAAGTTGAGCCTGCGGGCCTCGGTCACCTCGGAGCTGCTGCTCGACGACGTGCGCCTGCCGGCCGACGCCGTCCTCCCCGAGGTCAGCTCGCTGAAAGGACCGCTCTCCTGCCTCAACGAGGCCCGCTACGGGATCGTCTGGGGCGCCGCCGGTGCCGCCCGCGCTTGCTACGAAGCCGCCCTCGAGTACAGCCTCGAGCGGGTCCAGTTCGACAAGCCGATCGCCTCCTTCCAGATCCAGCAGCAGAAGCTGGCGCAGATGGTCCTCGAGGTGAACCGGGCGACGCTGGTCGCCCTGCACCTGGGACGGATGAAGGACGCCGGCACGCTGGCCTCCGAGCACGTCAGCCTCGGCAAGCTCGGCAACGTCAACGGAGCCCTGGAGGTCGCCCGCTCGGCCCGGCAGGTGCTCGGTGCCAACGGGGTCACGCTCGAGTATCCGGTCATCCGGCACATGAACAACCTCGAGTCGGTGGTCACCTACGAGGGCACCGCCGACGTCCACGCGCTGGTGATCGGCGGCGCCGTCACCGGCATCCAGGCCTTCCGGTGAGCGACGGCGCGACGCGCGCGCCGGGGCGTCCCGGCACGACCGCCCAGCACGCGGTCGAGTCGCTGCGGCGGGCGATCGTCGCCGGCGAGCTGCGCCCCGGCGAGCGGGTCCGCCAGGACGAGGTGGCGGAGCGGCTCGGGGTCAGCCTGGCGCCGATCCGCGAGGCGCTGGCGGTGCTCGAGCAGGAGGGCCAGGTCACCTACCGGCCGCGGCGCGGCTACGTCGTCACCGAGCTCGACCTCGCCGATCTCCGCGAGCTCTACGAGCTGCGCGAGCTGCTCGAGGAGCGGGCGGCGCGGCGGGCCCTGCCGCTGCTCGACGAGGACGCCCTGGAGCGGATCGAGCTGGCCGCTCGCGACTGCGTCGCCGCCAGCGAACGGGCCGACGTCGCCGCCGAGCTGGAGGCCAACCGCCGCTTCCACTTCGCCCTCCTCGAAGCGCCCGACAGCCCCCACACGCTGCGCGTGATCCGGCTGCTCTGGGACTCGACCGAAACGTACCGGGCGATGTACTACAACGCGCCGGAGAGCCGGGCCGAGGCGGCGGCGAGCCACCAGCGCATCCTCACCTCGTTGCGCGCCCGCGACGCCGACCGCCTCGTCGCCGAGCTCAACGCCCACCGGGGGCGGGCGCTGGCCCGGCTCGAGGCGATCCTCCCCGGCTAGCCGACCGGGATCGCGACCAGCTTCGATTCGAACGCCGAGCCGTTGCCGTCCTCGAACGAGCAGAACAGGCGCAGCGGGCTGCCCGGAGCCGCAGCGGAGACCGCCTGCAGCGGGACCGGCTGGCGGCTGTTGGCGGCGGGCGACGTCCACTGCACGTCGTCCACCGTGGTCGCGCCAGAGACGAGGCGACATTCGGTTTTCGCCGTGTCCTGGACGGCGAAGAGGTTGGTCTTGGCGCTGATCACATAGGTGCCGGCAACCGAGACCGGGACGGTCAGCAGCAGCTCCTCGTCGCCGTCAGCGATGTTGACGCCGGCCTGGGCGCTGCCGAAGGCGGGCGTGACGATGCCGGCCGGGCCCTGGGCACCGGTGTCGCCCTTGGCGCCGGCCTCGCCCTTGGCGCCGGTCTCGCCCCGCGGACCCTCGGGACCGCGCTGACCGGTGGCGCCCTGCAGCGTCTTCACGGCCGCCGGGGCCAGTTTGTTGAGGGCCAGGGACTTGTTCTTGATCTGCTTGCCGGTGATCGTGCCGCGCTTGATTTCCTTGCCATCGATCAAGCTGCTTGCGGCGGTGGCGGTGCCGGCCAGCGCGGCGAAGACCGCGATCGAGGCAAGCACGGTCGCGGGGCGCGGCAGACGGCGCCGGGGACGTGCGCTCTTACTCATGGGGGTTGCCCTCCTGTGGGGATTTGGACTCTTGGCGTTTGGCGTCCTCGACCAGGCTCGTCAGCACCGCGGCAAGCTCGATCCAGCCCTGGAAGGGCAGCGATCGCCCCTGCTCGTCGCTGACCCGACCCCTGATCGGCTCCTCGAAGGAGGCGATCTCACAGCGGAGGTCGAGCGAGCCGGGCGAGGACATGCCGGCAGCCTCGCCGCGGCGGCCCCGGCCGGCATGAGGGACCACCCCCCTGTCTTCGCCTGGGGGGGTCGATTCGTCCGGCGCTAGAGCAGCGTCGCCAGCTCGCGCCGGGAGGCGATCCCGAGCTTGCCGTAGACGCGGGTGAGGTGGTTCTCGACCGTCTTCGGGGTGACGAACAGCTCGGTGGCGATCTCGCGGTTGGTGAGGCCGGCGGCGGCGTGCTCGGCGA
>CAMPIP010000209.1 GCA_946886425.1 uncultured Actinomycetes bacterium
CGCGCCGGCCGCGCCGACAGGGCCGTTGCAGACGTAGGAAACGCCCGAAACCGAGACGATCCTGAGGCCCCCGTTGGGACAGTTCAGTCCCGCCGGCTCGCTGGTGACCGTTGCTCCCTGACCGGGAGTGCCGTCGACGCCGTTGCAGATGTACATGGTGCCGGCCGAGGATTCGACCTTGGCACCGCCGTTGGCGCAGTTGACGCCCTCGGGCTCGGTGGTAACGGTGACGCTCTGGCCCGCGACGCCAGCGGGACCGTTGCAAACGTAGGAGGTGCCGGACTCGGAGACCACCTTGATGCCGCCAGCAGCGCAGTTGGGACCCGGTTCCTCGGTGGTTACCGTGACCCCCTGACCGGGCTGGCCGCTCTGGCCTTCGGTTAGGAAGATCGCGGTGACTTCGGCTTGGCCGGTCACTTTGACCTTGCATTTCGAGATTTCGCCGCTGACCGGTTTGCACCCGATCCACCCGGCGAAGACCGCACCCGGCGAAGCGCTCGCCTGCAGTTCGATTTCTTCGCCCGTGCCGAAGACCGCTTCGCAGGGTTCGGTGCCACAGTTGATCCCCGCCGGGGTGCTAGTCACCGTGCCGCCGCCGTTGCCGCCCTTGAAGACGATCAGGGTGGCCGACCCCGGAGCGGCGAAGTTGGCGGTGATTTCGCTGTCTTCGGTGATCGCGAACTCGCAGGTGCCCGCGGTCGACGATTCGGTATTGCAGTTACCCAACGCCGATCCGGCGCTGCCACTGAGGCTTGCCAGCGTCGATTCGCCGGTGGCGGTGGCGCTGACCTTGATCGTGTGGCCGTAGAGGAACGGGCCCGCGCAGGAGACGGGGGACCCATTGTCTTCGCAGCTCACGGTACCCGTGCCACCGCCGGGCTGGTTGATCGTCAGCGAGCGAGATTCGAGGTCGAATTCGGCGCTGACTTCGGTGTTTTCAGTGATCGCGAACTCACAAGTATCGAGCGAGCAGTTGCCGACGGCCGAGCCGGTACCCCCCAGGGAGCCGAGCGTCGAGCCAGCGTCGGGGCTGGCGGTGAGCTTGATCGTGTGGCCGTAGAGGAACGGACCCGCGCACGAGACGGGGGACCCATTGTCTTCGCAGCTGACCGAGCCCGACCCGTTGCCGGTTTGGTTGACGGTCAGGCCGCGGGATTCGAGGTTGAATTCCGCGGTGACTTCACTGTCGGCGTTGAGCGTGAATTCACAGCTGCCGGAGCCGACGGTGCAGTTGCCGCTGGCCGAGCCGGTGCCGGTCAGGGCATCGAGCGTCGAACCGGTGTCGGCGACGGCGTTGAGCTTAATCGTGTCGCCTTCCTCGAAGGAGCCCGCGCAGGAGGCGGGAGCGCTGTTGACTTCGCAGCTGACCGTGCCCGCGCCGTTGCCGGTTTCGTTCACGCTCAACGCCGGGCCAGCGAGCTCGAAGACCGCTTCGATCGTACTGTCGGCGTCCAAGAGGAAGGTGCAGGTCGGGCTGGTGGCACCGTTGCAGGAAGCGGCCGAGCCAGTGCCACCCGTCCATTCGGCGAGCGCGAAGCCCCCATCAGGTGCCGCTTCGAGCACGATCTCCTGGCCTTCGTCGTATTCCGCCAGGCAAGCGCTGCCGGTGCCATTGCACTGCACCGCACCGTTGCCGCCCGGGACCGAGGTCGAGAGGGTTTTCTGGGTTGAGGTGTTTTCGAAAACCTGGACGGCCTGTTCGCCGGCGTCGGCGGCGTAGACCTTTCCGGTGGTTTCGTCGATGGCGATCTGGTTCAGGAGCCCTGGGGCTCCAGTAGCGGCCGCTCCAGCGACGGCGGGGGCAAAGAACCCCGAACCGAATTCAGCCAGTTGGGTACCGCCGGGCCCATACACTTCGACCTTGAAGGTCGCGCCACAGTTGCGACCGGCGTAGACGTTGCCGGTCTTCTGGTCCACCGCGACGGTGGTCGCGTTCGCACTGAGACCGGCGAAGACCGATTCGGGACCGATCGGGCCACCTTCGGGAAAGGCCGACCCGTCGGGGCGCAGCTTCTTCAGCCTGGCGGCCGCGTTGTTATTGCAGTTGGACGTGAGGGTCGCGCCCGAGGTGGTGACATAGAGGTTGCCCTCGGCGTCACGGGCGACGGCGCCCGGCCTGCTCATGTCGCTGGCCACGGGGAAGCTGCCTTCGACCAGCTCCTCGCCCCAGGGGGCGAGCTTCTGCAGCTTGTTGCCGGACCTGTTCGGCCAGTAGATATTGCCCGAAGCATCAGCCGTGGGCTGGCCGATCGGCCCGGCGGCGGCCGATGCTTCGATGCGCCAGGCGGTACCCGAGATCGAGACCCCGGTGCCGGTCGCTTCGGCCGGGTTCGAGAGGGTAACGGTGGCGCCATCGATCGCGCTGACCGTGGTCCTGGCGAGGAGCTCTACTCCGGATGCCCCGGACACCGGGGGGCCCGAGAGTTCGATTTCGCTGGGGGACGCGCAGTTGGGGATGCAGGCGATGATGCGGAGGCCGGGAAACAGGCCACCGGCGAAAACAGACTGGCCGACGGCGAAAGTGCCGGAGGCCCCACTGACATTGGTGACAAGCGGGGAGCCATTGGTGAAATCACCGGTAGCGGTACCCGTTGGCAGGCCGGGGCCTGACACCCCCTGGCCGATCTGCAAGGGGTGCGCCATCGCGACCGAAGTCAATTCGTTGGAGCCGGTGGTGGTGTCAGCGGTGCCGGTGTTGGACGCGAGTTCGTTGCCGCAGCCCGCTGGATAGGTGCGCAGTTCGCTGTCCGTCACAGCGGCCGCAAGATTGGTCTGGTAGATGTTGCCGTTGCTCGGGTCGATCGCAATCCCGGCTGGATGCGAGGGCTTGGGGTAGAGCACGCAGCTGAGTTCGGCGCCGGCGGAGCTGAATCGCTGGACTCCCCCGTCCTGGCCGAAGGTCGCCGCTTCGGACCCCGAGCTGGCGACATAGACGTCGCCGCTTGACTGGTTGACGGCAACCGAAGTGGTCCTGTTGCCGGTGACGAGCGGGCCTCCGGAACCGTAGCTGTAGCTGACGGCCTGGGCGCTGCTCGCGAAGACGAGCGCGAGGAGGGCGGCGCCAAATGCCGCGACGAGCAGGGACCTTCCCCCCTCGAAGATCTGGCCGAGACCGATGTCCCTGCGCGGGGTCGCTCCCACAGGTGCTGCCTTCGCGTGGCGCATCGCCAATTGCCCTCCTTGTCCCATGCCGTCACCCGCGTCCCGCCCGACTCAGTGCCGGGTCCCCGGTGCGCAGACGGCAACCGTTTTTCTCTCCCGCCCTGACCATGGCCAGGGCGAGATGAATAAGAACATAGACAGACCAATATGTCAAGGACCTCACTGAAAGCAGACACGGTGTGGTCACTGTCGGGCCAGAATTTGCGTTCCCAAGCGAGATCGGGCAAGATGGTACCTACGGAGTACCCGGTATATTGGGTCGGATACGTACCGATTAGGACATGCTGAGTGGCAACTACGGGAAGTCATCGAGCGCCGGAATACCGTCACGCGGCGATGGCGCGAACCCCTTGGGGGGATGCAGCCCAACTGCGCGACAAGCGGCTTCCACCGGGCCGCGGCACTCCCCGGGCGGAGGCCGAACGCAACCAGCGCGAAAGGCTGTTCGCGGCGATGGTCGCGACGGTTGCCGAGAAGGGCTATGAGGCGACCACCGTTGCCAACCTGGTCAAGCTGTCCGGCGTCTCGCGCAGCGCCTTCTACCGCCACTTCGACGACAAACAGGCCTGCTTCCTGGCGGCCGTCGAAGCGATGGTCGAACCGACCGTGAAAAGCCTCGGCGCGGACGAAAGCACTCCGCCGGGCATGGAGCGCGCCCGCCAGGCTTTCCAGAGGACGATCGAGACAATCGTCTCCCAGCCGGCTGCCTCGAAGATGTGCATCGTCGAGATCTACGCGGCCGGACCGGAGGCCGCGACACTCGTGGACCGCTCGACGGAGGCGGCGACCGGACTCGCGGCAAACATGCTGGAGCAGGTGCCCGAGCGCAGCGGGATGCCGCGAGAGCTGGTCCGGGCGATCGTCGGCGGGATCCAGAAGGTGATCCACAAGCGCCTCTACCGCGGCCAGGAGGAGGAACTACTGGAGCTGGCGCC
>CAMPIP010000210.1 GCA_946886425.1 uncultured Actinomycetes bacterium
AGGTCGGGTCGATCGAGAATTTGGCGGCGACTTTTTTCCAGCTGTCCTCGGAGCTGTCTTTCACCAGGATCGCTTTGGCTTCGTCGGCTTTGCCTTTGTTTTTGGTGATGATCACCCGCACGTCACGGCTGGGTTTGCTCGTGTACTGGGTGTCCTTCGAAGCGTCGTAGGTGGCGCTCACTTCCGCGTCGGTCGGCGTCGGCGAGTCCTGGCTGATCCTTTCCTGGATCTGGGTGCCGAGCAGCTGCGTCTTCACCCGGGCGTTGACCTCCTCCGGGGTGAATCGCGAGGATTTGAGGAATTCCTCGTAGGCGGCTTTGGTTTTGAAGTTCTGCCGTTTGATGTTCGCCAGTTCGGTGGCGATCTGTTTCTCGGTCACCGTGATCCCGAGGTCTTCCGCTTCGCCCTGGATCCAGATCGAGTCGAGGATTTCGCCGAGCGCGGCTTCCTTCAGTTCCTCGTATTTGGAGTCGCCCGGTTTCGGCGTTCTTTTCAGTTTCGCCAGGCCGGCCTGGTGGAGCATGCCGCGGGCGAAGTCGACCTTGGTGACGGTGCCGACGTCGCTGGGAACCCCCTCGACGACCGCGACGGCGTCGTCGGGGATGCTGGGCTCGCCGATCCCCTCGGCGACCGCGAAGATCGCGAACAGGGCTACGAAGGCAGCGCCGAAGACAAGCAGCGCGAAACGCTGCAAACCGGCCGCCTTCCTGCTCTTCCCCACGTCCTTGGCTCCCACGCAGCCGGCAGCATAGTCAACTTCCCTAAGTGCTTGCTGAATCAGGCGTTGGCCGGCTCGGCGGAGCGCCGTGCCTCACGCAGGCCTTCGGCCAGGTCCAGCACCGCCTCGAGGCGGGCGTCGGGGTCGCCGTCGACCCGCACCGAAGCCGTCTGCTCGCGCCATTCGTAGCGGGCGCCCTCGACCTGCTCGGCGAGCACGCCGGCCTGGGCGGAGTCGAGCTCGATCCCGGTGACGCTGAGCCGGCCGCCGCGGAACTCGACGCTGCGGGCGCCGGCCAGGCCGAGCTCGATGCGCCCCTTCTGCAGGCGCAGCAGGTTCTCTGCCTGCGGCGGCAGCTCGCCGAAGCGGTCGCTGAGCTCGTCCCGGATCGCCCGCAGCTGGCCCGGCTCGCGGGCGGCGACGATGCGGCGGTGGACGTCGATCTTGGCGGCCTCGAAGGGGACGAAGGTCGCCGGCAGGTAGGCGTCGACCGGGACGTCGAGGCGGACCGGCTCGGGCGCCCCCTCGCCCTCCTCCTCTTCCCCGGCCTCGGCCACCGCCTCGTCGATCATCTGGCAGTAGAGCTCGAAGCCGACCGCGGCGACGTGGCCGGACTGCTCGTCGCCGAGCAGGTTGCCGGCGCCGCGGATGTCGAGGTCGCGCATCGCGATCCGGAACCCGGAGCCGAGCTCGGTGTGGTCGGCCAGGGTCGAGAGCCGCGCCGCCGCGTCCTCGGTAAGCGCCTCCGCGGAGGGATAGAGCAGATAGGCGAAAGCGCGCTCACGAGAGCGCCCGACCCGGCCGCGGATCTGGTACGCCTGCGAGAGCCCGAGCTGGTCGGCGCGCTCGACGATCAGGGTGTTGGCGGTGGGGATGTCGAGCCCGGACTCGATGATCGTCGTCGTCACCAGCACGTCGGCGTCGCCGCGCAGGAAGCCGAGCATCGTCTCCTCGAGCGCGTGCTCGTCCATCTGCCCGTGCGCTTCGACGAAGCGCGCTCCCGGGATCAACGCCCGCAGCCGCTCGGTCGTCTCCGGCAGCGAGTCGATCCGGTTGTGGAGGAAGAAGGCCTGGCCCTTGCGCTCCAGCTCGCGGCGGATCGCCTTGCCGACCAGGTCCTCGTCGAAGGGCCCGACGTAGGTGCGGACCGGGCGGCGGCCCTCGGGCGGGGTCTCGATCACGGAGATGTCGCGGAGGCCGGCCAGGCTCATCTGCAGGGTGCGCGGGATCGGCGTCGCCGAGAGCGCCAGCACGTCGACCTTCAGCTTCAGCTGGCGCAGCAGCTCCTTCTGCTTGACGCCGAAGCGCTGCTCCTCGTCGACCACGACCAGGCCCAGCTCCTTGGCGCGGACGTCGCGGGAGAGCAGCCGGTGGGTGCCGACGAGGATGTCGACCTTGCCCTCGCCGAAGTCCTTGAGGATCGCTTTCGTCTCCGCCGCCGAGCGCAGCCGGGAGACGCCCTCGACCCGGAAGGGCAGGTCGGCGAGGCGCTCGCGGAAGGTCCCGTAGTGCTGCTGGGCGAGGATCGTGGTCGGCACCAGGACCATCACCTGCTTGCCGTCGGAGGCCGCCTTCACCGCCGCTCGCAGCGCCACCTCGGTCTTGCCGAAGCCGACGTCGCCGCAGACCAGGCGATCCATCGGCCGCTCCGATTCCATGTCGCCCTTGACCGACTCGATCGCTTCCAGCTGGTCGGCGGTCTCCCGGTAGGGGAAGCTCGACTCCATCTCGATCTGCCACTCGCCGTCGGGCGGGAAGGGGTGGCCCTTGCGGGCCCGCCGCTCGGCGTAGAGGTTGAGCAGCTCGCCGGCCAGGGCGCCGGCCGCTTTGCGGGCCCGCGCCTTGAGGTTCTGCCAGCGTTTGCCGCCCAGCGCCGAGAGCGCCGGTTCGCCGCCGGCGCCGACGTAGCGCGAGAGCTTCGCGAACTGGTCGGTGGGGACGAAGACGCGGTCCTCGCCCTTGTATTCGAGGTAGAGGTAGTCGCGGGTGACGCCGCCGACCTCGCGGGTCTCGAAGCCGGCGAAGCGGGCGACGCCGTGGTCCTCGTGGACGACGTAGTCGCCGACCCGCAACTCGCTGAAGGCGAGCCGGCCGCGGCCGACGCCCATCGCCGGCTCCTCGGCCCGTTTGCGGCGGTGGACGAGGCGGCGGAAGGGGTAGACCGCGAGTTTCAGCTCGGGGCTGACGAAACCCTCGCGCAGGCGCGCCTCGGCGAAGGCGAGGCCGGGGTCGGGCGAGATCCGGCCCCCTTCGAGGATCCGGGCGTCGAGGCGGTCGAGCCCGTAGCGGGCCCGCTCGGCCTCGCCGCGGGCGTCGAAGGCGACGACGGTGCGGTAGCCGGAGCGGACCAGTTTCTCCAGCTCTCCCTCGGCCTCCTTGACGCTGCGGGCGGGCGACTCGGCGCGGGCGGCGCGGAAGGCGTCCTCGTCGTCCTCGCCGGCCGTGGTCAGGGACAGGGCGGCGCGCTCGTTCAGCGGCGCGGCGACGTCGACGTAGAGGTGGCGGGCGTCGTCGGCGTGCATCGCCGTGGTCGCGTCCTCCCAGTGGTCGCGCAGCGCCGGCTCGATCTCCTCGGCGGCGGCGAGGACCACGGCGGCGGCCTCCGGGACCAGGTCGAGCGGTGCCCGGAAGTGCTCCAGCGGCAGCACCTCGGCGAGGTTGGCGAGCGGCTCCTCCTTCTCGGCCGCCTCCATCGCCGCCAGCTCGGCCAGCTCGCGGTGCTCGGCGTCGAGCTCGGCGGCGGGAGCCAGCTCGACCTTCTCGGCGTCGCCTAGCGAGCGCTGGGTGAAGGTCGAGAACCAGCGCATCGACTCGACCTCGTCGCCGAACAGCTCGATCCGGACCGCCCGCTCCTCGGTCGCCGGGAAGACGTCGAGGATGCCACCGCGGACCGCGAACTGGCCGCGCTCCTCGACCTGCTCGACCCGTTCGTAGCCGGCCGCGACGAGGTCCTCGGCGACGGCGCCGAGCTCGACCTCCTCGCCGCGGGAGATCGCGAACCCGGCCGGCCGCAGCGAGGCGTCGGGGACGGCCTCGGCGAGCGCCGCGGCGCTGGCGACGACGACCGCGTCGGGCTCGGCGACCAGGGCGTCGAGGGCGTCGATCCGCAGCCCGACCAGGTGCGGCGGCGGGCTCACGGAGGAGGCGTAGCCGGTGCCGCGCGAGGGGTAGAGGCGGACCCGGCGCGGTGCCAGGTAGGCGCGCAGGTCGGCGGCGAGGTCGCGAGCCGAGCGGTCGTCGGCGCTGACCAGCAGCGCCGGCCGGTCGGCCAGCCCCCGGTCGTCCTCCAGCAGCGTCGCCAGCAGCAGCGGCCGCAACATCGTCGACGCCCGCAACTCGACCGCCTCCCCCCCGTCCGCCGCCGCC
>CAMPIP010000211.1 GCA_946886425.1 uncultured Actinomycetes bacterium
CTTGGGGGGATCGAGGGCGCCGGCGGCTCGCTACCGCGCACGGGGGGCTCGCCCTCGCGCACGGTCAGGCGTCCCACCTCCAACTCCTCGATCTCGACCCGCCCGAAGGAGGCGCGGCGGACCGTCAGCCGTCCGACGCTGAGGCGGCCAATCGCGAAGCCGCCGATCGCGGCGGCGCCGACGGCGAGGGCGCCGATCGCGAGCGGGCCGCGGGCGGTCGGGCCAATCAGTTGGGCGCCGGTCATGGTCACGGGGCGGGCCTCGGGCTTGAAGCGGGCGATGCCGCGACTCTTGGCCATGTCGCAACCGTAGCGCGGCCCGCGCTACGGATAGCCTCACTCCGATGGCGAGCCTGGACGACCGTCCAACCTTGCTGGCGATCCAGCACGTGCCGTGGGAGACGCCGCACCGGATCCTCGACCTCTGCGGGTCGGCGCTCGCCGTCCACACCGCGAAACCGCTCGCTGGGCAGGAGCTGCCCGACCACGACGAGGTCGCCGGGGCGGTGGCGATGGGCGGGCCGATGAACGTCGACGAAACCGATCGCTTCCCGGGCCTGGCCGCCGAGCGCGAGTGGCTGGCCGAGGCGGCGCGGCGGGGAATGCCGGTGCTGGGGATCTGTCTCGGCGCCCAGCTGCTGGCGAGGGCGCTCGGGGCCGAGGTGCGGCCGGGGGAGGGGGTCGAGCTCGGCTTCGCTCCGGTCGAGGTCCACGACCCCGCCGACCCGGTGCTCGGCCGGCTCGCCCCCAGCACGGAGGTCCTGCACTGGCACGGCGACGTCTTCGAGCTGCCGGACGGCGCGACCTCGCTCGCCTCCTCGGCGCGGACCGAGCACCAGGCCTTCCGCCACGGCGACGCCTGGGGGGTGCTGTTTCACCCGGAGGCGGACTTCGCGCTGCTGGAGGCCTGGCTGGCGGTCCCGGAGATGATCGACGAGGCGCTGGCGGCGCTCGGCGAGACGGGCTGCGCGGCGCTGCCGGAGCGGGCCACCGCGGCCGAGGCGGAGCTGGTGGCGCGGACGACGCCGGGCCTGCGCGCCTTCGTCGAGCTGGTCGCGGGCGGACCGCCCGGCGGCCCCGAGGCGTAAAGAACGCCCGGGCCGGGAAGGATGAGCGGCATGGACGTCTGCTTGATGATCGAGGGGCAGGAGGACGGGACCTGGGCCGACTGGAAGGCGATCGCGGCGGCCTCCGAGGAGCATGGGGTGGGGACGCTGTTCCGCTCCGACCACTACCTCTCGGTCGACGACCGCCGCGAGCGCGGCTCGCTCGATGCCTGGGCGACCCTGGCCGGGCTGGCGGCGATCACCGAGCGGCTGCGGCTGGGGACGATGGTCTCGCCGGCCACCTTCCGCCACCCCTCGGTGCTCGCCAAGTCGGTCGTCACCGTCGACCAGATCTCCGGCGGCCGGGTCGAGCTCGGGATCGGCGCCGGCTGGTGGGAGCGCGAGCACGAGGCCTACGGGTTCGAGCTGCCGCCGATCGGTGATCGCATGGAGGTGCTCGAGGAGCAGCTGCAGCTGATCGGGATGCAGTGGGAAGAGGGTCCCTTCTCGCTGGAAGGCCGCTACTACAACGCCGAGGACCTCGACGCGCGGCCGAAGCCGGTCCAGCAACCGCGGCCACCGCTGATCCTCGGCGCCAAAGGCGGTCCCCGCAGCGTCCGCCTCGCCGCCCGCTTCGCCGACGAGTACAACACCGTCTTCCTGCTGCCCGAGGAGGTGAGCGAGCTGCGCGGCCGCCTCGACGAGGCCTGCGAAGCGATCGACCGCGACCCGGCGACGCTGCCGCTTTCGATGATGACCGGGTGGCTGGTCGGCGCCGACCGCGAGGAACTGCTCGACCGCGCCACCCGCCTGGCCCGCTGGAAAGGCGAGGGCGCCGACGGTGAGGCCTTCCTGGCGGCGATGCGCGAGAGCGTGATCAGGGGAACGGTCCCGGAAGCGCTCGACCAGCTCGCGGCCCTGGCCGAGGCTGGCCTGACTCGGGTGATGGCCCAGCACCTGCTGCATCGGGACCTCGACGCGGTCGAGCTGCTCGGCCGCGAGGTGATCCCGGCCCTCGCCAATCCCTCCTAGCCCGGGACGGTCTCGCGCAGCAGCTGCTCGGCCAGTCGCCACTGGCCCGGTTCCCCGGCCGGGCCCGAGCAGATCAGCGCCGCCGGCCGACCGTCGAAACAGTCGGGCGGCAGCGGCACGCCGATCGCGTGGAAGGCGGGGGCGAGCTCGCCGTTGGCCTGGGCGAGGCCGTTGGCCCTCACCTCGCGTACCTGCTCGATCAGCGCGGCGCGGCTGGAGAGGGTCTCGGGGGTGAGCCGCTCGAGGCGCTCCGGGAGCAGCGCCTCGATCTCGTCGTCGGCCAGCTGGCTGAGGATCGCCTTGCCGCCGGCGGTTGCGTGGACCGGCAGGCGCTCGCCCAGCATCGCCGCCGCGCGCAGGGCGCTCGCCCCCTCGTGGCTGGTCACGATGACCACGGAGGCCCCGTCGAGTATTCCCAGCTGGCAGGTCAGCCCGGTCCGGGCGGCGATCTCCTCGCAGCGCCGCACGAAGGCACGCCGCCGGGGCTCGCTGGCCAGGTAGACCGAGGCCATCTCGACCGGCAGCAGACCGACCGTGTAGCCGCCGTCGGCGTCGACGGCGAGCATCCGCACCTCGACCAGCGCCTTCAGGAAGCGGTGCGCGGTCGCCGGGTCCCAGCCGAGCTCGGCGCAGATCTCCTGTAGCCGCCAGCGGGGGCGGGAGGTGGTGAACAGGCCGCAGAGCTCGGCCGTCTTGCGCAGGGTCGGGACCCGCGCCCGCACCGGCGCGCTGGAAGCGGCCTGGCTCAAGCCGCCACCCCCGCACCAAGGTCGAGCACGTCTTCGTCCATGACCCGGTCCGAGCCGGTCAGGCGTCCGTCGAGATCGTCGTAGGCGCTCGCCTTTGCGTGTTCGAAGTCGCGCAGCGAGGAGATCTTCTGCTCGTCGCGGAGCATACGTCCGGCGAACTCCTCGACGTAACGGCAGCGGGCGAGCCGCCGCTCCGCGTAGCCGCCCAGTCGTTCCTCGACCGTCCCCGTCCCCTCCGCGGTGGCCTGCTGGGCGAGGACGACCGCGTCCTCGAGGGCCATCGCCGCGCCCTGGGTCATGTGCGGCGGGTAGGTGTGGGCGGCGTCGCCGCCGATCGCGACCCGGCCGCGGTGCCACGGCGCCGGCACGAAGAGCGGTTCGAGCGGGCTGTAGACAACGGTGTCGTCGTCCCGCAATGCCTCGCGCAGCTCGGCCACGAAACCGCCGTAATCGGCGAGCCGCTCTCGCAGGCCGTCGACGGCCTGCGCGGGGGAGACCCGCAGGCCGGGGTCCTCCGGGCGGATGTGGAAGAGGTACATGCTGTTCTCGTTCAGCGGCATCACCCCGGTCTTGTGGCCGATCCCCTGGTGGAACCGCATGCAGGTGACCTCGCTCGGACGAGGCACGATCAGCCGCCAGGCCGCGTAGCCGGAGAAACGCGGGTCCTGCCCGGGCCCGAGGATCGTCTGCCGGGTCCAGGAGCGGTAGCCGTCGAAACCGGCGAGCAGGTCGAAGGACTCCTCGCCGCCGCCCTCGAAGCCGACGGCGACGCCGCCGTTCTGGCGCAGTTGCCGGGGCTCCGTCGCCATCCGCACCTTCACGCCCGCCGCCGTCGCGGCGTCGAAGAGGATCCGGTGCAGGTCGGTCCGCGGCAGCGCGATGAAGGGCGGGACGTCGCCGCCTAGCCGGAAGCGGTGGTCGACCACCAGCTCCCCGTCCGGGCCGTAGACCCGCAGGCGCGAGAACGGGAAACCGGCCGCGGCGATCTCGTCGAGGACGCCCAGGGACCGCAGGGCGCGCAGGGCGTTGGCCGGCTGGCCGAGGCCGACCCCGGGGATCGCGAAGGCCTCGCGGCGCTCGGCGACGTCGACCTCGACGCCGCGCTGGGCGAGCGCGGTCGCGGCGGCGAGCCCGCCGATGCCGCCGCCGACGACGAGCGCCCGCGAGACGGTCATCCCTCCTCGCCCGCCTGGGCGGCGAGCGCCTCCTCCTTGGTGACGCCGCCGACCCGGGCGTTGAGC
>CAMPIP010000212.1 GCA_946886425.1 uncultured Actinomycetes bacterium
CTCCCCGGCCCCGACCACCGTGCCGACGATCTGGTGACCCGGCACCAGCGGCAGCTTCGGATGCTCGAGCTCCCCGTCGAGGATGTGCAGGTCGGTGCGGCAGACGCCGCAGGCGTGGACCCGGACCAGGACCTGGCCCGGCCCCGGCTCGGGATCGGGAAGCTCACGCGGCAGCAGCGGCTCCCGGGCTCGCTCGAGCACCATCGCGCGCATCGGCTCATGATGGCGCGCCGCGCCCGCACAGCCAAACGGCGCCGCTCAGACGGCCGCTGCGTACGTCTCGACGATCTCGTACAGCGTCGTCCGCTGGGCCGGCTCGCGCCCTGCCGCCCGTGCCGCCTCGATCAGCTGCTCGGGCTCCAGCCGGACCCCGTGCTCGGAGCCCGCCATCCGCGAGATGTTCTCCTCCATCAGGGTGCCGCCGAGGTCGTTGACCCCCCAGCGCAGCGCCTCGGTGGCGGCGTCGAGGCCCATCTTCACCCAGCTCGCCTGCAGGTTCGGGATCGTCCGCCCCAGCGCCAGCCGGAAGGCGGCGGTGTGCTTGAGGTTCTCGGCCATGGCGATCTCCTCGATCCCGTGGGTCCGCCCCAGCATCGTGTTGAAGGGGATGAAGCTGAGCGGGACGAACTCGGTGATCCCGCCGGTCCGTTCCTGCAGCTCGCGGACCACCCGCATGTGCCGGGCCAGCTCGCGCGGCTCCTCGATGTGGCCGAACATCACCGTCGAGGTCGAGCGCAGCCCGGCCCGGTGCGAGGCCTCGATGATCTCGACCCAGCGCGCCACCGGCAGCTTGTTCGGCGAGATCCGCTGGCGGACGCCGTCGTCGAGCACCTCGGCGGCGGTCCCAGGGGTCGAGCCGAGCCCGCACTCGCGCAGGTACTCGAAAACCTCCCGCGGCTGCTTGCCGGAACGCTCGCAGGCCCAGTTGATCTCCATCGGCGAGTAGGCGTGCAGGTGCAGCTGCGGCGCCACGTCCTTGGCCAGCCGCAGCCAGCGGCCGTACTCGTCCAGCGAGAGGTCGGGATGGATCCCGCCCTGCATGCAGAGCTCAGTCGCCCCGAACTCGACCGCCTCCTCGATCCGCGCCGCAAAGTCCTCCTCGGAGACTTCGTAGGCGTCCGGCGAGCGCTTCCCCTGTCCGAACCCGCAGAACGCGCAGCCGACCACGCAGACGTTGGTGAAGTTGATGTTCCGGTTGACCACGAAGGTGACCAAATCCCCCGCCAGCTCCGCCCGCAGCTCATCGGCGGCCACCCGCATCTCCTCGACCACCTCGGGCCTGGTCTCCGCGAACAGGGCGGTGAGCTCGTCCTCGGAGAGCGCGACACCCTCACGCCCTTTCGCGATCGCACTCTCGGCCAGCCCGGAGTCGAGCGACTCTTCCGACCGTCGGCCAGATCCCCGGCGCGGGATGAAGCTCCAGTACTTCAACTTGACTACGTCGAGGACCCCCTGCTCCATCCACTCGAGGTCCATGTACTGCGGATACACACACAACCGCTCCGTCAGCGCGTACCCCCGCGGCGCCAGCTCCTTGCGCACCTGATGCGGCGAGGGAAACGGCTCCTCCGGCGAGATGTGGTCCCCGTTCGCCGACAGCCCACCGAGATCCGTAGCCCCAGCCTCGACCAACTCCGGCCAAAACTCCGAGAGGTTGGGCGGCACCTGCACCCCCACATCCGGCATCAGCCTTCGGCACTCGCCGATCAACCGCTTGATCTCGTCCACTGAGACGGGGTTCGCCCACGCTGGCAGGGGCAGTGAGTCGGGTGCCGCCTCCTCGCCTCCCCACCGAGCGCGAGCCGCCTCATCCGCGATGTCGGCGACCTCAGCTCCGTAGTAGCGGGGATGCGGAACGAAGTTCTGGATGATCACCTCCTGCAAGTGGCCGTGACGTTGGTGCACCGCGGCAAGCGCTTCGAGAGATTCGACGCGCTCTTGCTCGGTCTCGCCGATGCCGACGAGGATCCCCGACGTGAAGGGGATCCGCAGTTCGCCTGCGGCCTCAATGGTGGCCAGCCGCGCGGCGGGATGCTTGGTCGGACTGCCCGCGTGGACGGTGTCCATCAAGCGCTCCGAAGCGCTCTCCAGCATCAGCCCCTGCGAGGCCGTGACCTCCCTCAATCGCGCCAGGTCCGCCTTCTCCAGCACCCCGATGTTGGTGTGCGGAAGCATCCCTCGCTCCAGGGCCCGCTCGCAGGCCCAGACGACGTAGGACGTGAAGTCCTCGTGACCCCACTCGGCCAGCTTGGCCGCGACCACCGGGTTGACCTCGGGGCGCTCGCCGGTGAGGACCAGCAGCTCCTTGGCGTTGCGCCTCAGTGCCTGGTCGAGCTGCCGCTCGACCTCCTCAGGAGGGTGGACGTGGGCCTGGTGCGTCGCGAAGGCGCAGTACTTGCAGTAGCACTGGCAGGTGCGAGAGAGGGAAAGCGTGAAGTTCCGCGAGAAGGTAACCCGGCGCACGCTCGCCAAGCTACTGGAACCGCCGGGCCGGCATGGCCCGGCGGTTCGTAAGCGGAAACCCGGGGACTGCTAGGAGGTCGGGCTGGCCTTGGCGGTGCCTTTGGCACTCGCTTTGATCGGCTCCGGCGACTCGGTCGGGGGCACGCCACCCGGCTCCAGCACGAAGCGGAACACCGCCGCCGCCAGCAGGGCGCCGACGATCGGGCCGGCCAGGTAAGGCCAGACGTCGCCCCAGGTGTTGCTGACCAGGGCCGGGCCGAACCAGCGAGCCGGATTGAAGGAGCCGCCGGTCAACGGGCCGCCGACCATGACGATGAAGCCAAGCGTCGTGCCGATTGCCAGCGGCGCCCACTCCTTGAAGCTCTTTTTCGAGAAGACCGCGGCGAGGATGACGAGGACGAGGCAGAAGGTGCCGATCGCCTCGACGATCGACCCGGCGAAGTTACCCGCGAGCAGGCCGCTGACCTGGGCGGCCCCGTAGTTGGTTGCGCGACCCTCGTCGAGCAGCAGCGCCTTGGTCAGCAGGGCGCCGAGAACGCCGCCGGAGAGCTGGGCCAGGATGTAGATCACGCCGTCGATGGCGCTGATCCGCTTGATCGCCAGCGCGGCGATCGTCACCGCCGGGTTGAAATGACCGCCGCTGACCACTCCGAACATGACGATGAGTCCGAAGAGCAGGAAGGCGTGGACGAGGCCAATGACAGCGAAGTCAGAGCCGAACTGGGCCTGGCTCCCGGTCGATAGGAACAGCGCGACGACGCTGGTGATGAAAAAGACCAGCAAAAGCGTGCCGATGAGCTCGGCAAGATATGCGGCTAGACCTCGTTCCTGCACTCTCTCCTCCTCGTTCCCGCTTGGATCGGTAAGCGGCGGCAGTCTACCCATATCTGCTTAATGAAATAGGTTGCCGGGTCTTGTGAGACGTGCTGTCGCGCTGCTGGCGGCCGTTCTCCTGCTTGTCGGCGCCGCCGGCTGCGGCGGGGGCGGTGCGGAACCGGGCGTGCCGAAAGGCGCGTTGCTCGTGCTCGATTTCACCCCGAACGCGGTCCACAGCGGCATCTACACGGCACTCGCCAAGGGCCTCTACCGCGACGCCGGCGTCGACCTCACCGTCGAGCAGCCGGGCGAATCGACCGACGCCCCGAAGCTCCTCGCCGCCGGCCGTGCCGACCTGGCGATCCTCGACGTCCACGACCTCGGGATCGCCCGCGAACACGGCCTCGAGCTGGTCGGCGTCGCCCCGGTCGTGCAGCGCCCACTGGCCGCGGTGCTGGCCCGAGCCGAGGGCCCGGTGCGCCGGCCCCGCGACCTCGTCGGCCACACAGTCGGCGTCACCGGCCTCCCGTCCGACGAGGCCGTGGTCGAGTCCGAGGTCCGCGCCGACGGCGGCGACCCGGCCGCGGTCGAGGAGGTGACGATCGGGTTCAACGCGGTCGCCTCGCTGGCCGCCGGCAAGGTCGACGCCGCGACCGGGTTCTGGAACGCCGAGGGCGTGGCACTGCGCCAGCAGGGCGTCCCGGTCCGCGTCTTCAAGGTCGACCGCTACGGGGCCCCGCCCTACCCGGAGCTGGTCCTCACCACCTCGCGAAAGACCCTGCGG
>CAMPIP010000213.1 GCA_946886425.1 uncultured Actinomycetes bacterium
TGCCGCCGGTGGCCGGCGAGGCCCAGACCGGCAGGCGCTGGCGCTCGGCGAGGGCGACGCCGAGGTCCCAGGCGCCGGCCGTGTCGACGTCGGGGCCGGCGACGAGGACCGGGTTCTTCGCGGCGTCGAGGCGGGCGGCGAGGGCGCGGACCGCCTCGGGGTCGGCGGTCGCCCGGCCGGTGACCTTGCGCGAGATCGCCGCTTTGGCGGCGGCGGCGTCGACCTCGACGCCCCAGTCGTCCATCGGCAGCGACAGGAAGACGGGCCCGCGCGGCGCCAGGCCGGCGAGGTGGGCACCGTGGGCGAGGGCCAGCGGCACGTCCTCGGCGCGCGGCGGCTCGTAGGACCACTTGACCAGCGGGTGCGGCATCCGGGTCGCGTCGCGGTTGGTGAGGTTGGCCTGCATGGTGATGTGGGCGCGGACCTGCTGGCCGGCCGTGATCAGCAGCGGCGAGTGGTTGGCCTGGGCGTTGAAGATCGCCCCCATCGCGTTGCCGACGCCCGGCGCGGTGTGGAGGTTGACGACCGTGGTCTTGCCGGAGGCCTGGGCGTAGCCGTCGGCCATCCCGACCACGACCGCCTCCTGGAGGCCGAGGAAGTAGCGGAAGTCGGCCGGGAAGTCGGCGAGCATCGGCAGCTCGGTCGAGCCGGGGTTGCCGAACATCGTCGTCATCCCCTGCTCCCGGAAGAGGTCGAAAGTGGCGTCCCGCACCGTCCCCATAGGCGCGAACCCTACCCCGCGCCCGCGTTTGCAGGGTCGGTTGCAGGGTCCGTGGTGCGATTGCCGATAGGCAGGAGGTGAGAACTCGGCCGCGACGCTCGCTGCACCTTGCCCTCTTCGCGCTGCTGCTGCTCGGCCTGCTTGCCGCGGCGAGCAGCGCCGTCGCCGGGCCGACCGCGACCAAGCAGGTCTCCGCGGCGGGCCGGATCGTGCCGATTCCGGCCTCAATCCCGCACGAAGCCGGCGACATGGTCGACAGGCGAATCGTCGCCGACCTGCGCTGGATCGCCCAGCGCTACCCGATCTACGTCACCGACGGCTACTCCGGCCCGCTCCCGAACGGCGAGCACGCCGGCTGCGACGAATGCCATGTCCACGACTCCGACCACTACAACGGGCTCGCGGTCGACGTGGTCCCACTGGGCGGCGGCACCAAGTGCGACGCGACCTGGGCGCCGATCACCCGCCTCGCCGAATGGGCCGAGCCGGTCCAGGGCGCGCCGGCGCCGCCGTTCCGCTGGGTCGGCTACGAAGGCGACAGCGGCCACGGCTGCGGCCACCACCTGCACCTCTCCTGGAACCACGCCCCGGCGCCGATGTTCCAGCTCGCCGAATGGGTCGAAATCTTCCCGGTCGGCCCCGGCGAAACCGCGGAACGGGCTCCGCGCGCGCCGCGCGCTCCCCGCGCTCCCGCCAAACCGGCGGCCCCGAGCGGCCCGGTCGGCGGCATCTCCCAGACCCGCACCGGCGGCGTCGGCGCCCGCGCCACCGGGCCGGCGCCCGGCTTCGGCGACTGAGAAACGGGACCTCGCTCGGGAGTCCGCTGGCGCAATCTCAGCGCGGTCACTTGAGGCCCCGGGAGGGACGTTAAGCGACCGCGTTCGACTCAGGCTGGCGGGCGGTGGTCGTGCCAGCGGCGCTCGGCCTCGAGCTGGGCGCCGAGGGCGAGCAGGCGTGGCTCGCTGTGGGCCTGGCCGAGCATCTGGGCGCCGACCGGGAGGCCCTCGGGGGTGAAGCCGGCGGGGACGTTGAGCCCGGGCCAGCCGAGGATGTTCCAGGGCCAGGCGTAGGGGCAGGCGGCGACGATCCGCTTGTCGGTCTCCCAGCTGCTCAGACCCTCGCAGGCGCCGATCGGCAGCGGCGGCTCCGCGGTGGTCGGGGCGAGCAGGACGTCGTGGCGGCGGAAGACCTGGCCGACGCGGCGGCGGGCGACCTGCTCGGAGAAGTGGGCGAGCCCGAGCAGGGGACGGAAGGCGCGGCCGAGCTTGGCGGCGTGGTGGGTGCGGGGGTCGAGCCGCGAGTGGTCCGGGTGGCGAAGGGCCCACTCGCGGATGCCGATCATCGAGCGGGGCATGATGCTGGCGCCGGGCCAGAGGCCGTAGGGGACCTCGACCGGCTCGACTGTGTGACCGAGGCGCTCGAGGCTGGCGGCGACGTCCTCGACCGCGTCGCGGACGCGCGGGTCGAGGCTGGCCGGGGCGCCGCTGTAGGGCACGTTGAGGGCGAGGCCGATCCGCAGCCGGCCGGGGTCGCGCCGCGCGGCGGCGGCGAACGGCTCGGCCGCCGCGGGCGGGCGGTGCAGGTCGCCCTCGACGTTGCCGGCGAGGACGTCGAGCAGCAACGCCGCGTCGCCGACGGTGCGGGCGAGCGGGCCGTTGCAGGTGAGGCCGTTGAAGGACTCCGGGGCCGGCCAGGTGGAGATGCGGCCGCGCTGCGGCTTCAGGCCGACCAGGTTGGTCCAGGCGGCGGGGATACGAACCGAGCCGGCGCCGTCGGAGCCGACCGCGGCGGGCAGCAGGCCGGCGGCGACCGCGGCGGCGGCCCCGCCCGAGGAGCCGCCCGGGGTGTGATCGGTGGACCAGGGGTTGCGGGTGGCGCCGAAGCCCGGCCCCTCGGTGAACGGCCATTGGCCGATCTCCGGCGTGTTGGTCTTGCCGACGATCACCGCCCCGGCGGCGCGCAGCCGCCGCGCCACCTCGCCGTCCTCGGCGCGGGGCTCGAACTCGCCGTCGCAGCCGAAGGCGGTCGGATGGCCGGCCAGGTCCATGTCGTCCTTGACCGCGATCGGGACGCCGAGCAGCGGCAGCCGCTCGCCGGCGGCGAGCCGCCGATCGGCCTCCTCGGCCTCGGCGAAAGCCGCCTCAGGTCGCAGCAGCCGGAAGGCATTGAGCCGCGGCTCGACCGCCTCGATCCGAGCCATGGTCGCGTCGAGCAGCTCGGCGGCGCTGAACTCGCCCCCGGCGAGCAGGTCGGCCTGGGCGGCGAGGCCGGCGCCGGCAGGCTCGGTGGCGAGCGTGCTCATGCCGCCGCCTCGACCTCGATGAGGCCGCCGCGCTTGGGGGTGAAGGTGATGGCCCGGCGGCCGACGGGCTCGTCGGGGGTGGCGAGCCGGCGCAGGCGCAGGTGGGCGAGGATCTCGCGGAGAACGATCTTCATCTCGAAGAGGGCGAAGCTGGCGCCGAGGCAGCGGCGGACGCCGCCGCCGAAGGGGATCCACTCGTAGGTGCCGGCAGGGCGCTCGAGGAAGCGCTCGGGGCGGAAGGCGAGCGGGTCCGGGTAGAGGTCGGGCCGGCGGTGCAGGAGGACGATCGAGAGATTGACGTAGACGCCCCCGGGGAGCAGGTGGGGACCGATCTCCAGCGGCGCGGTCAGGTAGCGGCCGACCGCCGGGACGACCGGGCGCAGCCGCAGCGTCTCCTTGATCACCGCGTCGAGGTACTCCTCGCTCTCCCCCGCCCGGACCTCGGCTTCGAGCCGGTCGAGCATCTCCGGATGGCGGACCAGCCGCTCCAGGGTCCAGCTCAGGGCACTCGCCGTCGTCTCGTGGCCGGCCAGCAGCAGGGTCATCAGCTCGTCGCGAAGCTCCTCGTCGGTGAGGCCCTCGCCCGCCTCGTCGCGGGCCTCGAGCAGCAGCGAGAGGATGTCGTCGTGGCCGTCCGCGGCGGCGTGGGCACGGCGCTCGCGGATCTGCTCGTAGAGCGGGATCTGCAGGTCGGCCATGATGCGGTACGGCATCGACGCGAAGATCATGTCCGCGCGCTCGGTGGTGACGCCGTTGGCCACGGCCTCCTCGGAGTACAGCGCGCGCATGCCGAGGCCCATGAGCGTCTCGGACCGCACCACGTGCGTGGAGGAGCGCTGGACCATGGTCACCTCCGCGGCGCCCGCCTCCCATAGCGCGGCGCAGATGTCGTGCGCCGAGTTGTTGGAGCCGATCACCACGCAGCGCTTGCCCGCGTAGGCGTCGGGCCCGGGG
>CAMPIP010000214.1 GCA_946886425.1 uncultured Actinomycetes bacterium
CGGGAGCGGCGGCGGGCCAACGGGCGGCCGCCGGTGCTCTTCCTCGACGAGATCCACCGCTTCAACAAGGCCCAGCAGGACGCGCTGCTGCCGGCGGTCGAGGACGGGGTGCTGACCCTGATCGGGGCGACCACCGAGAACCCCTACTTCGAGGTCAACTCGGCATTGCTCTCGCGCAGCCAGGTCTACGAGCTGCGGCCGCTCGAGCCCGAGCAGGTGGTGGAGCTGCTGCGGCGGGCGCTCGGCGATCCCGAGCGCGGCCTCGCCGACCCGCCGCCGGTCGAAGAGGCGGCGCTGGAGATGCTGGCACAGCGCAGCGGCGGCGATGCCCGGGTGGCGCTCTCGGCCCTGGAGCGCGCGGTCGAGCGCTCGCGAGGCGCGCCGGTCGACGTCGCCGCGATCGAGGACGCGCTGCAGCGCAAGGCGGTCGATTACGACCGCCAAGGCGACCGTCACTACGACTTCATCTCGGCCTGGATCAAGGCCACCCGCGGCTCCGACGTCGACGCCTCGCTCTACTACCTGGCGGTGATGCTGGAGGGCGGCGAGGACCCGCGGTTCATCGCCCGCCGGATGGTCATCCTCGCCTCCGAGGACGTCGGCAACGCGGATCCGCAGGCGCTGCTGGTCGCCGACGCCGCGGCCCGGGCGGTCGACCGGGTCGGCCTCCCAGAGTGCGCGCTCAACCTCGCCCAGGCCTGCGTCTACCTGGCCCTGGCGCCGAAGTCGAACGCCTCCTACAAGGCGCTCGGCGCTGCCCGCGCCGAGGTCCGCCGCAACGGCGCCCAGACTCCGCCCGACTACCTGCGCGACGCGCACTACCCCGGCGCCGCCGAGCTGGGCCGCGGCGAGGGCTACCGCTACGCCCATGACGAGCCGGGGGGTGTGAGCGACCAGCGGCTGCTTCCCGAGGGCCTCCAGGACGCCCGCTTCTACGCCCCTACCGAACGCGGTTTCGAGGCCGAGCTGGGCCGGCGGCTGGCGGCCTTGCGAAAGCGTTTCGCACGCTCTTCGTAACGGGCGCAACTTCCTCTACGACCCGGTGTTTCTAGGGTCGGCTTTCCAAGCTTCAAAGTTAAGCCAGGGAGAGCCGACATACCGGCCGGAGGCCTGGACTGGGGGTCTCCGGCCGGAAGTCTCACACGGGGGGAGAGGGCGCCGAGCTTGGGGGGAACTGACTCGGCGCCCTCTGTATTTCCGCTAAGTCCGCACCACCGCCCGCCGCCCCGGGGGGCGTGTCTGAGCTAAGGCGTCATATCTGGCGGTTTAGCTCAGACACCCCATGGCCTAAGGTGGGCGCGTGGCCTCGACGGACCCGCAGAAGCTTCGGCTCGGCGGCATGGCGCTGCGCAACGGGCTGCTGATCCACGGGCCGACGCATTGGGCGGCGGCGGTGCGGGATCGGGACGGGGGGATTCAGGTCGCTTCGGAGCGCAAACCGGAGCTGGCGCCGGGACTGGCGGCGCGGATGCCCGGGCTGCGCGGGCCGCTGAAACTGGCCGAGGCGCTGGCGGTGCTGCCGCTGGCGCGGCGCCGGCTGCCGGCGGCGCGGCTTCCCTTCGAGGACATACGGGTGCTGAGCGCCGCGGCGGGGACGATCGCGCTGACCGCGCTGCTGCGCAAGCGGCTGCCGACCAGCGCCGTGCGCGAGGGGCTGGTGCAGGCGATCGGCGCCGTTCCCGCCCTCGTCGCCCGCATCGACCGCGACCTCGCCGCCTACCACGGCGCCGAGCACAAGGCGATCGCCGCCTACGAGCAGGGGGTCGTCGAGGAGGTCGCCTCGGTGCCGAAAGAGCACGACCGCTGCGGCTCCAACCTGATGGTCCCGATGATGCTGCTCTCGGCCGGCGGCACGGTGCTGCTCGAGCGCTTGGTCGACGACCCGAGCCAACTCGCCCGCGCCGCGGTCGCACTCGGAGGCGCCTCGCTGGCGGTCGAGATGTTCGTCTGGAGCGACCGTAACCACGGCGCCCCGCTGGCCGAGGCGTTCCACACGCCGGGTCGGGAAATCCAGCGCCACCTGGCGACCAGGGAGCCCACTCCCGAGCAGCTCGAGGTCAGCCTCGCGGCGCTGACCGAGATCCTCCGGGTCGAGCCGCCGCCCGCGCCAGCCGCATAGACTGGCCGCCGTGTTCGGACGCATCGACCACATCGGCGTCGCCGTCGAGGATCTCGACGAGGCGATCGCCCTCTACGAGCAGAGCTTCGAGATGAAGCTGGCCCACCGCGAGACCGTCGAGTCGCAGGGCGTCGAGGCGGTGCTGCTGGACGTCGGCGACGGGCACGTCGAGCTGCTGCGGCCGCTCGGTCCCGACACCGCCGTCGGCAAGTTCCTCGCCAAGCGCGGCAAGGGCCTGCACCACGTCGCCTACGCGACCAACGACATCGACGGCACGCTGAAGCAGCTGGCCGCGGCCGGGATCGGGCTGATCGACTCCGAGGCGCGGGTCGGCATCCGCGGCAGCCGGGTCGCCTTCCTGAAGCCGAGCTCGACCGGCGGCGTCCTCATCGAGATCGTCGAACCCGCGGAGGAACACTGATGGCAGACGCGCAGAGAGTGGAGATCGGCTTCGAGGGAGGACAGGTGATCTCCGTCCGGCTTGCCGAGGACGACCTCAAGGACCTTCGCAAGCAGCTCGAGAAGGGCGGCTGGCACGACCTCCACACGGAGGACGGCGTGGTCGCGCTCTACCTCGGCAAAGTCGCCTTCCTGAGGATCGAGTCGGGCGAGCACCGAGTCGGCTTCGGCCTCGGGGGCTGAGATGCGGTCGCGGACGCTGCTCGGCGCCGCGGCTCTGGGAGGCCTCGCGGCCGCGCTCTGGTGGCGCAAGAACCCGTCCGCATGCCCCTATGGGCAGCGCTTCTGGGTCGAAGCCCCGCACCCGGTCATCACCCGCGACCGGCTCCGCGCCGTGCTGCGCCCCGAGCCCGGCGAGCGCCTGCTGGAGATCGGAGTCGGCACCGGCTACTACAGCCACGACCTCGCCGAGTGGGTCGGCCCCGACGGCACCCTCGAGCTCTTCGACCTGCAGCAGAAGTTCCTCGACCACGTGATGCGCGGCGCCAGCGAGCGCGGAGCCACCAACCTCGTCCCCACCCAGGGCGACGCCACCGCCCTGCCCTACGGGGACGCCTCGGTCGATGCCGTGATCCTCACCGCCGTGCTCGGTGAGATCCCCGACAAGGCCGCGGCCCTCCGCGAGATCCGCCGCGTCCTCAAGCCCGGCGGCCGCCTCGTCGTCGGCGAGCTCTTCGGCGACCCGCACTTCACCACCCTGGGCAGCCTCAAAAGCCAGGGAGTCGACGCAGGACTCGACTACCAGGAGCACTCCGGCAACTGGTTCGCGTACTTCGCGCGGCTGGGCTAGCGCTTCCAGCCGCCCCGCGGGTCAGTAGCGCGGCGGCTCGCGAACCTCGCGGCGTTCTTCGACGGCGGGCACTTCTTCGGGCCGCCTACGCCTGGTCCAGATCGCCTCCTGGAAGAAGGAGAGGACGAGGCCGACGGCGCCGGCGATCATCAGGATCAGGCCGACGGTATCGACGCTGACGCCCTCGACGTGGAAGTTGGTCGCGAACTTGAGAATCGCTCCGACCGCGATCAGGAAAATTGCTGCGGCGATGGTCATGCCGCCGACATACCCCGTGGTCCGGTGATCTAACCGCCCACGGCTGCCTTCTTGACGATCGCCTTGACGCGGTCGCGGTCGCGTTGGGAGAGGTTCGTCGGTTTGCCCTTGGACTTGGTGACGAGCTTGCGGAGCTCGGTGCGCTCGGCGTCGGTGAGGTTGTCGTTGACGTGGGCCCGGCCCTTGGCGGCCAGCCAGGCGGCCGCCGCCCAGACTTTCAGCCAGGGGACGCGTTTGGCGACGGAGAAGGCGGTTGGCATCGGAGTCTCTATACCCGTTCGCCCAGCTCGGTCCACAGGCGACGCTCCGCCTCCAGGACCTCACCGGCCGCGACGTCGACC
>CAMPIP010000215.1 GCA_946886425.1 uncultured Actinomycetes bacterium
CGTCCTCGCCGTGCTCGCGGTAGAAGGCCTCGAAGATCTCGGCGTCGGAGCCGATCCACGGCAGCTGGTCGGGGCCGACGCCGCGCTCGCGGACGCTGACGAGCGCCAGCTGACGGCCGAGCGAGGTCGGGCGGCTGGCCAGGTCGATCTCCATGCCCCTAATTGGTCGCGGGGCGGAATAGCGTTACCGGACCGGCCGGGGGGCGCGCCCTCACCCGACCGCTAACCCGACTGCTCGCGGCGTTCGCGCTGCAGGCGCTGCTTTCGGGGCAGGACCGGGATGCCCAAGCGAGCGCAGCCGAGGCCTTCGGCGTGGGGGAGGAGGCGGCGCCTGTGGCCGGCCCATTCCCAGTAGCCCCTCGGCATCGCCGCGGCGATTTCCCAGACGACCTCGGGGTAGTCGCCGTCCGTGTCCATCTCCCGCAGGATCGACCAATGTCGGGAGGTCGCCATCGCCGCCTCGGCCTCGGCCGCCATCGCGCGGTCGCCGGTCCGCCGGGCCAGCCCCCACTGGCGGAGCCAGAGGCAGGAGACGGTCCCGGTCACGGCGGCTCCCACCTGGTAACGGTTGGTGGTCAGGCCTTCGTTGGGGATCGTCGCCGGGTCGAATCCCGATGGCGTCGGGATTCCCCTCAGCATCTCCCGCACGGCGGCGTCGTGATCTGCGGCCTTGACGACCTTCTCCGGCATCGCGTCGAGCCAGTCCTCGGCGCCGACGTGCACCAGCCAGTCGAGGCGCTCTCTGAAGGCGGCGAGGTTGGGGACGGCGGCCCGCAGTTCGAGCAGGTAGCCGCCTTCGGACCAGAGCGCGGTCATCTGGCGGTTGCCGGGGCCGCCCTGGTTGACGAAGAACTCGGCGCGGGCGTCGACCTGGGCGGTGGTCTCCAGGACCGGCAGCTCGACCCAGCGCTCGCCGTGGGGGTGCGGCACCGAGCGCGCGATTGTGAGGGCCTGCTCGAGGCTTTCCTGGCGCCAGGAGAGTTCCACCCGGCGCTGGCGCACCGCGGGCGGGAACATGCCCGACTGGCGCTGGCCCTCCTTCGCGTTGCCGCTGATGCGGACGGATTCGTAGGGGATCGGCCTGCCGGTGACGAATTCCATCGACCCCCGGATGCCTTCGCGGCCGTTGCCGTTGTACTGGGTGACGTTCTGGACCCGCCAGCCGGGGCCGTCGAGCAGCAGCAGCGGCGTCGACTCGGCGAAGCGGACCAGCTCGGCGCCGTAGGCGCGGGAGGAGTCCTGGGAGCCGCCTCCGGCGAGGAGGAAGGCGATTACGGCGACGGCCGCGAGCGCCGTGGCTCCGGTGGCGGCCGCGAGGGGCCGGGCGCCGCGCCGGCGCCGCGCCGGTCGCTCGGGGGCGGTCTGCCGCTCGTCGTCGAGGTCGGCCAGCAGCTCGGCCTCCAGCGACTCGACCCCGATCTCCTCGAGCCGGTTGCGGTCGACCGGGTCGGCCGCGGCGAGCAGGGACTGGATTTCACGCGCCTTCATCGTGCCTCCTCGGTGTCGAGTTCCCGGCCGCGGCGCTCCGTCGGCTCGCTGTCGTCCATCAGGGCCCTCAGTCGGCGCCGGGCTCGGTGGAGGCGGCTGCGGGCGGCGAGTGCGGACACGCCGAGGACCCGCGCCGCCTCCGCGGGCGAGAGGCCCTCCCAGGAGACGAGCAGGAGCAGCTCGCGGTCTTCCTCGCCCAGCCCGGCCATCGCCCGCAGCGCTTCGGCGGCCTCGCCGCTGGCCGCCGGGTGGGTCGCCAGCTCGGTCCGCAGCGTCTCGGCGAGGCGCCGGCCGAGCCGGGTCCGACGGCGCTCGGTCCGGTGCAGGTTGTCGATTACCCGACGCGCGACGGCGTAGAGCCAGAGCCTGGCGTCGGCGCCGGGCGGGACTGCCTCGAGCCGCCGCCAGGCGACGAGGAAAGTCTCGGCGACGACGTCGGCGGCGCTCTCGCGATCCTCGACCCGTCGCAGCGCGTAGCCGAGCACCGCGCGTCCCTGCTCGCGGTAGAGCTGGGTGAAGCGTGCCTGCGCGAGCTCGCGCCCGAGCGCGCTTGTCTCGGTCTGCCCCTGCGCCATCCTCTCTATATGTCCGGTCCGGACCGGACGTTGCGCCGCGATCAGCGCATCGTCGTCCTGAACGCCGTTCGGAGCGGCGACGCCGGTTGGCCGCCGGCGATGTACTGAGCGACGCCGGTCAGAAGCCCGGCGGGTGGCGGACCACGAAGTTCCGGTCGTCCGGCCGGGCTTCGAGGTGCCAGCGGGGGCCGGTGCCGCTTTCGGTCCCGGAGGTGTCGAAGCGGAGGCCGGCGATTTCGGCGTAGGTGTGGCCGGCGTTGGCGTAGACGGTGATCCACTTGCCCGGGCCGGGGGCGCCCCAGCCCTCCAGTTCGCCTGAGGTGAGCGGCCGGGGGATCAGGCCGCCGCCGAAGAGGGCGAAGCTGACCGAGCCCGAGCAGTCGTAGCCGTAGGAGTAGAAGGAGCCGTGGCCGCCGCCCCAGACGTAGGGGCGGCCGACGATCGCGTTGGCGTTGTCGATCACCGCCTTGACGACCTCGGGGGCGCCGGCCGGGGCGAGGGCGATCCCGGTCAGCAGGATCGAGGTCTCCTCGCCGCGGCTGCGGGCGAAGATCTTTTCCGCCTTGGCGGCGTCGTGGCGAGGAATCGCGGTGCCGTTGGAGCCGGCCGAGGCGGGTGGCAGCAGCGACGGGTCGGCTTCGATTTCGGCGAGGGTTGGGCCTGCGGCCGCCTTCGCGGCGGCCTCGGCCCGCGCTTCGACCCGCTCGCGCGCTTCCATCATCGCCAGGCTGTCGCCGATCGCGTAGAGGGCGTGGTCGGCCCTGGTCGCGGCGACGACGGCGCCGACGACGGTGCGGCCGAGGGCGTGGAAGCCGGGCTGCTCGGGCGGTTCGGCGGCGGCGCTCGCCGGGCTCGCGAGCAGGGTCAGCGCCGTGGCCGCGAGCGCCAGCGCGGACGCGAGCGCCGCGCCCGAGGCTCGCGCGCCCTGCCGTGACTTTGTCCTGAGGCGACCCATCGACCCTGACCCCGAGACAGGGTAGAGCCACGGAGGGCGCGGGGGCTCCCTTTAGGCGCTTGCGGGAGAATCGGCGGTCGTGAAAGTCCTGCTGATCCCGCTCGCGGGAATCTTCTTCGTCCTCTTCCTGCTCTTCCTCGGCGCGATCGGGCTGGCCGTGGCGACCGGCGTGATCTCCGTGTTCGGGAAGGCCGTCAACCTGCTGACCGGGCGCGGCCGGCGCCGACGGGCGCGGGCGACGGCTCAACAGGGGTGAACCGGCGCCTCGCTCTTGACGACCTCGAAGGCCCTGCCGGGGATCCGCTTCAGCTGGTTGAGGTTCTCGTCGTCCCAGCGGCGGTCGCTGCTGCCGCTGAAGAACCAGTTGGAGCCGTTGTCGGCGACGATCAGCCCGTAGCGCTTCATCGCTTCGGCGATCGCGCGGGCGGAGCCGCTGAAGCGGCCGAGCCCGAATGAGGATTTGAGGCGGAGCCGCAGTCCCATCGGCGGCGCGTTGCCGCTGGCGATGTCGCCGGCGCAGTGGGTGGCGGGACGGACCCAGGCGTCGCGGGTGCTCTCGAAGGTGACCCGGATCGCGTGCTCGACGCGGCCCGCCGCCGCCTCGTCGTAACGGACCAGGCCGGGGAAGATCGGCAGCCCGGCGGCGTCGGCGGAGGTCCAGCCGTCCGGGCGCGGGGCGGCGGAGCGGAGGTCCCAGGCGGCGCCGGAGTCGGCGTTCCAGCGCGGCCGCGGCTTGGCTTGCGGGAAGGCGCGGTAGAGCTCGTAGAGCTTGCAGGCGCCGCGGTCGACGACCAGCACGTGGCGGTCGCCGTCGCTGCTCCGCCCGCCCTCGACCGGGGCCGTTCCCGGTCCCCGCCAGGGCCCCGGGT
>CAMPIP010000216.1 GCA_946886425.1 uncultured Actinomycetes bacterium
GGCTCCTCCTTCGGCGGCGTCAAGGGTCGCGACGAGGTGCCGCGGCTGATCGATCGCGCCCTCGCCGGCGAGATCGACGTCGAGCCCTTCATCTCGCACCGCCTCCGCCTCGACGAGGTCAACCGCGGTTTCGAGCTGATGGAGGCCCAGGACGGAATCCGCAGCGTCATCGAGTTCGCCTAGGCGATGAGCGAGAAGGGCGACGCCAAGGCGGTGCGGGTGAAGGTGCGCGGCGCCGTCCAGGGCGTCGGTTTCCGCGAAGCGACGGTGCGGCGGGCGGAGGACCTTGGCGTCCTCGGCTGGGTCCGCAACGCGGAGGACGGCAGCGTCCTCGTCCACGCCGAGGGCCCGCGCGCCGCGGTCGCCGCGCTCGTCGAGTTCCTGGGCGAAGGCCCCCGCGGAGCGGCGGTCGACGGGGTCGACGTCGAAGACGTCAAGGTCGAGGGACACGAGCAGTTCGCGGTGCGCGGCGTCGTCGCCGGCGTCTTCGTCGTCCAGGAGCACGCCGCGACCGCGCATCACTTCGACCTGCGGCTCGAGGTCGACGGCGCGATGCGCTCCTGGGCGGTGCCGAAAGGGCCCTCGCTGGACCCGGCGACGAAACGGTTCGCGATCCAGGTCGAGGACCACTCGCTCGGCCACAACGACTTCGAGGGGCCGACCGAGAACGGCGGCGTGATCGTCTGGGACCGCGGCGGCTACGAGCAGGGCGGCCGCGTCCCCTGGCCGGAGGCGCTCGAGCGCGGCCACGCGGTCTTCGTCCTCCACGGCGAGAAGCTCCGCGGCGGCTTCGCCCTGCAGCGCACCCGCGGCGGCGAGAAGCCGCAGTGGCTGCTGATCAAGCGCCGCGACGACGAGGCCCGGCCCGGTTCCGACGTGGTCGCCGAGGAGCCCCGCTCGGTTCTCAGCGGCCGCACCCTCGGCGAGGTCTTGGGCGAGAGCTAGACCTCCGGCGGATCCCGGTGCCGCGCAGGATCGCCGCGTGAAAATCGGACTGGTCTTTAATGGGGCCGTGCCCGCGGCCACGATCGACGAGCTGACGGTCGCCGACGAGCCGGCGGCTTGGGCGGCGCTGGGGTTCGGGGTCGAAAGCGATACCTGCGTGCTCGGCGAGGTCCGGGTGCGGCTCGCTGGCACAGACGCGGGCAAAGGTATCTGCGGCTGGGCGCTGCGCGACGTCGCGGCCACCGAGCTCGACGGGCTGCCGACCGAGCGCTCCGGGCGCCAGCCGCCGGCGGCCGCGCCGGCGCACCCCAACGGGGTCGCGGCGATCGACCACGTGGTCGCGATCACCCCGGACCTCGGGCGGACCGTCGCCGCCGTCGAGGCGGCCGGGATCGAGCTGCGCCGGATCCGCGAGGAGCCGACCCCGGCCGGCGCTCCCCGCCAGGCCTTCTTCCGGCTCGGCGAGCCGATCCTCGAGGTCGTCCAGGAGCCCAGGGACGTCGCCGAGCGGGCCGGCCGCGACCGGCCCGCCTTCTTCTGGGGCCTCGCCCTCACGGTTCCCGACCTGGAGGCGACCGTGGCCGGTCTCGGCGACCGGGTCAGCGAGGCGCGCGACGCGGTCCAGCCCGGCCGCCGGATCGCCACCCTGCACCGCGCCGCCGGCCTCTCGGTCCCGGTGGCGCTGATCACGCCGCCACCGCCGCGCGCCTGAGCCGCCCGGTTAGTCTTCGGCGATGCTGATCGACGGGGTCCCGCTCGAGGCGCCGGCGGCGCCGCTCGCCGACCTGCTGCGGCTCGGGCTCGACGCCGGTCCCGACAGGTCGGCGCTGGTCAGCGCCGACCGCTCGCTCACCTGGGCCGAGCTGGAGGCCGAGAGCAGCGCTCTGGCCGGCGGCTACCGGGCGCTCGGGCTCGCGCCTGGCGACCGCCTCGCCTCGCTGATGCCGAACCGCAACGACCTCGTCGTCCACTACCTCGCCTGCTTCAAGGCCGGCCTGGTCGCGACGCCGCTCAACTACCGCTACACCCACCGCGAGATCGACCACGCGCTCGAGGTCAGCGGCGCCCGCGCCCTGCTCGCCCACGCGGAGCGGGGCGAGGACGTGGCGGCGAGCCGGCTGGCCGGAGGCCTGCCGCTGGGCACGATCGCCTACGAGGAGGCCGGGGCCTCGGCCGCTTGGAGCCATGACTTCGCCGGCCTGCTCGGCGGGCCGCCGCTGGCACCCGACCCCTCGCCCGGCAACCCCTCCGACCCCGCCGCGATCTTCTTCACCTCGGGAAGCACCGGTCCGGCCAAGGGCGTCACCCACAGCCGCGAATCGCTGCGCTGGATGATCGCCAGCGCCGCCGCCGCCTTCGAGCTCACCGCCGAGGACGTCTTCCTGCCCGGCTCCTCGATGTCGCACATCGGCTCCTTCCTCTGGGCGCTCAGCACCCTCTCGGTCGGCGGCCGGGTCGTCGTCGCCCGCACGATCGACAGCCACGAGCTGCTGCCGCTGTTGCGCGAGCAGCAGCCGACGGTGCTGGCGATGATCCCGGCGGCGCTGCTGTCCCTGGTCCGCGACCACGACCTGCAGCCGCACGACTTCGACTCGCTGCGGATCTGCCGGGCCGGCTCCGACAAGGTCTCGACCGAGCTGCTGACCGAGTTCGCCGCCGCGGCCGGCTTCCCCATCGTCGAGGGCTACGGGATGACCGAGGTCGGTCTCGCCACCCTCAACCCGCCCTCCGGCGTCGTCAAGCAGGGCTCGATCGGGACCCCGATCGGCGGCTACAGCATCGCCCTCCGCGACGAGGGCGGCGAGCCGGTCGAGGCCGCCGAGACGGTCGGGCGGATCTGGATCCGCACTCGCAGCCGCATGTCCGGCTACTGGGAGGCGCCCGAGGCGACGGCGGAGATCCTCCGCGAGGGGTGGCTCGACTCCGGCGACCTGGCCCGCGCCGACGCCGACGGCTACCTCTGGTTCTTCGGCCGCAAGAAGCAGGTGATCGTCCACGACGGCTCCAACATCAGCCCCTACGAGGTCGAGGGCGCGCTGGTCGAGCACCCGGCCGTCGAGCTTGCCGGCGCGGTCGGCGTCCACGACGCCGTTCACGGCGAGAACGTGCGCGCCTACGTGACCCTGCGCGAGGGCGCCGAGTCCCCGTCCACCGGCGACCTGATCGTCTTCTGCCGCGAGCGGATCGGCTACAAGGCGCCCGAGGAGGTCGTCTTCCTCGGGGAGATGCCGCTCAACCCGACCGGAAAGATCGACCGGGTCGGCCTGAAACGGATGGCAGAGGACCACCTGCACCCGCACGGCCTCGAGTGAGCGGCTCGAGGTGGCGGAAGGGGGCGCGGAGCCGCTCCCGCAGTTCCCGGGCGGCGTCGTCGGCCGCGGCTTCGCCGGCGCCGCTGACCAGGATCACCCCGGTGGCGGGGTAGTGGTGCAGCTGGTCGGTGACCGTCTGCACGACGTCCTCGTCGCCGACCCGGGCGCTGGCGTCGACGCCCGCCATCGCCAGTGAGGCGAGGCTGAGGACGAGGCTGCGCTGGGCGCGCTCGCGCCCGGGAGCGACGTCGGAGGTCCAGCGCTCCAGGAAGCGGTTGCGGGTCGGGGCGACGACGACCACCTCGGCGGCCGGCCCCTCCGGCGATTGCGCGGCGCAGGCGATCTCCTCGATCACGGCGCTGTCCTCGAGCGGCTCGCCGGCGACGACGAGCAGGTGGCCGCGCCAGTCGCCGCCGGCCGCCGGCACGATCGGCCGCAGCGGCGGGTTGCGGACCGCCATGACGACGATCGCGCTCGCCGCCAGCGCCCCGACCGCCATCCCCAGGCCCGGCCCGCCGAGGTAGAAGCCGCCGACGATCGAGACCGAGACGGCGGCGATGATC
>CAMPIP010000217.1 GCA_946886425.1 uncultured Actinomycetes bacterium
ACTCACAGCCAACAGGCAGGCCGAGGTCGACCACCTCGAGCAGCAGCTTGCGGGCCATCCGCAGGCCGGTGTTGACGTCGCCCGAGCCGTCCAGGTGCGGGTCGTTGATCAGGCCCTTCCAGCCGGTCGTGGTCCGCGGCTTCTCGAAGTAGACCCGCATCACCACCAGCACGTCCTCGCGCAGCTCCTCCGCCTTGGAGCTGAGCCGGCGGGCGTAGTCGAGCGCCGCGACCGGGTCGTGGACGCTGCACGGCCCGACCACGATCATCAGCCGCGAGTCGCGCCCCTGCAGGACGTCGATCACTTCCTGGCGACCCCGTACGACCGCCTTCGATCGCTCCGGGCCCAACGGCAGCTCCTCCAAAAGTCTCTCCGGGGCGACCAGCTCGACGACTTTGGCGATCCGCTGATCGCGGACGCCGTCGCGCTTGGCCCCCTCCTGCATCCCGATGATCATCTTCCCGTCGCCTTTCTCCATCTTGGAAATCGTAACTTTCTATTCGTCAACCGCGGTCCTGCCCCACAGCGGCGGACGTGCGCATGCACGTCGCGAGGGTCGGCGCCCGGCCGGAAAGGCAGTTGGAAGCGGCGCGATGCCGCCAGGCCGGACGCCTAGCTAAATCGCCAATAGAAGAAGCGGGCAGCGGCGAGCGGGGCGCCAGGGGCGCGGGTGGTGCTCGCGGTCTCGATTGCCTGCTTCATGCCCTGCCTTTGTAGCAGGCCGAGCGCGATCAGTCGAGAACTTCCGACAAACCGGCGAGGAAACGGTCGTTCTCGGCGGGGGCGCCGTAGGTGACGCGGATGTGGCCGGGGTCGCCGAGCGGCGTGCCCGGGCGGACCGCGACCTGGCGCTGGGCGAGGCCGGCGACGACCTCGCCCTCGTCGGCGTCGCCGAGGTGGATCCAGGAGAAGTTGGCCTGCGTGTCGGCGGTGAGAAGGCCCATCCCGCGCAGCGCCTCCTCGACCCGGAGCCGCTCGGCGATCGTGTGCTCGACCCGGCGCAGGGCGTCGTCCTGGTGCAGGATCGCCTCCGCCCCGGCCGCCTGGGCGAGGGCGTTGACGCTGAAGGGCTGGCGGACCGCGTCGACGGCGGCCCGGAAGCCCGCCGAGCCGATCGCGTAGCCGACCCGCAGCCCGGCCAGCCCGTAGCACTTGCTAAAGGTGCGGAGGACGACCAGGTTCGGGAAGTCGGCGAGCAGGTCGAGCGAGGCGTCGGGGTCGTCATTGGTCTGGAACTCGACGTAGGCCTCGTCGAGGACGACCGTCACGTGGGGCGGGATCCGCGCGCAGAAGGCGCCGATCTCGGCGGCCGGGATGTGGGTCCCGGTCGGGTTGTTCGGGTTGCATACGATCAGCAGCTGAGTTGCGGCGGTGACCTCGGCCGCCATCGCGTCGAGGTCGTGGACGTCGCCGTCGGCCAGCGGCACGCGGATCTCGCGGGCCCCGGTCAGGGCCGGCAGGTACGGGTACATCGAGAAGGCCGGCCAGGCGTAGAGGATCTCGGCGCCGGGCTCGGCCAGCGCCTCGGCGGCCGCGAGGAGGATCTCGCAGGAGCCGTTGCCGACCGCGACGCGGCCCGGCTCGGTCTCGTAGCGCTCGGCGAGGCGGCGGCGCAGCTTGGTCGCGTCGGGGTCCGGGTAACGGTGCATCGCCCCGGCCGCGGCGGCGATCGCCTCGACCACCTTCGGGTGCGGCGGGAAGGGCGACTCGTTGGAGGCGAGCTGGGCGATCTGCCCGGCGGCGATCGCCTCGGGCGCCTGCCCGGTCGGCACACCGGCCTGGTATCCCGGCATCCGGGCGAGCTTCTCGGCAAAGGTGACGGTCATCGCCCCGATTGTGACGGAGGCGCCGCTACTGGGCCGATTCGAGGTCGGTGCGTAGCTGGCTGGCGCCGCCGAGATAGGCGTGCGACGGCACGTGATCGGGCGCCGCGTAGTAGTGCGCCATCACCCGGATCACCCGCGGCATCGAGCCGGGCACGGGAATCTCGCGGCAGCAGAGCAGCGGCACCGCGTCGAGCCCGAGCTTGCGGGCCGCGACGGCCGGGAACTCGGCGTCGAGGTCGTCCGTCGTCGTGAAGATGCAGCTGACCATCGTCTCCGGCACCAGCCCGTTCCGCTCGATCAGCTCCCGCATCAGCGCCGTAGTTGCGTCGAGGATGGCGTCGGTCTCGTTGGCGGCAACCTGTGTGGCTCCCCGGACTGCGAACAACCGCTGCCCCGGAGCCGCCCCGTTCGGCTCAAAGCTCACGCCCCCATCTTTCCAGAGCGGCCGGGAGAACCGAGCGGCCCCGCCTCCTCGAGGGGGGCGAACTCGGAGTTGGTGGGACTTATCCCCGCCTGGCGAAGAAAACTCCCACCAACTCCGCTTCGCGCGGTCAGTCGACCGCCGGCGACCGCTGGGTGGCGGTCGCGAGGCTCGCGGCGGGGCAGCGCGGCGTGGCCTCGCGGGAGCAGCTCCGCGCGATCGGCTTCAGCGACGCGACGATCAACCGCGAAGCCGAGAAACAGCGCCTGCATCGCATCTTCCGCGGGGTCTACGCATACGGCAATCCCGCCATCGGGACGCGCGGCCGTCTGTGGGCGGCGACGCTCGCCTGCGGACCCGGCGCTGTCGTGTCACATCGCAGCGCGGCGGTGCTGATGGGTCTCCTCGACCGGTCGCCGGGTTCGATCGACGTCATCGCCAGGGGCGAGCGGGGTCGCCGAATCGACGGGATCCGGCTCCACCTCGTGCGACCACCGCTACGGGACGAAGTCGGGACCTTCGACGGGGTTCCCTGCACCTCGCCGTCGCGCACCTTCGTGGACCTGGCGGGGACGGTCGGGCTGCGGACGCTGCGGAGCGGGTTCGAGCGGGCGGCGGCGTCGGGGCTGCTCGACCTCGACGGGATCGAGGTGGTGTTGGCGCGGAGCCCGAGACGCGGCGCCGCGACGCTGCGGAGGCTGATCGCGGATTGGCGGCCCGCCGCGCGGGTGTTGAAGCGGGGGCGACTGAAGAGCCCGCTCGAGGCGAAGGTGCTGCCGATCGTCCTCCGCGCCGGGGCGCCGGAACCTCAACCGAATGCGCCAGTGCGGCTGGCCAGTGGGAAGACGATCGAGGTGGATTTCCTCTGGGAGGAACAGCGGTTCGTGGTCGAGGCCGACAGCCGCAGCTTCCACGGCACGGATGCGGCGGCAGAGCGGGATCGCTGGCGCGACCGGGAACTGATGCGGGTCGGCTACTCGACGCTTCGCGTCACCCACCTGGCCGCTGAGACCGAAGCGGCGGCAATCGCCGAGACGATCCGCGAGCGACTAAGCCCGACCCGCCGCTGAAGCCGCGGCGGCCCGGGTGACCGGGATTCACAGCCCCCTCTACTTGCCGGGTGGAGGGGGATGTGAATCCCGGTCACTCCAGCCGCTTGCCCTCCGCAGCTCCTCGACCTCCTCGGCAGGGAGACGACGCGCATCGCCCTCTGCCAACCCCCCGAGCCCGAGCGGCCCGAAGCCGACCCGCCGCAGCGCCGCCACCTCGTTGCCCACCGCCTCCGCCATCCGCCGCACCTGGCGATTGCGGCCCTCGCGCAGCACGATCTCGACCTCCCGCTCGTCCAGGCGCCTCACCTCGGCGGGCGCGGTTGGCCCGTCCTCCAGCTCGACGCCGCGCCGCAGCGCCTCCAGGTCGCGGTCCGACGGCGGCCGGCGCAGCCGCGCCCGGTAGGTCTTCGGCACTTCGTAGCGCGGATGCGTGAGGCGATTCGCGAGCTCGCCGTCGTTGGTCAGCAGCAGCAGGCCGGTCGAGTCGGCGTCGAGGCGGCCCACCGGGTAGAGC
>CAMPIP010000218.1 GCA_946886425.1 uncultured Actinomycetes bacterium
CAACGCCGACGACGCATCGCTCGCCGGCACCGACTTCGGCGGCTGCGCGCGGCGGATCGCGTTCTGCCACGGGGCCGGCCCCGACTGCGAGGTCGCGCTCGCCGGCGGCACGATCTTCCACGACGGGGAGCCGCTGCTGAGCGTGGAGGAGCTGGGGCTGATCGGCGAGCACAACGTCGCCAACGCGATGGCGGCGGCCGCCGCGGCGCTGGCGATGGGGCTCGACCGCGACGCCGTCCGCGAGGGCCTGCGCAGCTTCGCGGGGGTGCCGCACCGCCTCGAGCCGGTGGCGGAGATCGAGGGGGTCCGCTTCGTCAACGACTCGAAGGCGACCAACGTCGCCTCCGCTTCGGTCGGCCTGCGCGCTTTCGACGGCGGCGTCCACGCGATCCTCGGCGGCAGCGAGAAGGGCGAGCCGTACGAGCCGCTGCTCGACCCGGTCCGCGAGCGCTGTCGCGCCGTCTACCTGACCGGCGCCTCGGCCGAGCGCCTCGCCGAGGCCCTCGCCCCGGCGATCGCCGCCGGCGTCGATCTGCACCGCTGTGAGGACTTCGAGGACGCGGTCCGCCGCGCCGCCGCCGCGGCCGCGCCCGGCGAGACGGTCCTGCTCTCGCCGGCCTGCGCCAGCTTCGACGCCTTCGAGAACTTCGAGCGCCGCGGCGAGCGCTTCCGCGAGCTCGTCGAGGAGCTCAGTTGAGCGCCCGCGCCCTCTCGCTCGGCGGCCTCGGCGATCTCATCGGCCGCCCCGCCAAGTCGAAGCCGAAGCGAGGGAAGGGCCGCGGCAAGTCGAAAGCGGCGGCGCGCCGCAAGGCGGTGCCGGCCGAGTACAGCATGCTGCTGACCGCGACCCTCTGCCTGCTGGCGCTGGGCGCGGTGATGGTCTTCTCGGCCAGCTCGACGACCCGGATCCTCCAGGACGGCGGCCTCTCCGACAGCGCCTTCTACCTGAAGCGGACGCTGCTGTTCGGGACCGTCGGGCTGATCGCCATGCACCTGGTCGCCCGCCACAAGTTGAGCGTGATCCGCAACCTCACCCCGGCGCTGGTCGCCGTCGCCTTCTTCCTGCTCTGCGCGGTCCTGGTCGCCGGCAACAACGTCAACGGCGCGACCCGCTGGCTCGGCTCCGGCTTCCTGCAGATCCAGCCCTCGGAGATCGCCAAGGTGGCGCTGATCTTCTACGGCGCCGACATGCTCGCCCGCAAGCCGAAACGGGCGCGCTCGATCGAAGGGTTCATGCCGTTCCTGCTGGTCGTCGGGGCGGCGGCGATGCTGATCATGCTGGAGCCAGACATGGGCACGACGATGGTGACGACCTTCGCCGTCGGCGCCACCCTGATCGCGGCCGGCGCCCGGCCCCGCGACCTCGGCCTGATCGCCCTCGGGATCGCCTTCCTGGCTCTGGTGATGACGATCGTCGAGCCCTACCGGATGGCCCGCCTGACCGGCTTCCTCAACCCCGGCGCCGACGCCCACGGGGCCGGCTTCCAGGCCGCCCAGGCGAAGATCGCGCTCGGCTCCGGCGGCCTGCTCGGGGTCGGGATCGGCAACGGCGTCCAGAAGGCCTTCTACCTGCCCGAGGCGCACACCGACATGATCTCCGCGGTGATCGGCGAGGAGCTGGGGATGGTCGGCATCCTCGGCGTCGTCGGGCTGTTCGGGATGTTCGGCTACGCCGGCTTCAAAGTCGCCCAGAAAGCGAAAGACAACTACGGGAAGATCCTCGTCGCCGGGCTCACCTCGATGGTCCTCGCCCAGGCGACGATCAACCTCTTCGCGGTGATGGGGCTGGCGCCGCTCACCGGGGTGCCGCTGCCCTTCGTCTCCTACGGCGGCAGCAGCCTGATGACCAACCTGCTCGTCGTCGGCGTGATCCTCAACGTCGCCCGCGGCGGCACCGCCCGCGCCGCCCGGACCTCGACCACCGGCACTGGCAAACTGCGCGTCGTCAACGGCGGGCGCCGGCCCGCGCAAAGGAGCCGAGCCAAAGGTGCCATCAGGAAAGCCCAGGGTCGTAGTGGCGGCGGGGGGAACCGCGGGCCACGTGGTGCCCGCAATGGCGGTCGCCGCCGAGCTTCGGGCTAGCGGCGCCGAGGTCTCCTTCCTGGGAACTCGCGATCGGATCGAGGCCGAGCTGGTCCCGGCCGCCGGCTATGAGATCGACTTCGTCAAGGTGCGGGGGATCGACCGCCGCAACCCGCTGCGCGCCGCCGAGGCCGGGCTCGAGGCGCTCGGAGCCGTCGCCGCGGCCCGAAAGGTTCTGCGCGACCGGGACGCCGACGTGGTGATGGGAGGTGGCGGCTTCGTCGCCGGCCCGGCCGGCCGGGCGGCGACGCTGACCGGGACGCCGCTGGTCCTCACCGAGGCCGACAGCCACCTCGGCCTCGCCAACCGGCTGCTGGCCGGGCGGGCGCGGCGGGTCTGCCTGGCCTTCCCGATCGAGGGCCGCGAGGGCGAGCGCTACCTGGTCACCGGCCGGCCGGTCCCGGAGGCGGTGGTGCGGGCCGAGCGCGGCGCCGCCCGCGAGCGCTTCGGGGTCGACCCCGCGGCCCGCTGCCTGCTGGTGATGGGAGGCAGCCAGGGGGCCCGCTCGATCAACCTCGCCGCGATCGAGGCCTTCGCCGAGCGGGACGGCCGTGGCTTTCACGTCCTCCATCTGGCCGGTAGGAGGGATTTCGGCGAGCTGAAAGCTCGGCTCGCAGCCGCTCCATATAAGGAGCGCTACACGCTGCTCGCCTACGAGCCCGACCTCGGCGACGTGCTGGCCGCCTCCGACCTGGTGCTGGGCCGCTCCGGCGGCTCGATCTTCGAGGTGACCGCGGCCGGCCGCCCGGCGATCCTCGTCCCCTACCCGTACGCGACCGCCGACCACCAGACCGCCAACGCCGCCTGGATGGAGCGGGGCGGGGCGGCGACCGTCGTCCGCGACGAGGAGCTCGACGCCGATCGGCTGTGGCGGGATGTCGCGGCGATTCTGGATGACGCGGCGCAGCTGGAGAAGATGAGCGCGGCGTCGCGGGCTCTCGCCAAGCCCGACGCGGCGCGCCGGATCGCCGACCAGGTGCTGGCGGCGGCGAAGGGGTCGGGATCGTGAGCGGGCGCGACTGGGCCGGGCGGCGGCTGCATTTCATCGGCGTCGGTGGCGCCGGGATGAGCGGGCTGGCGCTGGTCTGCGCGCGGCTCGGCGCGACCGTGACCGGCAGCGACCGAGCCGACTCCTCTTACCTGGAGCGTTTGCGGGATGCCGGCCTGGCCCCGGTCGTCGGCCACGACGCCGCCAACCTCCCGGAGGGGGCCGAGGTGGTGGTCTCGACCGCGATCGCCGCCGACAACCCGGAGCTGGCCCTGGCGCGCGAGAGCAGGGTCGAGCCGATCCACCGCGGCGCCCTGCTCGCTCAGCTCTGCGCCGAGAAGCGGCTGATCGCCGTCGCCGGCACCCACGGCAAGACGACCACGACCGCGATGCTGGCCTGGGCGCTGCGGGCGATCGGGGCCGAGCCGGCCTTCTTCGTCGGCGGCGAGGTGCCGGGCCTGGGCGCCGACGGCGCCGCCGCCAACGCCGGCTGGGGCGATGGGGAGTGGGTCGTCGCCGAGGCCGACGAGAGCGACGGCAGCTTCCTCGACCTGGTGCCCGAGGTCGCCGTCGTCACCAACGTCGAGATGGACCACCACACCCGCTGGGGCTCGCTGGCCGAGCTGCGCGGGGCATTCGAGCGCTTCGTGGCGCCGGCTGCCGGCCTGGCCCTGCCATCCGCGGTCGACGCCGACCGTGCCGTGGTGGCCGCCCGCAACGCG
>CAMPIP010000219.1 GCA_946886425.1 uncultured Actinomycetes bacterium
CGCCCTCGCCGCCGCCCTGGCCGCACTGCCGCCCGGTGAACGTGTCGAGCCCGCCGGCCCGCTCGCGTGATGACTTCTGCCCGCCTGCCGGGCATAAGTCATCACACCCGCATACCGGCAGCGAAGCTCGTCAGGCCGCTACGCGCAGCGGTGCCAGCCACTCGGCCGGCAGGATCGGCAGCGTGTGGCCGGGGTAGTCCGGGACGAGCCGCTTGGCCAGCTCGCCGGCCGGACGATTCTCGATCGCCGGGCGCAGGTCGGCGAGGGTCAGGGCCAGGCCGATGCTGGGGGCGATCTGGAAGTCGGCGGCGTTCGGCCGCTCGCCGCCGATCGTGCCGGCGGCGATGTAGTCGTCGACCCTCTGAAGCAGGGCCGGCAGCGCCGCCAGGTCGCGCTTGACGTTGTCGTCGTTGGCTTCGTTGAAGCGGGCCGAGGCGGCGACGATCGGGCCGCCGGTCTTCACCGCCAAGCCGATCGGCACGCCCAGCTTCGCGCCCTCGGAGTAACTGCGCAGCGAGGACTTGTCCCGCCGGATCGTCCACCAGAGGATCTGCCGGATCGGGTGCTGCAGCTCCTCGTCGCCGAACCGCTCCGCCTCCTCGACGGCGGCGCGCCGCGCCTGGTCGGTTGGGAACAGCGGCGGCTCCGGCCGCAGCCGCTCCAGCTCGCGGGCGATCTCGCGGGAGCCCTGCACCTTCTCGCCGTCGATCTTGATCGCCGGCACCGTGTTGCGGGAAAAACCGAGCCCGCGCAGGACGCCCTTGGAGACGACCGGCATCAGGTCGGTGCGCTTGAAGGGGATGCCCTTGTGGCGCAGCATCAGTTCGGCGCTGGCGGCCGGGTGGGAGGCCGGAATCACGTAGAGGCGCGCCTTCACGGCGCCGATCCTATGCGCAGGAAACCCGGTTTGGCTACCCGGCCAGTCCGATCCGGCGATAATCGCCGCCATGCTCCTCGTCGCCGACGTCGGCAACACGCAGACCCACCTGGGCGTTTTCGAGGGCGAGACCCTCGGCGAGCACTGGCGGTTTCAGACCCGCTCGGGGGCGACCGGCGACGAGCTGGCCGAGCGGATCGACGGCTTCTTCACCCTCTGCGGGATGTCCTTCGGCGACGTCGACGCGGTCTGCGTGTCCTCGGTCGTGCCGCCGCTCGGCAGCCAGTTCGAAGAGCTGTCCCGGCGCTATCTCGACGCGGACTGCCTTGCGATCGGCCCCGGCGTGAAGACGGGGATGCCGATCCGGATCGAGAACCCGCTCGAGGTCGGGGCCGACCGGCTCGTCAACGCGATCGCCGCCTACGAGCGGTTCGGCGAGGCCTGCATCTCCGTTGATTTCGGAACCGGCATCAACATCGACGCGGTCTCCGCCGACGGCGAGTACCTCGGCGGCGCGATCGGTCCCGGCCTGGCGCCCTCGCTCAGCGCCCTGATCGAACGGGCGGCCCGGATCTCCCGGATCGACCTCGAAGAGCCGCGGGAAGCGATCGGCCGCTCGACCCGGGCGGCGATCAACTCCGGCTTCATCTTCGGCTTCGCCGGCTTGATCGACGGGATCGTCAGGCGGATCGAAGAGGAACTCCCCAACCCCCACCTGCTCGCCACCGGCGGCTACGCCTCGGCCGTCGTCCCCTACACGGAGACGATCGACGAGGTCGACGACATGCTCACCCTCACCGGGCTGCGGCTGATCCATGAGCGCAACCGTTGAGAGCGGAGCCGCCCGCCCGGCCCTGACGGACCCCTTCGAGGTCGGCGGCGTGCGGCTCTCCAACCGGGTGCTGCTGGCGCCGCTGGCGGGGATCGGCAACTGGTTCGTGCGGCTGCAGGCGAAACGCCACGGGGCCGGCCTGGCCGTCTCCGAGATGGTCTCCAGCTTCGCCCTGCACTACCGCAACGAGCGGACTCTGCGGGAGCTGCTGCGGATCCACCCCGACGAGCACCCGGTCTCGATCCAGCTGTTCGGCCACGACGCCGAGGTGATGCGCTCCGGCGCCGCGATCGCCGCCGAGGCCGGCGCCGACCTGATCGACATCAATATGGGATGCCCGGTCCCGAAGGTGCGCCGCACCGGCGCCGGCGCCCAGCTGCTGCGTGACCCCGAGCTGGCCCTGGCGCTGGCGCGCGGTGCCGCCGAAGGCAGCGGCCTCCCGGTCACCGTGAAGCTGCGCTCGGGGATCGAGGCCGGCGACCGGTCGGGGTTCGAGCTGGCGATCCGCCTCGTCGAGGAGGCCGGCGTGGCGGCGATCGGGTTCCATCCCAGGGCGGCGACCAAAGGTCACAAGGGCCAGCCCGATTACGCGCTGACCCGCGAACTGGTCGAGCGCCTCGAGGTGCCGGTGATCGTCTCCGGCGGCCTCAGCAGCGCCGAGGCCGCCCGCCGCGCCTACGAGGAGTCCGGCGCCGACGCGGTGATGATCGCCCGCGGCTCGCTCGGCAACCCCTGGGTCTTCGAGGAACTGACCGGCCGCCGCCTCGAGCCGCCGCCCCGCGAGGAGATCGCCGCCGAGCTGCTCTGGGTAATCGACGGCGCCGAGGAGCATCTCGGCAGCGACCGCGCCGCCCGCTACCTGCGCAAGTTCTACCCCTGGTACATGGAGCGCCTGGAAGCGCCCACCGAGGTTGCGGATGAGCTTCAGCGCAGCGCTGATCTGAGCCGGGCCCGGGAGCTGATCGGGGCCCTGGCCCAGCCCCTTGGCGTTAACTAGAACTGCCTTGATTGCCGGGTTAGCGCCCTCGCTATAATCCCGCGACCCTGAGCCCAGGTGTGGCGACGTTGGCGCCGCGTCCCGGGCGTTTTTTTCGGTCTCCGAAGCCGTTTCGGCTTCGTCAACAGTCAAAGCGAGGTAGTGCAAAGTGAGTCGTCAGGCGGTCATCACCCCAGAGGGGCTGGAGAAGCTGAAAGAGGAAATCGAGTTCCTCACGACGACCAAACGCCGCGAGGTCGCGGCGCGGATCAAGGAGGCGCGCGAATTCGGCGACATCTCCGAGAACGCCGAATACGACGACGCCAAGAACGAACAGGCGCTGCTCGAGGGCCGGATCGCGCAGCTGGAAGAAAAACTGCGCCGCGCCACCGTGATCGACGAGAAGGCGCTCGGCACCGACGAGGTCGGCTTCGGCTCCGTGGTTCACGTCAAAGACCAGAAAACCGGCGATTCGCAGAAATTCCAGATCGTCGGCTCGACCGAGGCCAACCCGCTGGAACACAAGCTCTCCAACGAGTCGCCGATCGGCAAAGCCCTGGTCGGCAAAAAGCGCAACGACGTGGTCACCGTCGAGGTCCCGCGCGGGCCGAAGAAGAAGCTCAAAATCACGAAAATCGAGACCGCCTGAGAGGGCGCGATAGCGGCGCATCTCGGGGTCATCGGTCCTCGCCGCGGCGCTCACGTACTGGAGTACGCTCGCTTGCGGCTCCGGCCTGCTTCCCCCGATCTGCTTGCTCTCGCGACCTCTCAGAACGTGACTGAAGACCTGGGCACCCTCGGAACGTGACCGACGACTCGAAACAGCCCGCGGCCCAACCGAAACTCTCTGACGTCCTCAAGGATCGGCGCGAGAAGCTGGAGCGGATCCGGGAGTCGGGGATCGATCCGTTTCCGCATGAGTTCTCGGGGCGGGAGGAGATCGGCGAGGTGCGGGCGGCCGAGGTGCAGCGTGCTCGCGGCGAGCGCGAGGAGCCC
>CAMPIP010000220.1 GCA_946886425.1 uncultured Actinomycetes bacterium
CTTCACAACAGAAAACGCCCCGCCGGGGAGGCGGGGCGCTTCTGGGGTTACTACAGGGAGGAGAGATATGTATCTCTGTATATGTGGATCTGTGGGAGGTGGGTGAGCCCGGTTTGTGCCGTGGGCGCCGATGTGGGAAGCATCGGGGCCAATTACGGCGCGGGGCTCGACCTAAAAGTCTTGGTTACTCCTTACGTCGTCACCTCTGACTTGATCCTTGAACAGCGTACGAACGTATGTGCGATTTGTGTGTGAGAGCGGTCACAGATTCCCCGGAATGGGGGGTTTTCTCGCCTCCCGAACCCTCTGCCCGCGCCGGAAGATCCGATGCGGGGAGGGATCGTGTTACCGGAATCTCGCCTACCCCCCTAAGAGGCCGCTAAACAGGAACTAAGAATCCCTCGCTGTAGCGTTCCAGCCGTGAAGAAGGCCCGGATAGACGCGGTCCTTGCCGAGCGGGGGTTGTTCCCGTCGCGCTCCGCGGCGGCGGGAGCGGTGCGCGCCGGCGAAGTCCGGATCGGCCAGGACGGGCCGGTCGCGCTGCGCCCGAGCCAGCTGGTGGAGCCCGAGGCCGCCCTGGTCGTCGACTCCGGCCCGCGCTACGTCTCCCGCGGCGGCATCAAGCTGGACAACGCCCTGGAGGCGCTCGGCATCGCCGTCAGCGGCCGCGAGTGCCTCGACGTCGGCGCCTCGACCGGCGGCTTCACCGACTGCCTGCTGCAGCGCGGTGCCTCCCGGGTCGCCGCGGTCGACGTCGCCTACGGCCAGATCGACGCCGGCCTGCGCGGGGACGAGCGCGTGACCGTGATCGAGCGGCTCAACGCCCGGGCGATGGAGCCGGCCGCCCTGCCCTTCGCGGCCTCGCTGGCGACCGTCGACGTCTCCTTCATCTCGCTCGCCAAGGTGCTGCCGGCGGTGGCGCGCTGCCTCGCTCCCGGCGGCGAGGTGCTGGCGATGGTGAAGCCGCAGTTCGAGCTGGGCCGGGAGCGGGTCGGGCGCGGGGTGGTCCGCGACGCCGCCGACCGCCGCGAGGCGATCCTCGCCGTCGCCACCGCCGCCACCGAGCTCGGCCTGCCGGTCCGCGGCTTCGCATCCTCAGGACTGCCGGGCCCGAAGGGCAACCGGGAGACCTTCGTCTGGTGCGGCGGCGAGGGCGCTCCGCTCGCCGACCTCGAGGCCGCCGTCCTCGCCGTGGAGGGCGACGAGTGAAGACGGCGACGCTGATCACCCACTCGCATCCGCCGGCCGCGACCGCCGCGGTCGCCACCGTGGTCTCGGTCGCCCGCGAGGCCGGCTGGCGCCTGGTCGCCACCGCCGACGAGATCTCCAAGCACGGCGCCGCCGCGCAGGGGGTGGAGGTCGTCGCCACCGACCAGCCGCGGCCGGACCTCTGCGTCGTCCTCGGCGGCGACGGCTCGATCCTCCACGCGCTGCGCCGCTTCGCCAGGACCGGCGTGCCGGTCTTCGGGGTCAACTTCGGCACCGTCGGCTTCCTCGCCGCGGTCGAGCGCGACGAGGCCGAGGTGGGGATCCGCCGCGCTCTCGCTGGGGAGATCGAGGTGATCGACCTGCCCGGCCTCGAAGTGGTGCTCGACGGCGACGCCGGGATCTGCCTCAACGACGTCACCCTGGCCCGGCGCCCCTACGACCGGGTCGCCGAGTTGAGCTACCGGATCACCGGCGAGGAGGTCGGCCACGTCCGCTGCGACGGCCTCGTCGTCGCCACCCCGGTCGGCTCGACCGGCTACAACCTCGCCAACCAGGGGCCGATCCTCGCCTGGGGGGTGAAGGGCTACGCGGTCTCCTACATCGCCCCGCACTCGCTGACCGCGCGGGCCCTGGTCGTCGCCCCGAAGGACATCCTGCACGTCGGCAACGCCGCCGGCCGCGAGCCGGTCGAAGTCGCGATCGACGGCGAACACCTCGCCGACCTGGCCGCCGGCGCCGAGCTGGAAATCTGCTTCCGCGACAACGTCGGCCGCCTCGCCCAGCTGCCGGGGACCAGCTTCTACGGCCGGATCAGCGAGAAGTTCGGGCACCTGGCCGTCTGAGTCCGGGAACCGCGGTCGATAGCCTGGCCCGCCATGGAGCGGAAATGGTGGACGCTGATCCTGATCTCCACGGCGACGTTCATGTTGCTGTTGGACATCACGGTGGTCAACGTCGCCCTGCCGGACATCCAGCGCGAACTCGGCGCCAGCCTCTCCAGCCTGCAGTGGGTCGTCGACGCCTACGCGCTGACCCTGGCCGCCTTCCTGCTCACCGCCGGCTCGCTCGGCGACCGGCTCGGCCGCCGCCGCGTCTTCGCGCTCGGCTTCGGGATCTTCACCGGCGCCTCGTTCCTCTGCGGGATCGCCGGCGACCCGACCCTCCTCAACCTCGCGCGCGGCCTGCAGGGGGTCGGCGGCGCCGGGATGTTCGCCACCTCGCTGGCGCTGATCGGCCAGGAGTTCCACGGCAAAGACCGGGCCACCGCTTTCGGAGTCTGGGGGGCGACGGTCGGCGGCGCCGTCGCGATCGGCCCGCTGGTCGGCGGCGTCATCACCGAGCACCTCGGCTGGGAGTGGATCTTCTTCGTCAACATCCCGATCGGCCTGGCCGCGATCGCGCTGACCGAGCGCAAGATCGTCAACGTCGCCGCCAAAGACGCCGAGCCAGTCGACCTGCCCGGCCTCGTCACCTTCTCGCTCGCCCTCTTCCTGCTGATCTTCGGCCTGATCCGTGGCAACCCCGAGGGCTGGGGCAGCCCCCTGATCCTCGCCTGCCTCGGCGGCGCCGTCGCCCTGCTGCTCGCCTTCGTGGCGATCGAGCGACGCAGCACCCACCCGATGCTCGACCTGCACCTGTTCCGCAACCCCGCCTTCAACGGCGTCTCCGCGGTCGCCTTCGGGCTCTCGGCGGGGATGTTCGCGATGTTCCTCTACCTGACCATCTACATGCAGGGGGTGCTGGACTTCTCGCCGCTGGAGGCGGGACTGCGGTTCCTGCCGCTGACGATCCTCTCCTTCATCGCCTCGCCGATCGCCGGTTCGCTCTCGCACCGGATCCCGATCCGGGTCCTGCTCGGCGTGGGGCTGACCCTGGTCGGAGTCGGACTGCTGCTGATGCACGGCGTCTCGCCCGATTCGGAATGGACGACGCTGCTGGTCGGCTTCCTCGTCGCCGGCGTCGGCATCGGCGTCACCAACCCGGGCATCGGCCAAGCGGCGATCGCCGTCGTCCCGATCGAGAAATCGGGGATGGGATCGGGGATCAACACGACCTTCCGGCAGGTCGGGATCGCCACCGGCGTCGCCGCCCTGGGCGCGATCTTCCAGTCGCGCGTCGACGCCGAACTGCACGAGCTGCTCCCGCGCGCCCCCGCCGGCCTCGGCGAAGTCGTCTCCTCCGGCGGCTCCCGCGCCGTCGCGGCCCTGCCGCTGCCGCCCGGCATCCACGACAAAGCGACCCACGCCGCCGACGTCGCCTTCGTCAGCGGCTTCAACACAATCATCCTGATCGCCTCGATCCTCTCCTTCGTGGGAGCGGCCCTGGGCTGTCTCCTGGGGCGATCGCGCTCCTTCGTCCCACCAACCGACGGCGGAGCCGCGGCGGGCTAACCACTCCGGACGCTGAAGCAGCGGGCGTCCGCCGGCTGACACCCATCGGGCGGGTGG
>CAMPIP010000221.1 GCA_946886425.1 uncultured Actinomycetes bacterium
GACGTGCTCTACGGGGTGACGATGGGCGGAGACGGCGTCACCAAGGTCGTCTCCCGGCGCCTGCCGCGCGACGCCGGCGACGAGGACGAGCCCGACGCCGGCGACGGCGGCGAGGGCGATAGCGGCACCCTCTCGGCCGTAGCGTAAGCTCAACATTTCCCGGGGGCGACAGGGATCGCTCGGGGAGTACCCTCAGCCAGGGAGGGGAGTTATGGCGCAACGCCACATGGACAGGCTGACGTCGTTCGACACGTCGTTCCTGGCCAACGAGAAAGCAAACGGGCACATGGCGATCGGCGCCCTGCTGATGTGCGAGGGCAGCGCTCCCGACCCGGACGATTTCCTCGCCCACATCCGCAGCCGCGTGCACCAGCTGCCGCGCTTGCGCCAGCGCCTGCTCTACCCGCCGCTCGGGCTCGGCACGCCGTTCTGGGTCGATTACCCGGACTTCGACATCCACCAGCACCTCAGCCGCGTCACCCTGCCGTCGCCCGGCACCGAGGCGCAGTTCCGGGAGCTGGTCGGCGAGCTGCTGGCGCCGCCGCTGGACCGCTCGAAACCGCTCTGGGAGCTGATCGTCGTCGAGGGCTTCGAGGACGACCGCTTCGCGATCGTCTACAAGACCCACCACGCGATGGCCGACGGGATCTCCGCGGTCGACATCGGGATGCTGCTCTTCGACGTCGAGCCGCGGCCCGAGCCGTCTCGCGAGGAGGCGGCCTGGGACCCGCGGCGCTCCCCCTCGCGGCTCGGCCTGCTCGGCCGGGCGCTCTCCGGCGTCTGGGCGACTCTGGGACGCCTGGGCCGCTGGCTGCGCCGCGCCGCGGAGGACCCGGCCCGGGCTCGGCGCCGCGCCTCCGACGGCCTCGCCGGCCTCTGGGAGGTGACCTGGAACCTCGCCCGTCCCGCCCCGAGGGTGCCGCTCAACACCGAGATCGGGCCGAGCCGCAGCTTCTGCTGGGCGAACTTCGACCTGGCCGAGTTCAAACACGTCAAGAACGCCCTCGGCGGCACCGTCAACGACGTCACCCTGGCGGTCGTCGCCGGCGCCTTGCGCCGCTGGCTGACGGAGCGCGACGTCGCCTGCGACGGCCTCGAGCTGAAGGCGCTGGTCCCGGTCTCGATCCGGACCGAAAACGAGCACGGCGAGCTCGGCAACAAACTGACCGCGATGCGCGGCCCGCTGCCGGTTGGCATCGCCGACCCGGTCGAGCGCCTCGGTGCCGTCAGCGCCGCGATGGACGCGCTGAAGGCTTCCAAGCAGCCGCTCGGGGCCGAGGCGATCTGGGGCCTCAACGACTGGTTCCGGGACTTCGCGCCGCCGGTCCTGCTCGCTCCGACCGCGGCGATCAACTTCTCGACCAGGCTCTTCAACCTCCTGGTCACGAACTTCCCGGGCCCGCAGATGGCCTTCTACGTGCTCGGCCGCGAGCTGACCGGCGTCTACCCGATCGGCTTCCTCGCCCACCGGCACGCCCTGGCGATCGCGATCCTCAGCTACAACGGCAAGGTTGGCTTCGGCCTGCTCGCCGATCCAGACGCCCTCCCCGACGCCGAACGGCTCACCGAGCACCTCGCCGCCTCGGTCGAGGAGCTCAAGGCGGCCGCCGCGCAGGTAGCCTCCCCCAGCGCTGATGGCAACGAGCTGGCAGGAGATGATCGACCTGGGTTCGCGCGCGCCCGCGAACTCGCCGGAGAGTGAGCCGGAGCCCGAGCGCCGCCGTGGCGTCTTCAAGCGCCTCCGCGAGAGCCTCTCGAAGAGCCGCGCGGCGCTGACCGAGGAGATCTCGGCCAGCCTCTTCGACCGGATCGACGACGAGACCTGGGAGCGGCTCGAGGAGGCGCTGATCCTGGCCGACGCCGGTGCCCCGACCACCGCCACGGTGGTCGAGCGGCTCGAGCACGAGGTCGACTCCGGGGCCGTGCCCGCCGACGGCATCGCCGTCCGTGACCGCCTGATCGAGATCCTCGCCGAGGTCGCCGCGACCGGCCGCAAGCCAATCGACCTCAGCGCCGAGCCGGCGGTGCTGATGATGGTCGGCGTCAACGGCACCGGCAAGACGACCACGATCGGCAAGATCGCCTGGCACCTCAGCAAGGAGATGGGCCTCTCGGTGGTGATGGCCGCCGGCGACACCTACCGCGCCGCCGCCGCCGAGCAGCTCGAAGAGTGGGCGCGACGGGCCGGCGCCGAGCTGATTCGCGGCGAAGCCGGGGCCGACCCCGGCTCGGTGGCCTACGACGCGATCACCGCCGCCCGTGCCCGCGGCGCCGACGTGGTGATCGTCGACACCGCCGGCCGTCTTCACACCCAGGACAACCTGATGGAGGAGCTCTCGAAGGTGCGGCGGGTGATCCAGAAGCAGATCCCGGCGGCGCCGCACGAGACGCTGATCTCGATCGACGCCACCACCGGGCAGAACGGCCTGCGCCAGGCCAAGGTCTTCTCCGAAGCGGTCGCGGTCGACGGCGTCGTCCTCACCAAGCTCGACGGCACCGCCAAGGGCGGCATCGCCCTGGCGATCGCCGAGGAGCTCGGCATCCCCGTGAAGCTGATCGGCGTGGGGGAGACGCTCGAGGACCTGCGTCCCTTCGACCCCTCCGACTACGCCAAAGCCCTCCTCGCCGATTAGTTCCCCTTGTCGCTTGTAGCCCAGAGGGCGACAAGCGACAAGCGCAAGCTCCACTAAGCTCGTCAGCCGTGTTCGATCAGCTTTCAGAACGACTGCAGGGAACGCTCTCCGAGGTTCGCTCGCGCGGCAAGCTCAACGAGTCCGACGTCGATGCGGCGATGCGGGAGATCCGCCTCGCCCTGCTCGAGGCCGACGTCAACTTCAAGGTCGTCAAAGCCTTCACGAAAACGCTGAAGGAACGCTGCCTGGGCGACGAGGTGCTCTCCAGCCTCGACCCCGGCCAGCACGTGGTGAAAATCGTCAACGAGGAGCTGACCGAGCTGATGGGCGGCAGCGGCCGCGAGCTCGCCTTCGCCTCCGGCGGACCGACGGTGATCCTGATGGCCGGCCTGCAGGGTTCCGGCAAGACGACCGCCTGCGCCAAGCTCGCCAAGTTCCTCCGCGAGGACGGCAAGAAAGACGTCGCTCTCGCCGCTTGCGACGTCTACCGCCCGGCCGCGGTCGAGCAGCTGGTGACGATGGGCGGCCGCGCCGGCGCCCACGTCTACGAGAAAGGCACCGACGCCGACCCGGTCGAGATCGCCTCCTGGGCGCTCGACCGCGCCCGCGAGGAGCGCCGCGACGTGCTGATCGTCGATACCGCCGGCCGCCTCCACGTCGACAGCGAGCTGATGGACGAGCTCGCGAAGATCAAGAAGAGGACCAAGCCGCACGACGTGCTGCTGGTCGTCGACGCGATGACCGGCCAGGACGCGGTCGGGGTCGCCGAGTCGTTCGCCGAGGTCGCTGAGTTCGACGGCGTGGTGATGACCAAGCTCGACGGCGACGCCCGCGGCGGCGCCGCCCTCTCGGTCAAGGCGGTGACCGGCAAGCCGATCCTCTTCGCCTCGACCGGCGAGAAGATCGAGGCCTTCGACAAGTTTCACCCGGACCGGATGTCGTCCCGGATCCTCGGCATGGGCGACGTCCTCAGCCTGATCGAGAAGGCCGAGCAGCAGGTCGACGA
>CAMPIP010000222.1 GCA_946886425.1 uncultured Actinomycetes bacterium
GTGTTGAGCTCGCTGTCGGGCACCACCAGGATCGCCGCCCCCTGGCCGCCGCGGAACTGAGCAGGGACGACTACGCCGCCCGCGTCGAGCCGATCTGCAAGCGCAACACCGAAGCCAACCAGCGGATCTTCGCGGGGGCCAAGCAGGAGGTTCAGGCGGGGAAGCTGAAGCCCGCCTCGCGTCACTTTTCCAAGGCGGTCACGGCTCTGAACAAGACGATCCGCCAGCTCAAGGCCGTGCCTCGGCCGGTGGCGGACGAAGCCAAGCTCGCCAAGTGGATCGGCTACCTGGAAGTCGAGAGCGCCTACCTGGGCCGGATCGGCAAGGCGCTGGCGCAGGGCAAGAAGGGCAAGGCGCAGACCCTCTCGGTGCGCCTCAACCGCAACTCCAACCTCGCCAACAACTCCGTGCTCGCCTTCGGCTTCGACTACTGCAAGCTCGACCCCGGCCGGTTCAGCTGAGATGCGCCCTCGTCTCGGCATCCTCGCCGCGCTTGCGCTCTGCCTCTGCCTGGTCGCTCCAGCCCAGGGGGAGGTGACGCGCAAGGGCAATCTCCTCGTCGGCTTCGACGGGCAGATGGCTCCGAAGCGCCTCCCGCGCACCGATCCCGTCCCGGTCGCGGTCAGCGTCTCCGGCGACTTCAGAGCGCTGAAGGGCGCGCCGCTACCGCAGCTGCAGACGATCTCGGTGGCGATCAACAGCGCCGGAATCCTCGACGACGCCGGCCTGCCCGCCTGCCGGGTGGAGTCGATCGAGCCGGCCACCGAGGTCGCCGCCCACCGCATCTGCGGGGACGCGATCGTCGGCTCTGGGCACGTCACGCTCGAAGTCCATCTCGACAACCAGACGCCCTTCGAGGTCAACGCGCGCCTCCTCGCTTTCAACGGCCCACAGCGCCATGGTCGCAAGCTGATCCTGGCCCAGGTCTACGCCAAGGACCCGCCCGGCGCCTTCGTGCTGACCTTCAAGCTGCGCGAGCGCCCGGGGCTCTTCGGCACGGTGATGAGCACCTCGCTGCCGGATTCCGCCCGCGGCTGGGCGTACCTCACCCACTTCGACATGACGCTCGACCGCCGGTACCGCTACCGCGGCCGGTCTCACTCCTACGTCTCGGCCGCCTGTGCCGCCCCGGCCGGCTTCCCGGGGGCCGTCTTTCCGTTCGCCTCCGCCCACTACGGCTTCGCTGGCGGGCAGACGTTGAAGACGACGGTGGTCCGCAGCTGCAAGGTGCGGGGATGATTTGACCGCGACGGTCGCCGAAAACCGCTCAAGCCCTTGGTAGCTCAAATACACTGCCGGATGATGGGAGGGACTCTGGGGTGGTGAGATACCGGGGAGCCCTCGCGGGGCTCGTCGCGGTCCTGCTCGGGGCGCTGGTGCTCGGAGTCGTCGGCCTCGGCGTCGAGGACCGCCTCGACCCACTCTCGCTGGAGATCGAGGGCACCTCACCGGCCGAAGGCGAAGCGCTCGTCCGCGAGCACTTCGGCGAGTCCTCGCCCTTCGTCGTCCTGCTCCGGGGTCCCGCCGCGGCGCTCGAACGGCAGGGCCCGCGGCTGGTGCGTGCCCTGCGGCGCGACCGCGAGGCGACCGTTATCTCGCCCTGGGACCGTGGCTCGATCGGGGCGCTGCGCCCCGGCCGCCGCCGGGCACTGGTTCTCGTCGACTACCACCTGCCCCTGCCCGAAGCGATCGCCGAGACCGTGCCGGCGCTGGAACAGACGCTCGAGCGCCGGGTCCACGCCCCGGTCAGCGCCGTCCAGTCCAGCTACGCGACCGTCTCGCGGGCGCTCCAGCGCGAATCGCTCGACGCCACCGAGCGGGCCGAGCTGCTGGCGGCGCCGCTCCTGATCCTCGTCCTCCTGATCGTCTTCCGCTCGGTCGTCGCCGCGGCGATCCCGCTCGCCTTCGGCGCGCTCACCGTCTTCGCCGGTCGCGGTGTGCTGGCGCTGCTCGGCGAGGCGATGACGATCGACGCGCTCTCGCTGGTCGTCTGCACGATGATGGGGCTGGCGCTCGGGGTCGACTACTCGCTGCTGATCGTCTCGCGCTTTCGCGAGGAGCTGGCGGCGGGCCGCGGGGCCTGGGACGCGGCCGCGGCAACGCGGGCCAGCGCCGGCCGCACGACCCTCTTCGCGGGCCTGACCCTGATCGTCGCCCTCGTCTTCTCAGCCTTCCTGCAGCCCGGCTCGCTGCTGCTCTCGCTGGCCACCGCGACCGCCGTCGTGACCGTGATCAGCGTCGTCGTCTCGACCCTGGCGGTGCCGCCGCTGCTGGCCCTGCTCGGCGAGCGGATCAACGCCTTCCCCATCGGCCGCCGCCGGCATCCCCACCGGCGCGCGAGGCTGACGGTCGCCGGCCTCGCCGGGGCGGCTCTCCGCAGCCCGGCCCGCGCCGCGATCCTCGTCGCCGTGCCGCTGGTGCTGCTGGCCTTGCCGGCGCTCGCCTTCACGACCGGCGCGCCCGGCATCGACGAGCTGCCCAGCTCCAACCAGGCGCGCCAGGACGCGGAGACGATCGACGCCGCCGTCGGTCCCGGCTGGGAGGCCCCGTTCGTGCTCGTCGCCGCCACCGAGGAGGGCCCGATCACGTCGCCGGAGAGGCTGAGGATGCTGTCCCGCTGGCAGCGCCGGATCGCCGCCGAGCCCGGCGTTCGGGCGGTCATCGGCCCGGCCCCGATCGCCCGTCGCGCCACTCCCCTGCGCCGCTTGGGGAAATCCCTCGCCAGCGTGGACGGCGGGATGCAAACGGGGCCAGATGGTACGGATTCGTCCTCCGGGCCGGGGCAGCTTTCGGAGTTGGGGCCGGGCCTGCGGCGCGCGGCTGGGGCGGTCGGGATGCTCCGGTCGGGACTGGCGGAAGGGGCGGACGGCAGCGGCCTCCTCGCCGAAGGCTCGGAGCAGGCCGCGGTGGGGGCGGGGATCATCGCTCACGAGCTTGGCCGCGCCGCCGTCCGCGGCGGCGAAGCGACCGCCGCGATCGGCCGGCTCGAAGCGGGCAGCAAGAAGCTCGCCGAGGGCCAGCGCAAGACCTCGGTCGGCAGTCTCGCCCTGTCCTTGGGCCTGCGCTCGCTGGTGCCGCGGATCCGCGGCGGCGAGCTGGCCCGGGCGCGCAAGCTCGCGAACGAGCTGGGAGCGGCCGCCGCCAGGTATCCCGAGCTGGGCCCGGCCGCCGAACAGGCTCGCGTCCTCGCCCGGACGATCGCGCTCAACCGCGACGAAGTGCGGCGCCTGCGCGACGTCGCCGGTGAGGTCAACGGCGGCCTCAACCGCCTGGTTCCCGGTGGCAAGCGGCTTGAAGAGGGCGTCGGGCGGCTGGCCGAGGCGGCGGGCGGTCTCAGCGGCGGTCTCGACCGTCTCGGCGGCGGCGCCGAAAAGCTGGCCGGCGGCCTGGTCGAACTGCAGGGGGGAGCCGGAGCCCTCCAGGCCGGCCTCGCCGACGGCTTCCACCGCTCGCGGCCGCTGGAAGAAAAACTCCGCCGCGCCGGTGTCAGTGTGACGGCCACGGTGGCGTCGTTCGAGGTGGGCGCCCGGCAGCTCGAAACCAACTCGCCGAAGCTCTTCGACTCCGGATACTTCGTGCTCTCGGCGCCCCGTCGAGCGCCGAGAGCACGAAGTATCCGGAGTCGAAGAGCTTCGGCG
>CAMPIP010000223.1 GCA_946886425.1 uncultured Actinomycetes bacterium
CCTACCTGGCGCTGCTGGTCGCGATCGGGATCGGCCTCCACAACCTCGGCGAGGGGCTTGCGATCGGCACCGCCTACGCGACCGGGGCGCTGGCGTTGGGCGCCTTCCTGGTCGTCGGCTTCGCGATCCACAACACCACCGAGGGACTGGCGATCGTGGCGCCGCTGCGCGACGGCGACGGGGGGGCCGAGCGGCTCGGCTTCGGTCGCCTCGCCGGCCTCGGCCTGATCGCCGGGGCGCCGGCGGTGCTCGGCGCCTGGATCGGGGCCTCCGCCCTCAACCCGAGCCTGGCGGCGCTGCTGTTCGGCGTCGGCGTCGGCGCGATCGTCCGGGTGATCGTCCAGATCTCCCCGGCGATGCGCGACGGTCGGGGACCGCTACTGTCGCCCGCCAACGTGCTCGGGATTCTCGCCGGCATAGCCGTGATGTACCTGACCGGACTGCTGGTGTCGGTCTGATGGCGGCGGGCGAGCGGCCGCGGCGCGAACCCGGCACCGAGGCGATCGAGGACTACGCGAAGGCGATCTACGCGATCGCCCAGGATCGCAAGGGGCCGGTCCTCAACGGCGAGGTCGCGCAGCGGCTGGGGGTGACGCCGGCGACCGCGACCTCGATGCTGAAGCGGCTGGACGGCCTCGGCCTGGTCGACTACATCCCCTACAAGGGGGTCAGCCTGACCCCGGCCGGGGAGAAAGTGGCGCTGGAGGTGATCCGCCACCACCGCTTGATCGAGGCCTACCTGGCCGAGGCGCTGGGGATGCCGGCCGACCGGGTCCACGAGGAGGCCGAGGTGCTCGAGCACTACATCTCCGAGGAGCTGGAGCTGCTGATCGCCGCCAAGCTCGGCGAACCGAGCCACGACCCGCACGGGACCCCGATCCCCGGTCCCGACCTGCTGCCGCCGTCGGCGGAGCGCAAGCCGCGGTGAAGCCGCCGGCGCGGGCCGAAGCCGGCGTCGAGGACGTCCTCCCCGGCGAGGCGGCCGTCGCCGACGCCGCCCGCCGCTCGCTGGACGGGCACAGCCGCGGGATCGGCCGGATCTGGCCCTTTCTCGGCCCGGCCTTCATCGCCGCCGTCGCCTACATCGACCCCGGCAACTTCGCGACCAACATCGCCGGCGGCGCCAAGTTCGGCTACCTGCTCCTCTGGGTGGTGCTCGCCGCCAACCTGATCGCGATGCTGGTCCAGACCCAGTCGGCCAAGCTCGGGATCGCCACCGGCAAGAACCTCGCCGAGCTCTGCCGCGAGAGCTTCCCGCGGCGGGTCTCGATCGGCCTCTGGCTGCAGGCCGAGCTGGTCGCGATGGCGACCGACATCGCCGAGGTGGTCGGCGCCGCCCTCGCCCTGCACCTCCTGTTCGGGATCCCGCTCTTCCCGGCCGGGCTGATCGCGGGGGCGGGCGCATTCGCGATCCTCGCCCTCCAGCAGGCCGGGTTCCGGCGCCTGGAGGCGGCGATCACGGCAATGGTCGGGGTCGTCGTCGCCGCCTTCGTGGTCGAGCTGTTCGCCGCCGACCCCGACGCCGGCGAAGTCGCCCGCGGCCTCTTCGTGCCCGGCTTCTCGGACACCGAGAGCCTGCTGCTGGCGACCGGGATCATCGGCGCGACGGTGATGCCGCACGTCGTCTACCTGCACTCGGCGCTGACCCAGCGGCGGATCGTCGGCCGCGACGCCGCCGAGCGCAAGAAGATCCTCGGCTTCGAGAGGGTCGACGTGGTCATCGCCCTGTCCCTGGCCGGGGTGGTGAACCTCTCGATGATGGTCGTCGCCGCGGCCCTCTTCCACACCAGCGGGTTGACCGGCGTCGACACGATCGACGGCGCCTTCGACGCCCTGAAGACGCTGGCCTCCGAGCGCGCCGCGATCATCTTCGGGATCGCCCTCCTGGCCTCGGGCTTCGCCTCCTCCTCGGTCGGGACGATGGCCGGGCAGGTGGTGATGCAGGGCTTCATCCGCCGCCGCATCCCGCTCTTCCTGCGCCGGGCGGTGACGCTGGCGCCGGCGCTGCTGGTCCTGGCCGTCGGGCTCGACCCGACCGAGGCCTTGGTCGGCAGCCAGGTGGTGCTCTCCTTCGGAATCCCCTTCGCGCTGGTGCCGCTGCTGATCGTCGCCAGCCGCCGCGAGGTGATGGGGGAGCTGGTCAACCCGAGGTGGCTGACCGCACTTGCCGGGGTGCTCGCCTCGCTGATAATCGCCCTCAACGTGTTCCTGCTCTTCGAGGTCTTCTTCGGGTGAGGCGGCGGGCGGAGATCCGGATCGCCTCCAGCCTGGCCGCCGAGCCGGCGGCGGTCGCCACCTGGGCGCTCAGCGCCGAGGGGATCAACGGCGAGCTCGGACCCTGGTTCCGGATGACGGTGCCGCGCGGCCTCGACGGCCTCGACCTGCAGGCGCTGGAGCCGGGGCCGGTCGGCCGCAGCTGGCTGCTGCTGTTCGGCCTGGTCCCGATCGACTACGACGCGATCGGCCTGGTCCGGATCGACCCCGAGCGCGGCTTCCTGGAGCGCTCGACGATGCTCTCGCAGCGGCTCTGGGAGCACGAGCGGACGATCGTCGCCGGTGGCGCCGGCACGGTGGTCGTCGACCGGGTCGCCTGGGAGCCGCGGCCACCACTGCCGGGGGCGCTGCTGCGGCCGCTCTTCGCCGCCACCTTCCGGCACCGGCACCGCCAGCTGCGCCGCCGCTTCGGGGGCGAGGAGCTGCCGCGCTAGGCTTGCGGCCGTGGCTCTCGCCGAAGACTTCCAGGGCGTGCTCGACGCGCTGCCGCCCGACTGGACCGACCTCGAGCTCGACATGCGGATCGAGGACGAGGACCTCTACATCGACACCGCCGTCTCGTTGAGCCAGGTCAACGCCCAGCCTTACTCCAAGGCGGACTGGCACTGGCACCTGCTGATCGCCCGCAGCTTCGGGCATGCGGCGGCGCCGCAGTCGGTCAGGGGCGTCCTCGAGAAGCTCGATCGCGAAGGCGTGGCCGGCGAGCTGCGCGTCACCGACGTGCGCGAGGGCCGGGCCGAGGTCGTGCAGATGTGGGGCCGGCCCGAAAGCGTGCGCCAGGAGTTCCGCCAGCGCCGCTCGATCTAGGTGGCGGGCCGATGGCGCGGGTAGTCGCGGTGGCCGCCGACCTGATGATGGGCAGCAAGGTCGAGGCGACCCTGCGCGCCGCCGGCCACGAGGTGACGCTGTCGCCCTCGCTGCAGGAGGCGCCGCTGGACCGGGCCGAGCTGATCGTCGCCGACCTCGACGCCGAGAACCCGGAGGCGCTGGTTGGGCTCGGGGTGCCGGTGCTCGGCTACTACTCGCACGTCGAGGTCGAGACGCGCGAGGCAGCCGACGCCGCCGGGGTCGACCTGGTCGTGCCGCGCTCGCGGCTGGCGCGGGAGATGCCGCAGCTGGTCGAGCAACTGCTCAACGCAGCCTGAAGGCCGCGTTCACGTCGATCGGGCGCTTCAGGAGGCCGTGCTGGAGGTCCCAGGCGGCCCAGGCGCGCAGCACGGCGGGATCGAACGCAGCGGGGCGAAGGTCTGGGAGGAGCGCCTCGAGCTGCGCCTGCTGATCGGCCCGTCCGAGGCTGGGGACTTCGGCCAGGAGGTCGTCGAGGGCGCGCTGCGGGTTCTTCACGGTG
>CAMPIP010000224.1 GCA_946886425.1 uncultured Actinomycetes bacterium
CCGGCGGCAACCCTGGTCGGGACCGCCCCCGCCGCGGCGGCGCGATCCCGCAGCTCTCTCCCCACCCGGGCGTAGACGAGCCTTTCCACGGGCAGGCGACCGAACAGCTCGGTTAGCCCGCCCGTGTGATCGGACTGGTCATGTGTGGCGACCGCGGCGGCGAGGCGCCCGACGCCCTCCCCTCGCAGGCGCTCCGCCAGGTCCTCACCGGGAGGTCCCCCGTCGACGAGGACCGGCGCCGCCGCCCGGGGCCGCAGCAGGATCGCGTCGCCCTGGCCCACGTCGAGGACCTCGACGCGAAGGCCGGCGGCGGGGGCCGCCGCATCCGCACCTCCCCGCGAGGAGCCCCATGTCCAGAGCCCGGCGACGAGGGCGAGGCCGACGCCCGCGACGGCAAGCGGCGGCGGCGCGGCGAGCCTTTCGCGCGGCGCCGCGGCATAGCCGCGGCGAGCAACCGCCGTGTCGATGCCATCTCGCGCCCGGGCAAGGCGGCGACGGCGCGCCATCCCGGCCGCGATCCACCTTGCGGCAGCGAGCCCGAGGTACGCCCCGAGCAGCCCGCCCGGGCCGAGCCGTACCCCTATCTCGGCCCAGGACGGGCCGCCGCACCAGGCCGCCACCTGGGCGACGTAGGCGAGCAGGACCGCATTCGCGGCGTTGAGCGGCTCGACCGGCAGCCCCGGGACCTGGGCGGCGGCGGCGCTCGCCATGCCAAGCCACATCGCCGGGGCCACCGCCGGCATCGCCAGCAGGTTCGCGACCAGGGTCGTCGTCGAGAGGGTTTCGAAGTGGAAGGCGATCAGCGGCGCGGTGGCGAGCGTCGCCGCCGCCGTCACCGCCAAACCCTCGGCAAGAGCGCCGCGGGCGTGGCCCGGCCCGAGCCGGGCGAGGAGCGCCCGCCGCAATGGCGTGGCGAGCGCGAAGATGCCGGCGACGGCGGCGAAGCTGAGCTGCCAGCCGACCTCGGAGCCGATGCCGGGGTCGATGGCCAGGGTGACGGTGAGCGCCAGCATCAGGGCGACGAGCCGCGAGCTGGGACGCCCCGCCAGCGTCGCGATCAGACCGGCGGCGCCCATCACCGCGGCCCGCTGGATCGACGGCTCCGATCCCGCCAGAGGGACGTAGATGGCGATCAGCGCCAGGACCCAGACCAGCCGCTCGCGCAGGGGGATGCCGAGGGCTGCCAGCACCGGCATCGCCAGCAGGGCGAGCAGGGTGACGTTCTGGCCGGAGACGGCGAGCAGGTGGGAGAGCCCGGACCGCCGGAAGTCCTCCTCGGTCCCGGCGTCGATGCCGTCGTCCTGGCCGAGCACGAAGCCGCGCGCAAGCGCCGCCTCCCGGGCTGGCATGCCGCGCCCGAGCCCCTCCTCGGCGCGCTCGCGAAGATCCCCGGAGCGGGCCACCGCGACCGCAACGAGGGCGGCGATCGCCAGCAGCAGCGGCAGCGAGAGCCGTGGCGTCCGCACCGCTACGGCTGCAGCCGAGCGCGCAGCGACTCCATCGTCGCCGGCCCGATCCCGCTCAACTCATCGAGTTGGTCGACCGAGGCGAGGCCGCCGTGCTGGTCGCGGAACTCGACGATCTTCTGCGCCGTCACCGGGCCGATCCCGTCGATCGTGTCGAGCTGCTCAACCGTCGCGGTGCCGAGACTGATCGGCGCCGCTTCCACGCTGGCTCCCGGCCCGGCGGCGGTCCCGCCGGGAAGCCGCTCCGGGACGACGACCTGCTGCCCGTCGGCCAGCCGAGCCGCCCGATTGATCGCTTCCAGCTCCGCCTTCGCGGTGGCGCCGCCGGCCCTCCGCACGGCGTCCTCGACGCGGCTGCCGGCGGGGAGCCGGTAGACGCCGGGCCGCGCCACCGCTCCGGCGACGTCGACCACCACGTCGCCGGCCTGCCCGTCGAGGGCCAACCCGCCTTCGCTTTCGCCCCCGGTCCCGCCCCCGAACGATTCGCCGTACGCGGCCTCGCCCCCGAACGAGCTCTCGCCACCGCCCTCGGCTCGGATCGCCCGTGCCCCGACCAACAGCAGCGCCACGGCGATCGCGCCGTAGACCAGCACCTGGGTTCGGCTCAGCTCGGGCATGCCGCGAGCCTGCCAGGGATGAGCGCACGCGTGGTGCGCTCAAACAAACGATTCAGCTACAGATCGTCGTCCTCGGTGTAACCGGCGACCTCGGCCAGTTGGTCGCTGTACAGCTCGGCCGCCGAGACCGGCGGCGACTGGATCGAGACGCAGGCCAGCTCGGCGTCGCCGTCGTTGCTGACCGAGTGGTCGGTGGCGGGCGGGACCAGGATCAGGTCGCCCTCCTCGACCCGCTGGGTGTCGCCGGCGACCGACATCCTGCCGGCGCCGCGGACGACGACGTAGGCCTGCTCGCCGTCCTCGCGAGTGTGCAGGCTCTGTTCGGCGCCGGCAGGCACTGAGAGCCAGGTCACCGAGAGGTTGCGGGAACCGAGTTCGCCGGCGTCCATGAGGACGTGGGCGCTAAGGCGGTGCCATTCCTCGACCGGGGCATCGCTGAGTCTCCTGACTTGCATCGGCGCGCTTTGTACCAGAAAAGACGGAGCGCGCGCGAAAGACTCAGCGCACCACGAGGTTGACGAGCTTGCCGGGCACGACGATCTCCTTGACCACCTCTTTGCCGTCGAGGTGACCCCTGACCTTCTCGCTCGCCCGGGCCAGCGCCAGCAATTCCTCCTGCGAGGCCTCGGCGGCGGCCTCGATTCGATCGCGCAGCTTGCCGTTGACCTGGACCACCAGGGTCACCGTGTCGGCGGCGAGAAGGGACGGGTCCGGTTGCGGCCAGGGCCGCTCCCAGACGCGCTCGCCGGTCAGCCGCTCGAAGACCTCGCTGGCAAGGTGCGGAGCGAACGGGAAGACCAGCGAGGCGGCGGTGGCGGTCGCGAAGCGCAGCGCGGCGCCGCCCTCGGGGTCCCCGTAGAGACCGTCCTTGAGCCGGTAGGCGTCGTTGACCAGCTCCATCACCGCCGAGATCACGGTGTTGAACTGGAAACCGCGCTGGAAGTCCCGGCTCGCCTTGTCGATCGCCCAGTGGGCCTTGGCGAGCAGCTCGCGGGCGGCGCCGGTGGGATCGTCCGGCTCGCCCGGCTCGGTCCGCTCGGCGACCTCCTCGCAGAGCCGCCAGAGCCGCGAGAGGAAGCGGTTGACGCCCTCGACGCCCTCGTCGGACCAGTCGCCGCCGCGCTCCGGCGGGCCCATGAAGCAGACGTAGGTGCGGGCGGTGTCGGCCCCGTAGCGCTCGACGTACTCGGCCGGGCTGACCGTGTTGCCGCGCGACTTCGACATCTTCGCCCCGTCGCGGGTGATCATCCCCTGCGCGAAGAGGTTGGCGAACGGCTCCTGGATGCCCACGTGGCCGAGGTCGGCGAGCGCCTTGGCGAAGAAGCGCGCGTACATCAGGTGCAGGATCGCGTGCTCGACGCCGCCGATGTAC
>CAMPIP010000225.1 GCA_946886425.1 uncultured Actinomycetes bacterium
GGGGGGCGCCCGCCGCGCCGGGGCCCGAAGGCCCCGGCGCTTCGGGTGATGCGGTTCAACTCAGGCGCTGCTCGAGCGCCGCGAGCTGCTCGTTCAGCTCGGCCGGCAGCTTGTCGCCGAACTTGTTCAGGTGGTCGCGCAGCTGGGGCAGTTGCTGCTTGACCAACTCCTCATCGACGGAGAGCAGCTCGGCCATCGCCGCGGCGGAGATATCGAGGCCCTCGGTGTTGATCGCGCCCTCGCTGGGCAGCAGCCCGATCGCGGTCTCGACCGCGTCGGCCTTGCCCTCGCAGCGGCGGAAGACCCACTCGAGGACGCGGCTGTTCTCGCCGAAGCCGGGCCAGAGGAACTTGCCGTCGGCGTCTTTGCGGAACCAGTTGACGTAGAAGATCCGCGGCAGCTGGGCGCCCTCGCGCTGGCCGACCTTGATCCAGTGGGCGAAGTAGTCGCCCATGTTGTAGCCGCAGAAGGGCAGCATCGCCATCGGGTCGAAGCGCAGTTCGCCGACGTTGCCGGCGGCCGCGGCGGTCTTCTCGGAGGACATCGTCGCCCCGAGGAAGACGCCGTGCTCCCAGTCGAAGGCCTCGTGGACCAGCGGCACGACGCTGCCGCGGCGACCGCCGAACAGGAAGGCGTCGATCGGCACGCCGGCCGGGTCCTCCCACTCGGGCGCGATCGTCGGGCACTGGCTGGCCGGCGTCGTGAAGCGGGCGTTCGGGTGGGACGACGGCTTGTCGGAGTCCGGCGTCCAGTCGTTGCCGTGCCAGTCGATCAGATGCTCCGGGGCCTCGCTGGTCATCCCCTCCCACCAGACGTCGCCGTCGTCGGTCTTGGCGCAGTTGGTGAAGATCGAGTTGCTCTCGATCGTCCGCATCGCGTTGGGGTTGGTGCCCTCGCCGGTGCCGGGAGCGACGCCGAAGAAGCCGGCCTCGGGGTTGACCGCGTAGAGGCGGCCGTCCTCGCCGAACTTCATCCAGGCGATGTCGTCGCCGATCGTCTCGACCTTCCAGCCCGGGATCGTCGGGATCAGCATCGCCAGGTTGGTCTTGCCGCAGGCCGACGGGAAGGCGCCGGTCACGTACTTGACTTCACCCTCGGGCGAGGTGAGTTTGAGGATCAGCATGTGCTCGGCCATCCAGCCCTCGTCGTGGGCCATCGCCGAGGCGATCCGCAGCGCGAAGCACTTCTTGCCGAGCAGGGCGTTGCCGCCGTAGCCGGAGCCGAAAGACCAGATTTCGCGCGTCTCCGGGTAGTGGACGATGTACTTGTTGTCCTCGTTGCAGGGCCAGGAGACGTCCTCGACGCCCTCGGTCAGCGGCATCCCGACCGAGTGGACGCAGGGGACGAACTCGCCGTTATCGCCGAGCACGTCGAGGGCGGCCTTGCCCATCCGGGTCATGATCCGCATGTTGGTGGCGACGTAAGCCGAATCGGTCAGCTGCACGCCGATTTCGGAGATATCGGAGCCGAGCGGGCCCATCGAGAACGGCACCACGTACATCGTCCGGCCGACCATGCAGCCCTTGAAGAGGCCGTTCAGCGTCTCCCGCATCTCGGCCGGGTCGCGCCAGTTGTTGGTCGGGCCGGCCTGCTCCTCAGTCGCGGCACAGATGAAGGTGCGGTCTTCGACCCGGGCGACGTCGGCGGGGTCGGAGAGGGCGAGGTAGGAGTTCGGCCGTTTGGCGTCGGAGAGGCGCTCGAAGGTGCCGGCGCCGATAAGGGTCTGCGCCAGGGCGTCGTACTCCTCCGCGGAGCCGTCGCACCAGTGGATCGAGTCGGGCTGCGTCAGCGACGCGATCTCCTCGACCCAGGAGAGCAGTTTGGCATGGGTGGTCGGCGCGGGGGCCATGGTCAAGTCGCTCATTCGCCTCTCTCTAGTTGCTCGGTTTGAGACCGACGAGGCTGACGTCGGCGTCCTCGTTGAGGATCTTCAAAGTCGCGGTTGCCTGCTTGCCTTGGGAGAAATTCACCTGGCAGGTAAACGTCTTGCCCTTTTCGACCTCCTGGTCGGATGGGCAGTCGACTGACTGAATCTTTTCATGAAGCGATTTTTCGAGGCTGCTCTGGATCGCTCCCTCGGCCTTGACGTCGTCGATCACGGTTTCGCCGCAACCGACCGCGACGAGGCCCGCGGCGGCCAGAACGGCGACTGCCAGGACACTGCGGATGGGGACGCTCATCTTCCTCCCTCGGGGACGGACTCGGTCCCGGCAGTATTCCAACGGCTCTGGCGGCAGCGGGGAAAACCCGTGACCGGGAGCGGTTTGGATAGGGTTCCGCGCCGCTGATGAGGTTCTACGAGTTCGAGGCCAGGCAGATCGTCGAGCTGGCGGGTATCCCCGTCACCAAGTACGGCTTCTGCAAAACCGCCGAGGAGGCGCGCCAGGCCGCCGAGGAGATCGGCGGTCCCGTCGTCATCAAGTCCCAGGTGCTGACCGGGGGCCGGATGAAGGCCGGCGGCGTCAAGTTCGCCGACACCCCGGAGGAGGCCGCCGAGCACGCCGAGGCGATCCTGCGGCTGGAGATCAACGGCCACGTCCCCCGCGGCGTCCTCGTCGATCCCAAAGCCGAGGTCAAACAGGAGTACTACGCGAGCGTCGTCTGGGACGGCACCGCGAAGCGGCCGCTGATGCTGTTCAGCGACATGGGCGGGATCGACATCGAGGAGGTTGCCGAGACCCACCCCGACCACGTCGGCAAAGGCCACGTCTCCAACCTCTTCCCGATTCCCGACTTCGAGGCCAAGCAGGTCGTCGCCGCGACCGGCGTCACCGGCTCGCAGCTGAACCGGGCGACCCCGATCCTCGCCCGCCTCGCCCGTCTCTTCCGCGATTACGACATGACCCTGGCGGAGATCAACCCGCTGGCCGAGCTGACCGATGGCTCCTTCGTCGCCCTCGACGCCCACATGGAGATGGAGAACGAGGCGGTCGGCCGTCAGAAGGGCCTGCTGCGCAAGCGGCTCGAGATCGCCGAGGACGACACTCGCGAGACCTACGAGCCCTCCGACTTCGAGCGCAACGTCGCCGCGATCGACTCCGCCGACCACCGCGGCGTGATCCAGGGCAAGGACCACGGCTTCACCGGCAACCTCGGCCTCGTGATCGGCGCCGGCGGCGGCTCGCTGACCCTCACCGACGCGGTCCGCAACCAGGGCGGCAAGCCGGCCAACTACTCCGAGATCGGCGGCAACCCCTCCGTCGCCAAGGCCTGCGGCCTGGCCAAGGAGGTGCTCGAAAAGGACGGCGTCGAGAAGATCGCGGTGATGATGTCGATCGTCTCCAACACCCGCGTCGACATCGTCGCCCGCGGCGTGATCAAGGCCTGCCTCGAGCTCGGCAAGGACCCCGGCGAGACGATCGCGATCTTCCGCATCCCGGGCGCCTGGGAGGACGAGGGCTTCAAGATCCTCGA
>CAMPIP010000226.1 GCA_946886425.1 uncultured Actinomycetes bacterium
TCAAGGACGTGCTGCTGCTCGACGTCACCCCGCTGACCCTCGGCATCGAGACCAAAGGCGGCGTGATGACGAAGCTGATCGAGCGCAACACGACGATCCCGACCAAGAAGTCGGAGGTCTTCTCGACCGCCGAGGACAACCAGCCCTCGGTCGAGATCCACGTCCTCCAGGGCGAGCGCGAGATGGCCAGCGGCAACAAGAGCCTCGGCAAATTCCAGCTCACCGGGATCCCGCCGGCGCCGCGCGGCATGCCGCAGATCGAGGTCACCTTCGACATCGACGCCAACGGGATCATCCATGTGACCGCGACCGACAAAGGCACCGGCAAAGAGCAGAAGATCGAGATCAAATCCGGCTCCGGCCTCTCCGACGAGGAAATCCAGAGCATGGTCTCCGACGCCGAGTCGCACGCCGAGGAGGACGCCAAGCAGCGCGAGCTGGCCGAGACCCGCAACATCGCCGAGAACGCCGCCTACCAGTCCGAGAAAGCGCTGGAGGAGGCGGGCGACAAAGTCGACGACGGCTCCAAGGAGGAGGTGCGCGCCGCGATCAAGGAGGTGCGCGAGTCGCTCGACGCGGGCAGCGCCGAGGAGGTCAAAGCGAAGACCGAGGCGCTCAACGCGGCGATGACGAAGGTCTCCGAGCAGCTCTACGCGGCGGCGCAGGCCGAGCAGACGCCTGACGGGGCGAGCGCCGAGGGTGACGCGACCGCTGACGACGATGAGGAAGTCGTCGACGCCGAAGTGGTCGACGAGGGCGACGGCAAGTGAGGGCTGACGAGGAGTTCACCGAGCGCCCGCCCGCGGGTCCTGCCTCCGACAGTGACTCTCCCGCTCTGCGGGAGAGCTCACCATCGGAGTCACCCGCGGGTGAGGCGGTCGACAAGGACCTCGACGCGCTCCTTGCGGATACGAGTCGGGAGCGCGACGAGTACCTCGAACTCGCCAAGCGGACGAAGGCCGACTTCGAGAACTTCCGCAAGCGCATGGCCGGCGAGGTGCAGGCCGCGAGTTTGCGGGGCAAGAGTGAGGTTGTCCGGGAGGTGGTGCCGGTGCTCGACGATCTCGAGCGGGCGATCGAGGCGGAGGGGCTCGATCCCGAGGGGGACTCGGAGGACGCTCTGGCTCATGGCGTCCTCCTGGTCTTCCGCGGCCTGCGCGAGGCGCTCTCGCGGGCCGGGGTCGAGGCACTCGATCCCAAGGGAGAGAAGTTCGATCCGACCGCCCACGAGGCGCTCTCGACTCTGAAGGTCGAGGGGGCCGAGAGCGGCACCGTCGTTGAGGTGATGCAGAAGGGCTACCGGCTCGGCGAGCAGCTGGTCCGGCCGGCCCGGGTGGTCGTTAGCGAGTAGGAGAACGATTGGCTGACGAGCTGTACAAGACGCTCGGCGTCTCCAAGAAGGCGACCGACGAGGAGATCAAGAAGGCGTACCGGAAACTGGCCCGGAAATATCACCCTGACCGCAATCAGGGGGACGAGAAGGCCGAGGAAAAATTCAAGGAGATCTCCGCCGCCTACGACGTCCTCTCCGACTCCGAGAAGCGCAAGGAGTACGACGAGGGCGGCCAGTTCGCGAGCTTCGGCGGGCCCGGCGGCCCCTTCCCGGGCGGCGGCAACCCGTTCGGTGGGGGCGGCGCCGGTGGCGCCGGTTTTGGCGATCTCGGCGACATGCTCTCCGGGCTCTTCAACCGCGGCGGCGGCCGGGCCCAGACCCAGCAGGTGCGCGGCCGCGACCTCGAGACCGAAGTCCAGCTCGGCTTCGACCAGGCGATCGCCGGGGCCCAGATCAGCGTCACCGTTCCCAAGGCCGGGCGCTGCCCGACCTGCCACGGCAGCGGTGCCAAACCGGGCACCGGACCGGTCACCTGCCCGCGCTGCGAAGGGCGCGGCATCGACGCCCAGAGTCAGGGCTTCTTCTCGATCAGCCAGCCCTGCCCGCAGTGCGGCGGCGCCGGCCAGATCATCGAGGACCCCTGCCCCACCTGCGGCGGCTCCGGCCTCACCCAGCAGACCAAGCGCTACAAGGTCAACATCCCCGCCGGGGTCAAGGACGGGGCCCGGATCCGGCTCGCCGGCAAGGGCGAGGCGGGGCCGCACGGCGGTCCGCCCGGCGACCTCTACGTGACCACCCGGGTCAAGCCGTCGCCGGTCTTCGCCCGGCTCGACGACGGCAACCTCGAGGTGACGGTGCCGATCACGATCCCGGAGGCGCTGCGCGGCGGCACGATCGAGGTGCCGACCCTGAACGGGACCAAGAAGATCAAGGTGGCGCCGGGGACCAAGCACGGCTCGGTCCAGCGCCTGCGCGGCGAGGGCCCGCCGCGGCCGAAAGGCAAGGGCAACGGCGACATCCGCTACCGGCTCGAGATCGAGGTCCCGAAGGAGCTCAACGAGGAGCAGCGGGAGGCGGCCGAGAAGCTGGCCGAGGCCTTCAACGGCACCGACCCGCGAGCCGAGCTGCTGCGCAAGGCGGGAGCGTGATGACGGCGGAACGGCGGCGCGTGGAAGTCTCGATCGACGACCGCCGGGGCGTCTTCATGATCTCCGTCGCCGCCGAGCTGGCCGAGATGCACCCCCAGACGCTGCGCATGTACGAGGCGCGCGGGCTGATCGCGCCGAAGCGCTCGCCGAAGAACACCCGGCTCTACTCGCAGCACGACGTCGAGCGGCTGCGGCGGATCCAGCGGATGACCGCCGAGGGGCTGAACCTGGTCGGGGTCGAGGCGGTGCTGGCGCTGGAAGAGCGCCTGGAGAAGATGAAAGTCGAGCTGGAGCGAACGCGCCGCCGTGCCGAAGAGCTGGAAGCGCAGGCCTGGACGAAGGGAAGGAAGAGCTGATGCAGCCGGATCGATTCACTGTCAAGTCCCAGGAAGCGGTCGCGGCCGCGCAGGCCCTCGCCGCCGAGCGGCGCAACCCCGAGGTCACCCCGGCCCACTTGCTGGTCGCCCTGCTGCGCCAGGAAGGCGGGTTGGCCGTGCCGATCCTGCAGAAGCTCGGCGCCGACGCCGGCGCGATCACCGCCCGCGCGGTGCAGGCGGTCGAGGAGCTGCCGAAGCTGAGCGAGACGACCGAGGTGCGGCCCTCCTCGAACCTGGTCCGCGTCCTCCAGGCGGCCGAGCGGGAGATGGCGAAGGCGGGCGACGAGTACATCACCGTCGGCAGCCTGCTGCTGGCCCTGGCCGAGGACGGCTCCGGGGTCTCCGACCTGCTTCCCGGCGGCGAGGAGCTGGAGCCGGCGATCAAGGCGGTGCAGGGGCCGGGCCGGGTGACCTCGCCGAACGCCGAGGACACCGCCCAGGCGCTGGAGAAATTCGGCCGCGACCTGACCGCCGAGGCGGAGGCCGGCAAGCTCGACCCGGTGATCGGGCGCGACGAGGAGATCCGCCGCGTCATCCAGGTC
>CAMPIP010000227.1 GCA_946886425.1 uncultured Actinomycetes bacterium
CGCCAAGATCGAGGGCGCCGAGCCGTCGCGCCTGCGGGTCACCACCGACCCCAAGGACCTCGCCGACTGCGACGTGATCGTCGAGGCGATCGTCGAGGAGGTCGCGCCGAAGGGCGAGCTGCTGAAGACCATCGCCGCTGCCTGTCCCAACGCCGACCTCGCCACCACCACCTCTTCGCTCAACATTGCCGCGATCGCCGACGCGGCCGGCGTCGACAAGCTCTTCGCCCTGCACGTCTTCAACCCGGTGCCGCGGATGAAGCTGGTCGAGGTCTGCTTCCCGGACGGGGCCGCCGGCTCGCGCGAGCAGGCGCTGGCCTGGTGCGCGGCGCTCGGCAAGACCGCCGTCGAGGTCCCCGACCAGGCCGGCTTCGTCGTCAACCGGCTGCTCTTCCCCTACCTCTTCGAAGCGGTGCGGATGATCGAGCGGACCGGCATGGAGGCCGGCGAGGTCGACACCTGCATGAAGCTCGGCGCCGGGCACCCGATGGGCCCGCTGGCCCTGCTCGATTTCGTCGGCCTCGACGTCTCGCAGGCGATCGGCGACGCCCTCTACGCCGAGAACGGCGAGGCGGCCAGCCAGCCCCCGGGCCTGATCGTCGAGATGGTCGGCGAAGGCAAGCTGGGTCGCAAGAGCGGCGCTGGGTTCTATTCCTACGATTGAGGCGGCTGCAAACCGCTGAACTACTCGGTTTTCGCAGCCTTCCTTTTTCCGGATAGGTCCCAGATCACGTCAGCCTCGGAGATGCCCTGGCGGCGGGCGGCGATCTGGATCTCCTCCCAGGGAAGTTCGGCCTCGGGAAGCTCGTCCCAGCGGGCCAGGTCGAGTGCCTCGATCGAGCCTTTCAAGGCGGGGCCGAGATGCTCCTCGGCACGCAGCAGGGCCCTCAGGACCTCGAGCTGCTTGTCGGTCAAGCGGACAACCCACATGCTGTACCTCCAACATTTCCGGGGGTGCGGGTTGCCCGGGGAAATTAGGCGGCGGGACGGACGGAACCGCTGATGCGGACCGCCTCGATGCGGTTCTCGCGCACTGCCTCGACCCGGATCGTGTAGCCGTTGGCCTGGATCGAGTCGCCGCGCTTGGGCAGCCGCCCGAGCTCGCCGAAGACGTAGCCGCCGACCGAGTTGAAGGCGTCCGTGTCGACCGGCAACTCGATCCCGGCGTCGGCGAGGTCGCCGAGCGAGACGTGGCCGCGCACGAACCAGTCGCCGTTGGCGAGCCGGCGCAGGGCCGCCGCGCGGGGATCGGTCTCGTCCTCGATCTCCCCTACCACCTCCTCGAGGATGTCCTCGACGCTGACGATGCCGACCGTGCGGCCGTACTCGTCGACGACGACGGCGAGCGAGGTCCGCTGCACCTGCAGGTCGTGGAGGAGGTCGTCGAGGGGGCGGGTCTCCGGGACGATCAGGGCGTCGCGGATCACCGAGTCGATCGGGGCCTCGGGCCCCTCGCTCATGTAGACGCGGGCGAGGCTGTTGTTGTGGACGATTCCCTTGACGCGGTCGGCGTTGTCGTCCTCGATCACGACCAGGCGGGCGTGGCCGGAGGTGACGCAGCGTCGCAGCGCCGCCTCGACCGTGTCGGAAACGTCGACGGTGACCACCGCCGGAATCGGCGTCATCACCTCGCGCGCCTCCTGCTCGTGGAGGTGGAAGACGCCACCCAGCATCCCCGCCTCGCCGGGGTCGAGGCGGCCGCGCTGGGCGCCGCGCGAGATCAGCAGCCGCAGTTCCTCGGGCGACGTCTCGTCGCCGACCGCGTCGGTGTCGACGCGGAAGAAGGTGCGGACGATGAAGTTGGCGGGGGCGTTGGTGGCGACGATCAGCGGGTGCAGGGCGATGCGGAAGAACCGCAGCGGCCGGGACACCCGCAAAAGCGTCGGCTCGGCGCGGGCGATCGCCAGCATCTTCGGTGCCTGCTCGCCGAGGATCACGTGCAGGAAGGTGACGATCGTGAAGGCCAGGGCGATCGAGATGCCGAGCGCCACCGCGTGGCTGGCGACGCCGCCGAAGAGCGGCTCCAGCAGCTCGGCGAGAGCGGGCTCGCCGAGGAAGCCGATGCCCAGCGAGGCGAGGGTGATCCCGACCTGCGAGGTGGCGACGAACTCGTCGACGTGATCCATCTGGTCGAGCGCCAGCCGGGCCCGGTCGTCGCCGCCGTCGCGCAGCTGCTCGAGACGGGCGCGGCGCGAGCGCACGACCGCGAACTCCGCCGCGACGAAGAAGCCGTTGATCAGGACCAACAGCAGGAGGAGGACGAGCAGGAGAACGCTCATCGGCTATGAAGCCGCGTACTTCGGGCTGGGACGTCGTCCGCCATTCGGCCTCGGCAATATAGCTGGAGCCTCTGGCGGTTTTCCCCAGAGCTGCGATATTGGGGCGACGATGCGCGTCGCAACGCTCAACGAGATGCTCGAAGAGATCGTGCGACTCGGCGAGGCGACGGGCATGGAAGCCCACGCGCACGAGATGCGCGGAGAGCTGGAGGGACGGATCGCGACGATCCGCGCCGCGGTCGCCGAAGCGCCGCGGCCGAGGGTCGTCGCCCTGCGCAACCTCGATCCACCCCGCGCCGGCGGCTTCTGGATCCCGGAGATGATCGCGATCGCCGGCGGCGAGGACGTCGCCGGCGACCCGGGTCTGAACCCGCCCGTGGTCGGCTGGGGCGAGCTCGCCAGCCTCGGCGCCGACGTGGTGATCGTGATGCCCGACGGCTCCGCCGCCGACGCGCAGGCGCAGGCGATGGAGCACTGGGAGCAGATCGCCGCCCTCGGCGCCGGCAGCGCCTTCGCGCTCGATCCCGCCGCCACCTTCGCCGAGCCCGGCCCCCGCCTCGTCGACGGGATCGAGCTGCTGGCGCACTTCCTGCACCCGGAGCTGCTCAACCCGCCCGGCAACGTCGACTGCGTGACTCTGAGGGCGCCGGTCAGGCGACCGTGACGCCGGCGAAGGCGGCGAGCAGGGCGATTCCGATCATCACCGCCAGGTCGGCCTGACGAGGTCGCGGACCGAGCTTGCCGCGCTCGCCGGCGACGATCACCAGCGCGCAGAGGAAACCGACGGCGAGGCCGCCGAGGTGGCCGCCCACACTGATGTTGTTGGCGGCGAAGGTGAAGACGAGGTTGAAGACGATCAGGAAGCCGAGCTCGGTCGCCAGCCCGGTCATGCCACGCTGGCGGGCCAAAACGAAGCCGGCGCCGAAGAGGCCGAAGACCGCCCCCGAGGCGCCGACCGTGAGCGCGTTGGGGTCGAGCAGCAGCGCCCCGAACGAGCCGCCCAGCAGCGAGGCGAAGTAGAGGGCGAGGAAGCGCGGCGTCCCCAACGCCGGCTCCAGCAGCCGGCCGAGGAAGAAGAGCAGCAGCATGTTGAAGCC
>CAMPIP010000228.1 GCA_946886425.1 uncultured Actinomycetes bacterium
CTGCGCGAGCGCTTCGGCCAGCTCGCCGAGAAACGCCAGCGAGCGGGCGAAGTTGTTGCCGACGCCGACGCGGCCGACGCCATCTACACCGACGTCTGGGTCAGCATGGGCGACGAGGGGGAGGCGGACCGCCGCCGCGCCGACCTGGCCCCGTTCCGGCTCGACGCCGACCTGCTGGCGGCGGCCAAGGACGGGGCGATCGTGATGCACTGCCTGCCCGCTCACCCGGGTGAAGAGATCACCGCCGACGTCCTTTACTCTGACTCGTCCGCCGTCTGGGACCAGGCCGAGAACAGGCTCCACGCGCAGAAGGCGCTGCTGGAGTTCCTGCTCGTCGGTTAGCCCCGGAGCGGCCCCGCCCGCATGTACCCAGAGCTGAACATCGGACCGGTGACGCTGCAGACCTTCGGCCTGATGTTCGCACTCGCCTTCCTCGCCGCCGGGGCGCTGATCTGGCGGCGGCTCGGCGAGCTTGGCAAGCCCCAGGACTGGGCGTACGAGATGGGCTTCGCGGCGCTGATCGGCGGCGTCGTCGGCTCCCGCCTCTACTTCGTGGCCCAGAACTACGACGACGTCAAGGATGACTTCCTCGGGACGCTGTTCAGCGGCTCGGGGCTGGTCTGGTACGGCGGCGTGATCGGCGGCGCCCTCGCTGTCGTCCTCTGGGCCTGGTGGCGCGGCTACCTCGGGCTCGCCCTGCTCGACCTGGCGGCGCCGGCGCTGGCGCTCGGCTACGCGATCGGCCGCTGCGGCTGCCAGCTCTCCGGCGACGGCGACTACGGCAAGGCCTGGGACGGGCCCTGGGCGATGTCCTACCCGGACGGTGTCGTCCCGACCGACCAGGCCGTCCACCCGACGCCGATCTACGAGACGCTGGCGATGGGCCTCGGCGCCTGGATCCTCTGGCAGCTGCGCGACCGGGTCCGGACCGGGATCCTCTTCGCGATCTACCTCGTCTACGCGGGCGCCGAGCGCTTCCTGGTCGAGTTCCTGCGCCGCAACACCGAGACGGTGCTGGGGCTGACCACGGCGCAGCTGGAGAGCCTGGCGATGATGGCCGCGGGGGCGATCTGGATCGCCGTCGTCGCCCGCCGCCACGGCGGCATCTCCCGTCCCAGCACCGAGTTGGCGGTATCGGCGAGCGGTTGAGCCTGTCAAAGTAGGGGACTGTTACTCTTGCGCAAGTCTTTTAGAGCGGTGAACTAGGGAGGCGGTTGTTCGATGTCGGCTGTCGACATTCAGAGTCAGGACGGACCTTCGGCGCGCACTGTCAGCGCCGTGCTCGACGACGCCGCCGAGCGGATCGCCGCCGCCGGTTGCGAGAACGCGCGCGGCGACGCCGAAACGCTGGTCGCCGACGCGATCGGCGTCAAGCCCGAGGAGCTGCGCGTCGACGGCGCCGGCGAGGTGCCGAGCGAGGTCGCCGAGGCGATCGAGCAGCGGGTCCGCCGCCGCGTCGACCGCGAGCCGATGGCCTACATCCTCGGCCGCGCCCCCTTCCGCCAGCTGGAGATCGCCGTCGACTCGCGCGTCCTCTGGCCCCGCCGCGAGACCGAGCTGCTGGTCGAGGTCGGTGCCGAGCTGCCCGAGGGCGCCCGCGTCCACGAGGTCGGCACCGGCTCCGGGGCGATCGCCCTGGCCCTGATCTCCGAGCGTCCCGACCTCCGCGTCAGCGCCTCCGACCTCTCGCCCGAGGCGGTCGAAGCGGCGCGCGAGAACGCCGAGCGGCTGGGGATCGACTTCGACGTGCGGGTCGCGACCGGGCTGCCCGACGACCTCGAGGGCGTCGACCTGGTGATCGCCAACCTTCCCTACGTGACGGACTCGACCATCTTCGAGCGCTCGCCCGAGATCCAGAAGGAGCCGCGGATCGCGGTGACCGGGTCCTGCGGCGAGGACGGCCTCGGCGTGATCCGCGGGCTGATCTCCGAAACGCCCTCGGGTTGGAAGCTGGCGATGGAGCACGACACTCACCACGGCCCGGCGATGCGCGATCTCCTGCGCGACGCCACTACCCTTCAGGACTATGAAGGTGACGAGCGGGTGACTGTCGGCTTCGCTCCATGAAGCTGACTCCGATTCGATGAGCGAGGCCCCCGAGGCCGAGCGGACCGAGGAGCGCTCTCCGGATTCGACCGGCGATCGCTCCGGTGCCGCCAGCGAGGCGCAGCGCCGCGCCAAGGTCGAGCGGCTCCGCGCGGCCGGCGTCGATCCCTACCCGCACTCCTTCGAAGGCCGCACCCACGCCGAGGACATCGAGGCCGCCCACGACCCGGAGGCGCTGGGGGAGGGCGAGCACGAGCAGTTCACCTACCGGGTGATGGGCCGGGTGACCGGCAAGCGGGGCCACGGCAAGACGGTCTTCTTCGACGTCCGCTACAACACCGGCTCGCTCCAGGGGTACGCCCGCCGCGACACCCTCGGCGACGAGCTCTTCGAGCGTGTCGAGGAGCTCGACATCGGCGACTTGGTCGGGATCGAGGGGCCGGTCTACGTCACCAAGCGCGGCCAGCTGGCGATCTCGGTGCGCGAGTTCACGCTGCTGGCCAAGGCGCTGCTCGACCCGCCGGACCTGTTCCACGGCATCTCCGACCCGGAGCTGCGCTACCGCCAGCGCGAACTCGACCTGATGGCGAACGAGAAGTCGCGGGAGATCTTCAAGACGCGCTCGAAGCTGACCCTGGCGATCCGCAACCACATGGACGAGCGCGGCTGGGTCGAGCTGGAAACGCCGGTCCTGCAGCGGCTGACCGGCGGCGCCGCGGCGCGGCCGTTCGTCACCCACCACAACGCGCTCGACCGCGACCTCTTTCTGCGCACCGCCACCGAGCTCTACCTGAAGCGGGCGATCGTCGGCGGCTTCGAGGACGTCTACGAGTTCGGCAAGTTCTTCCGCAACGAGGGGATGTCGCCGCAGCACAACCCCGAGTTCACGATGCTGGAGATGTTCGTCGGCGGCGCCGACTGGGAGGGCGTGATGCGCTTCATCGAGGTCCTCGTCTCCAGCGTGGTCGAGGAGGTGATGGGGACGACCAAGGTGATGCGCGACGGGGTCGAGATCGACTTCGCGGCGCCCTGGCCGCGGGTCGTCCTCCGCGACGAGATCCTCGAGGAGTCCGGCGTCGACATCTACGCGGCGAGCCGCGACGAGCTGGCCGAGCTGGCCGGCGACGACGCCGACGAGAACGACGACTGGGCCGGGCTGGTCGACACCCTGCAGGGCAAGATCGTCGAGCCGAAGCTGATCCAGCCCACCTACATCACGGTGCTGCCGATCGACATCTGGCCGCTGGTCAAGGTCCACCCCGACGACCCCAAGGTCTGCGAGGCCTTCGACGGCATCGTTGCCGGGATG
>CAMPIP010000229.1 GCA_946886425.1 uncultured Actinomycetes bacterium
GCCTTCTGGGGTGGCGTTGTCTTCGCCGCCGCCTTCGGCGTTTTCCTTTTCGGCTTCCTCGTCGCCTTCGGCTTCGTCCTCTTCGGTGTCTTCTTCTTCGTATTCGTATTCGTCTTCTTCGTAGCCTGAGGACGAGGTGTGTTCGCTGTCGAGGCCGGAGAGTTCGGGCATGCTTTCCGGCGCTTCGAATTCCTCGCATTCGCCGCCCTGGGCGGATTCCATGAAGGACTGCCAAATCGGGCCGGCGGTGGATCCGCCGTAGCCGGTGTATTCGCGGGTCTGCGGGTGGCCGACCCAGACCGCGGTCGAGAACCGCGGCGTGTAGCCGACGAACCAGGCGTCGGACTCTTCCTCGGAGGTGCCGGTCTTGCCCGCCGTCGAGGTGCAGGCGGTCGAGGTGTAACCGGCGCCGGTGCCGGAGCTGATCACGCCCTCGAGGATGCTGGTCACTTCGTAGGCCTCGCCTTCGCTGAGGACGCGTTCGCCGGAATCGGAGCCGAGTTCGTCGACCTTGCCGTCGGGGAATTCGACCTTGCTGATCGCGGTCGGGTCGTGGTGGATACCGCCGCTGGCCAGGGTCGCGTAGGCATTGGCCATTTCCAGCGGGGTCACGCCATAGGAGAGACCGCCGATTCCCTCCGCCGGCACTGATTCCAGCGGCGCTTCGATGCCCATTTCTTCAGCCGTCTCGGTGACGTTCTCGGAGCCGACGTCGAGGTCGAGCTGGGCGTAGACGACGTTGACCGAGTGCCAGGTGGCGCTGGCCAGGTCCATCGTGCCGCCGCCGTCCCCCTCGGCGTTGTTGACGGTCCAGGGGATCCCGCCCGGCGTTTCCAGCGTCTTCGGCGAGCTGCCGTCGTAGTAGGTCGAGTGGGGGTCGATCCCCTGCTTGATCGCGGTGGTGAGGACGAAGGTCTTGAACGAGGAGCCGGGCTGGCGGTGCGCCTGCCAGGCGTAGTTGAACTGCGATTCCGATGCGTAGCCTTCGGTCGAGGCGAGGGCGACGATCTCGCCGTTCTCCGGGTTCACCGAGGCGAGCCCGGCGGCCGGGCCGCCTTCCGGATAGCAGACGCCGCAGGAGTCGACGGCTTCCTGCGCCTCGGCCTGCAGGTCGGGGTCGATCGTCGTGTAGGCCTTGAGGCCGCCGTTGCGGACGGTGTTGATCCCGTAGCGGTCGATCAGCTGCTGCAGGACGAGGTCGAAGAGGAAGCGGTCGTGGATCACCTGGTACTTGTTGCCGGGATCGAGACCGAGTCCCTTCTCGACCGCCTCGCCGTATTCCTCGGCGGTGATGTAGCCCTGCTCCTCCATCGCCTTGAGCACGTCGTTGCGGCGTTTTTTCGCCGCCGAGGGGTCGAGGAAGGGGTTGTATTCCGAGGGCGCCTGCGGCAGCCCGGCGATCAGCGCCGAGTCGGTCAGGTTGAGGTCCTTGGCCGGCTTGTTGAAGTAGGTCTGCGCGGCTGCCTCGGCGCCGACCGCGGTCTGCCCTTCGACGGTGCCGTAGGGGGCGGTGTTCAGGTAGGAGGTGAGGATCCACTCCTTGTCGTGTTTGTCCTCGAGTTCGACCGCGAGCCGGGCTTCGCGGAGCTTTCGCTTGATCGTGTCCTCCGGGTTCTGGATGTAGAGGTTGCGGACCAGCTGCTGCGTGATCGTCGAGCCGCCCTGCACGATCGCCCCCGCCTGCACGTCCTTCCAGGCGGCGCGGATGATCCCGTCGGGATCGATCGCCCCGTGCTCGTAGAAGTTCTTGTCCTCGATCGCCACCGTCGCCTGCTTCAGCGTTTCCGGCAGCGCCTTGGCGCGGACCGGCTGGCGGATGTTGTCGGAGCGGATGAACCCGATCAGGCTGCCGTCGGCGGCGTAGATCGCCGAGGAGCGGCCCTTCTGGACCGGCTGCAGGCTGGAGAGCGGCGGTCCCGAGTTGTAGGCGTTGAGCGCCCAGGCGGCGCCGATCCCTCCGGCGACCAGCACGGCGACGCCGAGCGCCGCCAGCGGCAGCGCCAGCTTCTTCCAGGGCGACTTGTGCGCGCGGCGGCGCCTGCGAACGCGAGGAGACATCGAGAGCGAAATTGTATTGGCCCGCAAACCCCGGCCCGATGGGCTTTGCGAGCGCGCAAGCGGGCTTGCCTACCGGGCCTGACCCGGCGCACTCGCGTTGCCCCCGTCGCTCGGGTTCGTCTAGGCTCGCGCCCCGGTGCTGGCGTAGGGAGAGAGGAGAGGCGTGAAACTGGTGATTGGGATCGTTCGCCCGGAGCGGGCGAACGACGTTTTGGAGGCGCTCTACAGGGCCGAGGTGCGCGGCTTTTCGATCAGCCGCGTGCAGGGTCATGGCGGCGAGCTGGACCGGGTCGAGACCTACCGCGGCACGACCGTGAAGATGGGGCTCTCCGAGAAGGTGCGCTTCGAGGTCGCCGTCTCCGACGACTTCGTCCAGACCACCGTCGAGGCCCTCTGCGAGGGCGGGCGGACCGGCGACGTCGGCGACGGCAAGATCTTCGTGGTGCCGCTCGAACAGGCCGTCCGGATCCGCACCGGCGAGCCCGACGAGGCCGCCGTGACCCCGGTGGCGAAGTCGTGATCGCCGCGATCGACACCGGCGATACCGCCTGGATGCTGGCGGCGACGGCGCTGGTCCTGATGATGACGCCGGCCCTGGGCCTCTTCTACGCCGGCCTGGTCCGCTCCAAGAACACGCTCAACACCTTCATGATGTGCGTCGCCGGGATCGCGATCGGCGGAGTTTCCTGGGCGCTGATCGGCTACTCGCTCGCCTTCGACGGCGAAGGGGCGATCATCGGCGGCCTCGGCCACGTCGCCATGCAGGGCGTCGGCTTCGAGCCGCGCGGCGAAGGGACCATCCCCGAGCTCGTCTTCTTCGCCTTCCAGGGGACCTTCTGCATCATCACCGTGGCGCTGATCTCCGGCGCCGTGGTCGAGCGGATGCGGTTCGGAGCCTTCATGGTCTTCGCGGCGCTCTGGTCGGTGCTCGTCTACGCCGTGCTCGCCCACTGGGCCTTCGGCGGCGGCTGGCTCGCCCAGCAGGGGACGCTCGACTTCGCCGGCGGCGTCCCGGTCGAGATGGCCTCCGGGTTCTCGGCCCTGGCCGCGGCACTGGTCGTCGGGGCGCGGAAGGACTATGGACGCCAGGCGCTGCTGCCCCACAACGCGATGTACGTGCTGCTCGGCGCCGGCCTGCTCTGGTTCGGCTGGTTCGGGTTCAACGGCGGCAGCGCGCTCGCGGCCAACGAGCTTGCCGCGCTGGCGTTCACCAACACGTTCCTGGCCCCGATGGCGACGCTCGTGGTCTGGGTGCTGCTCGACTATTTCCGCACCGGCCGCGCCACCGCCGTCGGC
>CAMPIP010000230.1 GCA_946886425.1 uncultured Actinomycetes bacterium
GCGCAACCGCACCGGCGCCCCGCCCGGCCCCAGCACGGCGTTGCCGAGCGAGTCGGTGAGCACGCCGGCGGCGCTGGCGGTGAATTGCCCGTTGCGGGTGTAGCGAACGCCCGCCGCGGTCCGCACCGCGAAGAAGCCTTCCCCCTCGACCGCGAAGTCGAGCGGGTTGCCGGTGTCCCGGATCGCCCCCGGCGCCAGGTCGGTGCGGGTCTCCTCGATCTGCACCCCGAGCCCGATCGGCCCCACCGCGGCACCGCTGCGCGAGTTCCGCAGCAGCAGTTCATCGAACCCGCCCTGGGCCGAGCGATCGGCCTTGTACCCGGGGGTGCTGGCGTTGGCGAGCTCGTTGGCGATCTGGTCCTGCCGGACCATCTCCGCGAGCATCCCCGAGGCGGCGATGTAAAGCCCACGATCCATTCGCCCCGGGTGATCGACCGCCCCCGCCCCGTCTTGAGGCAATCCAACCGCCGCCATCGTGCGGGGACTATCCCGGCGATGACAGCGGCGAATCAGGGCGCGGTTGTCTTTTGTCCTGCTATGCGAGACAAAGGGCAACCGCACTTCAGCACCATCTCAACCTCTTGCAAAACCAGAGATAAATATCTATTTGGATATCTATTTCTTATGTCCATGAGTAACTCGCGACCAGATCCCGATCGACTTATCGCGGAAGGGCGGGTAACGCGTCCCTTGCGCTCGGGCGCTACGCGGTGGCGTTGAAGAGCTGGGCGTCGCGGCGCAGGGAGGTGCGGAGGCGTTTCTTCAGTTCGCCGTGGATCTGGCAGACGCGGCTCTCGGAGACGCCGATCTCGTCGCCGATCTCGCTGAGGGTGCGCTCCTGGGTGTAGAGCATCACGGCGACGCGGCGCTCGCGCTCGGAGAGGTGGGAGAAGGCGTGGCGGAAGCGCTCCTTGCCGATCGTGCGGGAGGCCTGCGCCTCCGGGTCGGACTCCTCGTCGTCGGCGGCGATCGTCTGCACGAAGGCGACGCTGCCGTCTTCGTCGGTGGCGGTGAGGCCGTCCAGCGAGGCGAGGTCGGTGGCGGCGAGGTCGCGCAGCCGGTCTTCAAGCTCGCCGACCTCGATCTCCATCGCCGCGGCCAGCTCGGCCCGGCTCGGCTGCCGGCCGGTGGCGGTGACGAAGGATTCGCGGGCCCGCTCCATCTCCCGCTCCCAACGGCGCAGCGAGCGCGGCGCCCAGTCGAGGCGGCGCAGGCTGTCGATCACGGCGCCCTGGATCCGGGTCCAGACGAACTGCTCGAGGGTCGCGCCCTTGCCGGGGTCGTAGCGGTCGAGGGCGCCGATCAGGCCCTCGATCCCGCAGGAGATCAGGTCCTCGACCTCGCACCAGCTGGGCAGCTCCCGGGCCTTGCGGTAGGCGATGTGGCGAACCAGCGGCACGTAGGTGAGGACCAGCTGGTCGCGGACGGCGCGGTCGCCGCTGTCGCGGTAACGGCGCCAGAGCTGTGCGGTTTGATCGGATCGGTCGGCGGGCGCTTCCATCGGGTCCTCCCTGGTGGGGTGCTCGCCCGTCTTTCGGCCTCGCGGCGACCCGGCTCAATCGCCGGATTGAGGTATTTGCGAATTGGCGCCTTCGTACGTGCGTCCAATCGCTCCGGCCGCGCCGGCGCCGGTCGATCAGCGGGAGGGATGGCCCTCCGCCTCACCGAGAACCCGCCCCCGGCACCGCCCCGCGAGGACCGCGAAGCCGCCTACAGAGCCCGCCGCGCCAGCCTCGAGTCGCGGCTCGGCGCCGCCGGCGGGACCGCCGCCCGCGAGCTGCCGGCCCTGTTCGCCGGCGTCGCCCGCGAGGCGCTAGAGGGGCTCGCCGCCGAGCCGCGCGAGCCGGTCCTGCTCAACTACGCCGGCGTCGGCCTCTATGAGCTGGGCGTCCGCGAGGCGGCGGCCGACCTCTTCAGCGCGGCGCTGCGGCTGGACCCCGACCTCCCCCACGCCCGCGACAACCTCGAGCAGGCGAAGCGCCGCCGCCAGGCGCCGCCGCTGCCGCCGGCCCTCGTCGCCAAGCTGCCCCGGCTCGAGCGCGAGGCGCGCGACGTCGCCGCCCGCGCCGTCCCCGCCACCGGCCTGACCCTGAGCCTCTGCATGATCGTCAAAGACGAGGCGGAGATGCTGCCGCGCTCGCTGGCCGCGGCCCGCGACGCGGTCGACGAGATCGTCGTCGTCGACACCGGCTCCAGCGACGCGACGGTGGAGATCGCCCGCTCCTTCGGCGCCAGGGTGATCGAACGCGAGTGGACCGGCTCCTTCGCCGAGGCCCGCAACGCCAGCTTCGACGCCGCCGGCGGCGACTGGATCCTCTACCTCGACGCCGACGAGGTGCTGGTCGCCGAGGACGCGCCGCTGCTGCGCGCGTTGCCCGGCCGCACCTGGCGCGAGGCCTTCTACCTGGTCGAGACCAACCACACCGGCGAGCTCGGCGATGGCACCGCGGTCACCCACAACGCTCTGCGCCTGTTCCGCAACCGCCCCGAGTACCGCTTCGAGGGCCGCCTCCACGAGCAGATCGCCCACCGGCTGCCGGGCGGGCTGCCGGAGCGGCTGGAGCCGACCCCGATCCGGGTCGACCACTACGGCTATCTCGGCGCCGTCCGCGACGCCAAGGAGAAGTCGCGCCGCAACATCGAGCTGCTGCGCCGGCAGCTGGCCGAGTCCGGCGAGACGCCCTTCCTCTGCTTCAACCTCGGCTCCGAGCTCGCCGCGGCCGGCGAGGCCGAGGGCGCCCGCGAGCAGTTCCAGCGCGCCTGGCTACTGCTGGAGGGGGACCCGCGGCGGGCCCAGCTCGGCTACCTGCCCTCGCTGAGCACCCGCCTGGTCAAGAGCCTGCGCGTCTGCGGCCACCGCGAGGAGGCGGCGCGGCGGGCCGAGGAGGGCCTCGTCCTCTTCCCCGAGCTGACCGACCTGGTCTTCGAGCAGGCACTGCTGGCCCGCGCCGCCGGCGACCTCGACACCGCCGCCGCCCGCTTCGAGGAGTGCCTGGAGCGCGGCGACGCCCCCAGCCGCCACTCGGCGACGGTCGGCTGCGGCAGCTACCTGGCCCTGGTCCGCCTTGCCGAGCTGGAAGCCGAGCGCGGCGACCCCGCCCGGGCCGAGCAGCTGCTCTCCCGGTGCCTGCGCGAGCATCCCGCCTACCTCGGCAGCGTGCTGCCGCTGGGCCAGGCGCTGCTGCGCCGCGGCGCCGACCCCGAGGAGGTCGTCGCAACGATCGCCGCCGGGGTCGAGGCCGTCACTCCCTCCGTCAACTTCATGACCGCGACGGCCCTCTACGAGGCCGGGCACCCAGCCGCCGCCGAGCCGCGCTTCGCCGCCGTCG
>CAMPIP010000231.1 GCA_946886425.1 uncultured Actinomycetes bacterium
GGGGCGCTCCTTGTAGAGGCGGTCGAGGGCGGCGTGCATGAGGCCGCCCTGGACCAGCGGGTCGGGGATCGGGTCAAGCGGCTGGGGGTCGAGCTCGTGGCCGGCGAACCAGCGGTAGGAGCAGACGTCGAACTGCTCGAGCGTGGTGCCGCCGTAGGCGGGGACGGCGGCGAGCGAGGCCAGCACCGCGGGGTTGGTCAGCGGGCCGGGTGCGCGCGAGGCCGCCTCGGCGCGCCGGGCGGTCGCCAGGCGGGCGAGGAGCCGCTCGCGCCGCGCCGGCTCCACCGCCGCGGCAGCGAGCAGGCCACTCTCGTCGGCGCCGGTCCCGTGCGCCGCCAGCGCCCGCGCCAGCTCGTTCTCGGAGGGGGCTTCGGCTAGCGGCCGCACGACCTCGGCGAGGTCGCGGCCGACGGTGATCGCCGCTTCGACCGGGTCGGTCTCGGCCTCTTCGGCTTCCGGCGCCAGCAGCGCCCGCACCTCGTCGAGCAGTGGCGAGCGCGCCTCGGCGGCGCCGTTCTCGTCGCTGTCGCGGTAGGAGAGGAAGAGGCGCTCCCGGGGCAGCGAGAGGCAGGCCTGGAACAGGTAGCGCTCCTCGGCCTCGGTGTCGCGGCGCGCCTCCAGTCCCAGCGTCTGCCGCTGCGCTTCGGAGAGGAAGGGGTCGCCGCCGCGGTCGCGACGCGGGAACTCGCCGTCCTGCAGCGAGGCGACGAAGACGTGGTCGAAGCGTCCCGCCCGCAGGCGGTAGGGGTCGGCGATCCGGACCCGGCCCTCGACCGGGCCACTCCAGGCGCGGAAGCCGAGCGAGGCGACGGTGCCGGCGAGCTCCTCCGGCCGCGGCGCCTTCGGGCCCAGCTCGGCCAGCTCCGCGAGGGCGCCGCCGATTGCCGCCGCGGCCCGCAGCTCGAGGCCGTCGCCCCGTCCCGGCGTCGGGCCGTCGCCCTCGCCGCGCAGCGGGCGCGCCGCCATCCGCGCCGCCAGCGCTCCCACCTCGGCGGCGAGCGCCGCCACCGAGCGCCCGGCGGCGGCCCGCAGGCGCTCGAGGTCGCGCGGCAGCTCCCGATCGGCGCCCTGCCAACGCTGCAGGGCCGTCTCCGCGTCGGCGACCCGGCCCCGCCGCAGGTCGCGCTCGAACCAGTCGACCCAGCCGCGCGGCAGCCCCGAGCCGAGCCGCATGTAGCGGAGCAGCGCCGCCGCGCCGCCGTCGCCGAACTCGGCTTCGAGCATGGCGATCAGGGCGCCGCCGACGGCGGTCCCCGGGATCGGCAGCTCCGCCTCCAGCGCCGTCGCCACGCCGTTTCGCTCCAGCGCCGCGGCGATCTCCGGCCCGCGCCGGGCCGGGTCGCGGACGGCGATCGCGATCTCGGCCGAGTCGGCGCCCGCGGCGCGCAGCAGGGTCAGGGTGCCGTCTGGTTGCTGGGGCTCGGCTGCCGCCGCGCCGAAGCCGCGGGCGAGGTGGAAGAGCAGGGCGCTCTCGGTGTTGCGGGGGTCCGCCTTGGTGCGCGTCTCCTTTGCCACCCCGATCCGCTCGCGCAGGGCGCCGAGCGGGCGCTCACGGGCGGCCAGGGCGCTGTTGCCGGGCTCGTACGGAAAGGCCACGGTCACCTCGGTTGCCTTCGTCAACGCCTCGAGCAGGTCGAGCTGATTGGGGGTGAGGTCGTCGAACCCGTAGAGGAAGACGGGCCGCCCACCCCAGAAGGATGGGTCGCGGCGGAGCAGCTCGATCGCGCCGCGGGCGATCTCGTGGGCGTCGACGCGCCCCAGCGACTCGCGGGTCTCGGCGTAGCCGCTGTAGAGCGCGGCGATGTCGCCCAGGTAGGCCGATCCCTCCAGGGTCGCCGCGCTCGCCTCCACCGCCCGCGGGGCGATGCCGGCCCCCTGCAGCTCGTCGAGCAGGCGCGCGAAGGCGCGCGGGAAGCCCGGGCGCGCGGACGAGCGCCGCAGCGGTCTCAGCTGGCGCCGCCGCGCCTCGACCGCGACGGCGATCGCCCGCAGCCGCTGCGCGGGGGAGAGCTCGGCGGTGGGCGGGGCGCCGCCGGCGGTAGCGACGGTCCGGAACAGCGCCCCAAAGGTCATCGCCGCGCCGCCCAGCACGGCACCGTCCTCGCAGAGCTCCCGCTCGAAGGCGTAGACGTCGTCGAGGGTGGGGACGACGAGGATCGGATCGCGGTCGAGGCTGGCGGCGAAGCCGCGGCGGATCAGGCCCGCCCGGCCCGAGTTCGGCGGCCCGTAGATCAGGTTCAGCGGCACCCCTCTCACCATATGCAGGCGGGCGGCGTCCGACCCCGCAAACTGCGGCATAGAGCCCCGTTTTTGCCGTCTACCACCCTCTCTAGATTGCGGTCCAGCGAATGTCTCTCTGTTTCGTAGACCCAGCCGACGCCGTCCGTGCCATCGCCGACTCGATCGGGAGGGAGGCGCGACGGCAGCTGCTCGGGGAGGCGGTGCGGGCCTGGGTCGATGAGATTCCCGAGGCCGAGCTCGAGGTCCACTACGCGAAAGCGATCGCCGAGCTCGACGAGCACGACCTCTCGATGCTCGCCGCCTGGCACGGCTCGCTCGAGGTCGGCCACCCCGTCCCCAACCGGGACTTCCTGATGGGCGCCTTCGGTTCGCTTGGCGACAACCGCCGCGAGGCCCTCAAGCTCGCCGCCGGCTTCCGCGGCGAGGAGGCGGTCGACGCCGGCGTCACCGAAGAAGACGCGCTCGAGCTAGTCCTTGGTCTGCTGGCCCCACAGCGCCTCATGCAGCTCGCCGTCGAGGCTGTCGAGCTGTACGTCTGGGACCGCGCCGGCTCCGATAACTGACGGACGGCGCCACGTGGGCATCCGATCCGCTCGACCGGGATCGGTCGAATGCACAGGATAATTTGATCGCTGGGAGGGACAGGTCCGGGCCGCGAGGCCGGACCTGCCGGGGCAGGTCTAGTTGCCCTTCTTGATGCTCGCGATCGGCAGCGGCATCGGGCTGACGGTGATCTTCACCTGACCTCACCTCCCTCGCCTGTCAAAAGGGGTTTCGGCCGAGGGTCAGGGCCCGCGATCACTGCTTCGAGCCCGTTCTCCTGGGCCCCGATAGACAGGATTACTCAAAATGCTCATTTCAATCCAGCTTTTGGACAAAAAATGAGAAGCCTGGGTCATTCCCGAGTAAACTGCTGTTTTTCATGTCGGACCCAAGCAAGCCCCAACCGGATACCTCGCGAGCCCGGGGGACCCAACCGTCCCTGGTC
>CAMPIP010000232.1 GCA_946886425.1 uncultured Actinomycetes bacterium
TTCCACGGCACCGACCTGGCACGGCGGCGAGGACGAGCGAGCCGTCTACATCCGCGTCGCCGAGTCCTACGCGAACTCCCGCACCTCGATCTGCGAGTACTGGCTCGAGCCGCACGTCCAGTGGTACGCCGACCGCGTCAGCTGAGCTCAGGTCGGGCTGGCGGCCAGCTCGCGATCGATTTCCACCAGGTAGGGCGCGACCGAGCCCTCGTAGTCGGCTTTGCGCTCCGCGGATAGGTCCTTCCAGCCGGTTACCGAACCGCGGCAGTTGGCGGCTCCGCAGAGGCACCCGCCCGGGAAATGCTCGATCGAGTAGTTGCGCATCGCGTAATCGAAGGTGATCTCCTCGCCGGCCGAGATCGACTCCCTGGCGATGAAATCGCAGGCGCCGGTCTCGTTCACCTCGACCCCGCAGTTCGGGTCGCAGGAATGGTTGACGATCGGACCGAGGCCACGATGCCGAGCCCATTTGGTCCGGCTGATCTGGGTCGCGTGGGAATCGTTGCGCTCGACCTCACCATCGAGCTCCCCGACCATCACGGTGTCGCCAGCCTGGAACCCACGAGTCGCGCGAACACCACCGCCCCTGCCGCCCTCGGGAGTGAAATGCTCGTAGCCGATCGGATCCAAAAAGGGCCGCCTCTCAATTGTTTGGCGCGGCGAAACCGCGTCCGGCGACCCTAGCCCATCGCGTCGCGGCGCAGGTTTAGGTATCGAAATGGGGCGGGCTGGACTCGAACCAGCGACCAAGGGATTATGAGTCCCGTGCTCTAACCAACTGAGCTACCGCCCCTCGGGGCGAGCCTAGCGCGGGATGCGGGGGCTAGGCGCTGAAGAGCTGGGCGAGGGAGCGGCCGACGTCGGGAGGCTCTTCCTCGCCTTTGGCGGCGGCGACGGCCCCCTCGGCGAGGGCCTTGGCGGCGTCGGCTATCTGGTGGGCGCGGCCGCCGCGGATCACGCCGGTGGTCTTCGCTTCGGCGAGGTCGGACTCCATCAGGCCGGCCAGCTCGGCGAGGCGGCGGAGGCCGACGACGCCGGCGGTGCCACGCAGGGCGTGGGCTTCGGCGCGCATCGTCTCGAAGTCGGTGGTCTCGGTGGCGAGGCCGGCGGAGATCACGTCGCAGCGGCGCCGGGCCTCGTCGGCAAAGGACTGGAGCAGCTCGGCGTCGGGGGCCGCTTTGTCGCTCATCCGGCGATCGCCTTCCTGGTCGCTTCTTCCATCAGCTCGAGGCCGAAGGCGCCCTCGACCACGGAGGTGACGACGCCGTTGCGGTCGATCCCAAACAGCCAGGGCTCGGTCGGCAGGTGGAAAGCGCGCACCTGCGGGTGCACTTTCGTGCCGGGTTGGTTGTCTTCCCAGATCTCCATGTGGATGAAGGCGGCCTTGTCTCCCGTTTCCTCTTTGACCTGCTCGGCCACGTCGACTACAGGCCCGCAAACCCGACTTTCGCAGAATTGGGGCGTCGCGAACAAGAGCAGAATCGGTTCCTTGCCGAGCGCGTCGGCGTAGTCGACCCGGTTCTGGGTGTCCGGCGGGATGCGGGTGGTGAGCTGGGCGAGGTCGCCGCCGACGTCGTCGGGGGTTGGGGTGTGGATCTTCGGAGCCGGGTCGCCCGGCCGCGGTATGTCGCTGAATTCGCCGACCAAGGCACTGCCCACCAGCGTTCCCTTCAGCTCGTCGCCGTCCTTGACCAGCGCGGCGACCCGCCACTCGCCATCGCTGGGGAAGTCGATCTCGCTCGAGTAGACGACGCTGGCCGCGTCGGGGTCGTCGAAGGTCGTTTTCGCCCGGAAGGCCGGCTTCGTCTCCAGCGATTCGATCTTCGCCGGGAAGGGGCCGACCGCGGGCGCGTCGAGTGCCTGTTCTTTCGCTTTCGCCACCTGGCCCTTGCCGCCCGCCTTCGACTGCTTGCCGCTGGGGGTCGGGACCTTGGCGAAGTAGAGGGCGACTTCGGCGTCGGCGATCTGGCTGCGGTCGCGCTCGAAGACGCCGAACGGGAAGCGATTCTCGCCCTCGTAGAAGACCATCGCCGCCGGCGAGACGACCAGTTCGGCGGGACCGTCGGCGAGCTTCAGCACCTGGCTCAGGGACTTGCCCTGAGCGCTCGGGAACTCGCTTTTCGCCGGCGCCGGCCGGCTCTCGGCGCTGCCGGCGCCGCCGCCGGAGGTCGACGAATCGGAATCGCCGCCGCAGCCGGCGACCAGGGCCGCGATGGCAAGCAGGCAGGCAAGAGCGAAGCTGAGGCGAGGGGCGGCGCGCATCCCCGGGCATGTTATTCGGGCGGTAGGGTGCGCGGCGGCGTCGACTAAGGAGGAGCGGGGATGGCGGGCAAAGCGGCACTGGTGACGGGAGCCTCGAGCGGGATCGGTCTGGCGATCGCCCGCACCCTCGGCGAAGAGGGCTACTCGCTGACCGTCGCGGCCCGGCGCCCCGAGAAGCTCGAGGAGGCCGCCAACCAACTGCGCGAGTCCGGTTTCGAGGTCCACACGGTCGCCGCCAACATGACCGACGAGGACGACGTCGTCTCGGTCTTCTCGGCCCACCGTGCCACCTACGGCCGCCTCGACGCGCTCGTCAACAACGCCGGGGTCGGGATCGGGGCCCCGATGGAGCAGATCCAGACCAAGCACCTCGACATGCAGCTGGCGGTCAACCTGCGGGCGCTGATCCTCGGCACCCGCGAGGGCCTGCCGCTGCTGCGCGAGGCCGGCGCCGAGCATGGCAAGGGGCTGATCGTCAACACCGCCTCGATCGCCGGCAAAGGCGGCCAGGCCTGGCTCTCGATCTACGCCGCGACCAAGGCCGCGGTGATCAACTTCACCCAGTCGACCCACCGCGAGGCCGGCGGCGCCGGGATCCAGTGCACGGCGCTGGCGCCGGGCTTCGTCGACACGCCGATGACCGAATTCGCCAAGGGACAGGTCCCGGGCGAGCAGATGATCCAGCCGTCCGACCTCGGCGAGGCGGTTCGCTTCCTGCTCCGCACCTCTCCCAACTGCCACGTCCCCGAGATCGTCTTCACGAGGCCCGGAGAGGGGCTTGACACTCCCTGACGGAGCCGCGGCTCGGGGCGAGCGGCTGCGCGTCCTGGTGGCGGCGTTTGGGGATGCGGGGCATGCTTTCCCGGCGATTGCATTGGGGAAAGCGCTCGTGGCCCGCGGCCACGAGGTCGTAATCGAGACC
>CAMPIP010000233.1 GCA_946886425.1 uncultured Actinomycetes bacterium
CCGCCGAGGCGCTCGCGGCCAGGAGCAGAGCGGCGCCGAGGACGGCGACGAGGAGGGCTTTGGATTGGGTTCGCATCGGCACGAGGGTGAAGGTGGCTCCGCAGCCTAAACACCGCCGGGCCGGAAAGATGCGGGCGAAGCGGGCCTGAAAGGCGTCTTTCGGCGTCGCAAATATCATTGACGGCATGAGCGACCACAGACTTCCCGAGCGCGACCGCCCCTGGGTGATGCGCACCTACGCCGGCCACTCCGATGCCCGGCGCTCCAACGAGCTTTACCGGCGCAACCTCGCCAAGGGCCAAACCGGCCTCTCGATCGCCTTCGACCTGCCGACCCAGACCGGCTACGACCCCGACCACGTCCTCGCCCGCGGCGAGGTCGGCAAGGTCGGCGTCTCGGTCGCCCACCGCGGCGACATGGAGACCCTGCTGGAGGGGATCCCGCTGGACTCGATGAACACCTCGATGACGATCAACGCGACGGCGGCCTGGCTGCTCGGCCTCTACGCCTCGGTCGCCGAGGAGACCGGCGTGCCGCTCGACAAGCTCTCCGGCACCACCCAGAACGACATCATCAAGGAGTACCTCTCGCGCGGCACCTACGCCTTCCCGCCCGAGCCCTCGATGCGGCTGATCGCCGACATGGTCGCCTTCACCGTCAACGAGATCCCCAAATGGAACCCGATCAACATCTGCAGCTACCACCTGCAGGAGGCCGGGGCGACGCCGGTCCAGGAGATCGCCTACGCGCTCTCCACCGCGATCGCGGTGCTCGACGAGGTGAAGGCGCGCGGCCAGGTCGCCGACGCCGACTTCCCCAAGGTCTTCGGGCGGATCTCCTTCTTCGTCAACGCCGGCGTCCGCTTCGTCGAGGAGCACGCGAAGCTGCGGGCGATGACGCTGATGTGGCGCGACCTCGGCCGCGAGCGCTACGGGGTCGAGGACGAGAAGTTCCTGCGGCTCCGCTACGGCGTCCAGGTCAACTCGCTGGGCCTCACCGAGTCGCAGCCGGAGAACAACGTGCAGCGGATCGTGCTGGAGGCCCTGGCGGTGACGCTGGGCCGCGACGCCCGCGCCCGGGCGATCCAGCTGCCCGCCTGGAACGAGGCGCTGGGCCTGCCCCGGCCCTGGGACCAGCAGTGGAGCCTGCGGATCCAGCAGGTGCTGGCCGAGGAGACCGACCTGCTCGAGTACCCGGACGTCTTCGCGGGCTCGCACGTCATGGACGGCCTGGTCGCCGAGCTGCGCGAGGGCGCCGAGGCAGAGATGAAGGTGGTCGCCGAGAACGGCGGCGCCGTCGCCGCGGTCCCGTACATGAAAGCCCGCCTGGTCGAGTCCCACCGCGAGCGCGTCGGCCGGATCGAGCGCGGCGAGCAGAAGGTGATCGGCCAGAACGTCTTCACCGAGGGCGAGGACTCGCCGCTGACCGGCGGCGAGGACGGCGGCATCATGACCGTCGACCCCGCCGTCGAGCGCGAACGGATCGAGGCCCTGGAGGAGTGGCGCGGGAGCCGCGACCAGGCCGCGGTCGACGCCGCCCTGGCCGAGCTGGCCCGGGTCGCCGGGACGGACGAGAACATCATGCCTGCGACGATCGCCGCCGCCCGCGCCGGCGCCACCACCGGCGAGTGGGCGGAGACGCTGCGCGAGGTCTTCGGCCCCTACCGCGGCCCGACCGGGGTCGGCGGCGCCGCCCCCTCCTCGGATCGCGAGCTGCTCGAGCGGACCCGCGCCCGGGTCGACGAGGTCTCCGAGGCGATCGGCCACCGGATCAAGATCCTGGTCGGCAAGCCCGGCCTCGACGGTCACTCCAACGGCGCCGAGCAGATCGCCCTGCGGGCCCGCGACGTCGGCATGGAGGTGATCTACGCCGGGATCCGCCTGACCCCGGAGCAGATCGCCGCCTCGGCGATCGACGAGGACGTCGACGTGGTCGGCCTCTCGATCCTCTCCGGCTCCCACGCCGAGCTGGTCCCCGAGGTGCTGGCCCGGCTCGAGGAGGCCGGGGTCGAGGTCCCGGTCGTGGTCGGCGGCATCATCCCCCCCGCCGACGAGCGCAAGCTGCTCGAGGCCGGCGTCGCCCGCGTCTACACCCCGAAGGACTTCGAGGTGAGCCGGATCATGGGCGAGATCGTCGAGCTGATCGCCGCCCGCGAGCAAAGCGCCGCCCCGGCCTGAGTGCGGCGCGGCGGCCAGAAGCCGCGACCCGCTTCAATAGGTATATGAGCGAGCTCAACGGGGACCGCTCGGCCTGGCTGCGCTGCTATCGCTGCTGGTCCCAGAGCCTCGAGATCCAGATCCACTACGACGCGATCCGCCGCGTCGACCCCGAGTCCGGGGCCCTTGCCGAAGGCATCGACGAGGTGCAGGAATCGGTCGTCCAGTGCCTCGACTGCATGCACGACCAGCCGCACCTGACCTTCCAGGAGGACCGGGTGGTGCCGATCGAGGACCGCTGGGAGCGGATGGTCGCGGGAACCCCGTGGGTCGCCTCCTGCACGGTCACCGTCGATCAGGACCGGGTCGAGAGCTGCTCGGGGCCGGAGGCGATCGAGTTCCTCACCTACGGCGCCTTCGGCGATGCCGGCGTCCGCGAGTTCTTCACCCACGTCCGCTTCCACAAGCACGACGACGAGCAGATCGTCGTCCACCTGCTCGTCGAGCTCTACGCCCGCTCCGCCCAGGAGGCGACCGAGGTGCTCGAAGACGCGGCCCAGGGCCAGCTCGAGATCACCTCCCTGGCGGAGGAGTCGCGGCCGCCCGCCCACGCCTCAGACGAGGCGCACTGAGCGACCGCTCCTGCCAGGCCTTTCAGGCGCCCGGGTTCTTGCGGGGCACCAGGACGAGGCGCTTGAACTCGGCGACCAGCACGCCATCCTGGTTGAGGACGCGCGTGTGGACCTTGACGACGCCGCGATCCGGTTTGGAGCTCGAGGGCTTGACGTCCAGCACCTCGGTCTCGCAGAAGAGCGTGTCGCCGTGGAAGACCGGGTTCGGATGGCTCAGGTCTTCGGTTGCGAGGTTGGCGATCGCCTTCCCGGAGACGTCGGAGACCGACATGCCGAGGGCCAGCGAGTAGACCAGCGGCCCGACCACCACGTTGCGGCCCTGCTGGGAGCCGGACGCGTAGACGTCGTTGATGTGCAGCGGGTGGTGGTTCATCGTGATCAGGCAGAAG
>CAMPIP010000234.1 GCA_946886425.1 uncultured Actinomycetes bacterium
GCCGCTTCCAGCTGCGAGCTGCAGGCGGGGTTTCCGCTGGGCTTGATCAGCGCGTCGATGGCGCCGCCGACGTTGACGTCGCCGCTGATCTTGCTGGTGCTGGTGCCGTCGACGTCCTCGCTGCCTTCGTTTTCGAGGTTCTCGAAGAAGTCGCCGAACTGGAGGCCCTCGGCGGCTTCCTGGCAGGCGCTGAGGTCGGCGTTGCCGGCTTCTTCGCCACTGCCCTGCTGGGCCTGTTCGAAGGCCGACTTGACGAACCCGAAGGTGGTCGGGTCGACTTCGTACTCGGTGCCCTTGTAGTTGACGAAGGCGCGGTCGGGGAGCAGCGTGACGCCGCCCTCGAAGGCGACGTCTTCGCCCTCGAGGGAGCCGTTGGCCCTGGCGGTCAGGGCCAGTTCCGGCAGCGCCTGCTTACCGTCGTTGCCCTGGAACGGGCCGGAGAGGCTGACGTCGATGTCGCCGCCTTCCTCGCCGGTCGATTTGACGCCGAGCGAGAGGTCGAGGTTGCCGCTTTCCACCCCTTCCAGCGTCGCGTTTTCGACGACCTTTTGAGGGTCTTCGTCGCTGTTGCTGCTGCTGCCGCAGGCGGCGAGCGTGACCGCCAGCGCGACCAGCGTCGCCAGCAGCCCGAAAGTGCGGAAACGGCTCAAGGGAATATCGCTCCTCGTGATTCGAAGATGGGTGAACCGCGCATTCTAGGGCGGTGGCGGTGGCTCCTGCCCCCAGCGCCGCATCCCGGCTTCGATCTCCTCGCTGACGGTGCGGACAACCTCGACCCGGGCGTGGCGCTTGGACTCGGCGGCGACGAGGTGCCAGGGCGCGTGGGGGCGGTCGGTGAGGTCGAGCATCTCCTCGACCGCGACCTCGTACTCGGGGCGCTTCTCGCGGTTCTCCCAGTCTTCCGGGGTCAGCTTCCAGGACTTGAGCGGATCGCGGGCGCGCTGTTCGAACCGCTTCAACTGCTCCTCGGGGGAGATGTGGAGCCAGAACTTGACCAGGATCGTGCCCTCGTCGGTGAGCATCCGCTCGAAGGAGGAGATCTCCTCGTAGGAGCGCGTCCACTCCTCGCGGCTGGCGAAGCCCTCGACCCGCTCGACCAGGACCCGGCCGTACCAGGAGCGATCGAACACCGCCATCCCGCCCCAGCCGGGCAGCGCCGGCCAGAAGCGGTGCAGGAAGTGGTGGCGCTTCTCGTCGGCGCTGGGCGCGGCAAACTGGGCGACGCGGACGTGGCGGGGGTCGAGCGGCGCCACCAGGCGTTTGATCGCGCCGCCCTTGCCGGAAGCGTCCCAGCCCTCGAAGAGCATGCAGAGCGGCGGGCCAAGCCGCGGCTCCTCGCCGATCAGGCCGCCGAGGGTGAGGCGCAGCTGCGCGAGCCGCTTCCAGGCCTCGCGGAGCTGGCGCTGCTCCTCTTCGGCCCGCAGCGAGGGGGTCAGGTCGACTTCGTCGAGGCGGCCCACGTTGCGATCGTAGACCGGGACCGGCCTATTCGCCGAAGTCGCCGCTGGTTTCCTCGATCGGCGTCGGGCGGTTGTCGGTGGTGAGGTTGGCCGCCAGCGGGAACAGCAGGGCGCCGAGGAAGATGAGGATGACGCCGACGGCGACCAGCAGCCGGGTGCGGCTGAGGTGGCCGAGGATGCCGACCGCGAACCCGATGAGCATCAGGGCGACGTAGGGGCCGGGGCTGCGCGGGAAGAGCTCGGCGAGCGGCAGGGAGATGGCGAGCACGGAGCGGTGATTATCATCGCCCGCATGTCCGATGGCTCCGTAGCCGCGACGAAGGAGGCCCTGGCCGGGGTCGGCTACCTGGCCGACGAGCCGGCGGCGCTGGTCTCCTTCCTGGCCCAGAAGCTGGGCAAGCCGGTCTTGGTCGAGGGCCCGGCCGGGGTCGGCAAGACCGAGCTGGCGAAGGCGCTCTCGCGGGCGACCGGGCGCGAGCTGGTGCGGCTGCAGTGCTACGAGGGCCTCGACGAGTCGAAGGCGATGTACGAGTGGAACTACCGCAAGCAGCTGCTGCGGATCCAGGCCGGCGGCGCCCAAGGTGGCTGGGACGACGTCCAGGACGACATCTTCAGCGAGGAGTTCCTGCTGACCCGGCCGCTGATGCAGGCGATCGCCAGCCCCGAGCCGGTGGTGCTGCTGATCGACGAGATCGACAAGACCGACCAGGAGTTCGAGGCGATGCTGCTCGAGCTGCTCTCCGACTTCCAGATCACGATCCCCGAGCTGGGCCGGATCGAGGCGAAGACGATGCCGATCGTCGTCCTCACCTCGAACGACTCCCGCGAGCTGACCGAGGCGCTGAAGCGGCGCTGCCTCTACCTCTGGCTCGATTACCCGGGCCTCGAGCGGGAGATGGAGATCGTCCGCCTGCACACCCCGGAGCTGCCGGAGGCGCTGACCCGGCGGCTGGTCGAGGTGATCGACATGGTCCGGGCGCTGGACCTGAAAAAGCCGCCCTCGATCGCCGAGTCGATCGACTGGGCGCGGACGCTGCTGCTGATGGGCGCCGAGGACATCGACCGCGAGACCTTCGAACAGTCGATGTCGATCATCGTCAAGCACCGCACCGACATCGACCTGGTCGCCGAGCGGGTTGGGGTCAAGCTCGCCGGGCCGGCGGGCGCGGTGGCGCCGCCGACGGCGGGCTGAGGCCGGTGGCCGGCTCGCCCTACGGGCCGCAGGCCGACCCGGGGCCGCCGGGGCTGGCGCCGAAGCTGCTCGCCTTCTGCGAGGAGCTGCGCGGCGAGGGGGTCGCGGTCGGGACCTCGGAGATCCTCGACGCCTTCGCGGCGCTGGAAGAGGTGCCCTGGACCTCGCAGGCCGACTTCCGCGAGGCGCTGGCGGCGACGATCGCCAAGTCCCAGGACGACCGCCGCGTCTTCGAGCTGCTCTTCGACCGCTTCTTCTTCCGCGCCGCCGAGGCGGAGGCGGTGCGGCGCGGCGTCAACGAGAGCGAGGCCGAGGCGGAGGGCGGCGCCGGGACCGAGCTGGGCGCCGGCGAGCGGCTCGACATGGACGCCCTGCGCGAGCAGGTGCGGGAGGCGATCGCGGCCGAAGAAGACGACCGGATGCGGGACCTGGCGCGGCTGGCGATCGCCGCCTTCGGGCGCGCCGAGGGCTCCGGGGTGGTCGGCGTCGACGTGCAGCGGATCCGCCGCACGCTGGGCCT
>CAMPIP010000235.1 GCA_946886425.1 uncultured Actinomycetes bacterium
GACCTGCGGCGGCGACTCGAGGCGCAGGGCGTCGAGCTGAGCGCCTTCACGGTCTCGGTGGCGGCGGACGACTCGGCGCCCGGGCGGGACGGCACGTCCGGCCCGGGCAGCGCCCCGGCCCGCGCCCGCGGCAACGACTTCGGCGGCGACGTCGCCCCCAGCGCCCAGCCCGCCCAGACCATCGACCTCGGCGGCGGCGTCCTCGTCGACGTGCTCGCCTGAACGGAAGGAGAAGCAGCCCCATGCCAACCCCGATCGATGCCCTCGGAGCCAGCGGAGGCGGCGCCGGGTCGGCGCTGACCAAAGCGACCGGCGCCCTCGGCAAGGACGACTTCCTGAAGCTGCTGGTCGGGCAGCTGCAGAACCAGAACCCGCTCAGCCCCGTCGGCGACCAGGAGTTCATGGCGCAGATGGCGGCCTTCTCGACCCTCGAGCAGGTCAGCAACCTCTCCGCCTCCAGCGAACGGCTGGAGAGCACGATGGCGGCCGACCAGTCACTGGCCCTGATCGGCCGCGAGGTCAGCTACACGAAAGCCGACGGCACGAGCGCCGAGGGCACCGTCGAACGGGTCAGCTTCGGCGAGGACGGCTTCACCCTGACGATCGGCGGCGAAGAGGGCATCCAGCCCGGCGTCGTCAGCGAGGTCCGATGAGCCTTCCGGTCGAGAGGATCGGCGGTGCCTCGCCGCTGCCGCCGAGCGCGGCACCCCCGGCGGCGCCGCCGAGCGGCGTCGGCACCCCCGCCTTCGCCGACCGGCTGCGCCAGAGCAGCGGCGGCGTCGAGTTCTCCAAGCACGCCCTGGAGCGGATCCAGCGGCGCGGCATCGCCACCGACCCGACCTCGATGGCGCGCCTGCAGCGCGGCGTCGAGCTGGCCGCCGGCAAGGGCGCCCGCGAGGCGGTGGTGATGGTCGACAACAGCGCCTTCGTCGTCTCGGTCGCCAACCGGACCGTGATCACCGCGATCGCCTCCGCGCAGATGCGCGACCACGTCTTCACCAACATCGACAGCGCCGTAGTCGCATGACGCCGTCGAGTCCCACAACCCACGGCTGGACCTCATCGAGGAGGCCGCGAAAGGAAGTAAGCGAACCATGATGCGAGCGATGTTCGCCGCGATCAGCGGCCTCAAAACCCACCAGGTCAAGCTCGACGTTACGGCCAACAACATCGCCAACGTCAACACCGTTGGCTACAAGGCGAGCCGGGCGACGTTCAAAGACTCGCTGTCGCAGATGCAGATCGGCGCCGCCGCGCCCGGCCCCGGCCAGGGCGGCCGCAACGCGGCCCAGGTCGGGCTCGGCGTCCAGCTCGGCTCGATCGACAACCTGATGGGCGGCGGCGCCCTGCAGGCGACCGGCAACGTCACCGACCTGGCGATCCAGGGCCCGGGGATGTTCGTGGTCGGGTCCGGCACCCCGCCGGCCCTGCCCGCCACCTTCCAGTACACCCGCGCCGGCAACTTCACCTTCAACTCGCAGGGCTTCCTGACCACCCAGGAAGGCGACTACGTGCTCGGCCGCAACGCCGCCGGCAACGGCGCCCCCAACTCCTACATCCAGGTGCCGCCGGAATCGAGCGACATCTCAATCGGCCAGGACGGCGCCGTCACCTACGTGCCTGCCGGCGGCGGCCCGCGCGAAACCGCGGGCTACGTCTCCCTGGCGACCTTCGCCAACCCGGCCGGGCTGCAGCGCACCTCCGGCAACCGCTGGATCGCCAGCCCCGCCTCGGGCGCCGCCGAAGAAGGCACCCCCAACGCCGAACGGGGCCTGACGATCTCCGGCACGGTGGAGATGTCGAACGTCGACCTGGCCACGGAATTCACCGACATGATCGCCGCCCAGCGCGGCTTCCAGGCCAACTCGCGGGTGATCTCGACGTCCGACGAAATGCTCCAGGACCTGGTCAACCTGAAGCGATGATCCGCCTGCACCGACTAGGCGGCACCGGGCACGAGTTCGACCTCAATCCCGACCTCGTCCTCACGGTCGAGTCGACCCCGGACACCGTCGTCACCCTCACCACGGGCAGCAAGCTCGTCGTCGCCGAGTCGCCCGACTCGGTGACGGCGGCCGTGCGCGAGTGGCGGGTCGGCGTGCTCGAGCGCGCCCTGCGCCGCAACGGCCTCGCTGAAGGGCCGCCGGTGGCGGTCGATTACCCGGCGGAGCACTGATGAAGGCCTCGACCGCGATCGGAATCGGCGCCGCCCTGTGCGGCCTGCTGATCGGCGCCCTGATGGAGGGGAGCGCGATCGCCGCCTTCTTCAACGTGCCGGCGGCGCTGATCGTGTTCGGGGGCACCTTCGGGGCGACGCTCGCCGCCACCTCGATGGAGGGGATGAAGCGGATCCCGGCTCTCTATAAGAGGGCCTTCTCCAACGAGAAGCCGGACCTGGCCGGGCGGGTCGAGCTGATGGTCGGGCTCGCCGACCGGGCCCGGCGGGACGGCCTGCTCGCCCTCGAGGGCGAGATCGACGAGCTCGACGACGACTTCACCCGCAAGGGGCTGCAGCTGGTCGTCGACGGGACCGAGCCGGAACTGATCCTGCAGGTGCTGGAGAACGAGATCGACGGGGCCAGCGGCCGCCACGCCGCCGGCCGCTCGGTCTTCGAAAAAGCCGGCGGGTTCGCGCCGACGATGGGGATCATCGGCACGGTGATGGGGCTCGTGCACGTGCTCGAGAACCTCGACGCGCCCGAGACCCTCGGCCCGGCGATCTCCGGCGCCTTCATCGCCACCCTCTACGGCGTCGCCTCCGCCAACGTCGTCTTCCTCCCCGTCGCCAGCAAACTGCGGGGGATCTCCGAGGCCGAGCTGGCCCTCCGCGAACTGACGATCGAGGGGGTGCTGGCGATCCAGGCCGGCGACAACCCGCGGATCGTCGCCGACAAGCTGATCGCCTTCGTGCCGCCCGAGGACCGCCAGAGCGCCCAGGCCGAGGCTGCCCCGGCGGCGCGGAAGGCTCCCGAGCCCGATCCGGCCCAGGTGCCGGCGTGAGCCGCTCGGGAGTGAGGAGCAGGCGCCGGCGGCAGCGCCGGCGCGCCGGCGACGGGCAGGGCGACGGGCACGCCGACGACGAGCGCTGGCTGCTCACCTACGCCGACATGATCACGCTGCTGATGGCGCTGTTCATGGT
>CAMPIP010000236.1 GCA_946886425.1 uncultured Actinomycetes bacterium
ACTCTGGTGGCTGGTTTGGCGATGGCCATCCGCTCGACGAGTGTAGGGGCGTATTTCAGCGTGGCCGCACCGAGGCCGCCGGCGCCCCCAGCCGGGCGCGGGCGCGCAACTGGTTCGCGACCCCCTCGAGCATGCCGACGCCGTAACCCAGGTGCATCGCCCCGATCGCCGCCGCGACCCGCGGCGCCGGTGCGGAATCGGCCTCGCCGGCGGCCTGGGCGCCGCCGGCCAGCAGGGCGCCGCCGTAGAGGACGGCAAGCCCGGCGAGGCCGCGCCGCGCGGGTCGGCTGGCCGGAGCGGCCGCGGTCAGGCTCGCGAAGGCGAGCAGCAGAGCCGCCGGCGCCAGGTGGTAGGGCTGCAGGAACTCGCGGTGGGCGACGACGACCCGGACTCGTGACTCGCCGTAGTTGCGGTACTGGCGGAAGAGCGCCTTCCAGCTGGAGCGGGTGAAGTATTCGAAGCGCAGCCGGGTGTCGAGCAGGATGCGGCCGCCGCCGTCGCGGAGGCGCCAGTTGAGCTCCTCATCCTCGCCGTAGGGGATGTTCGGGTCGAAGCCGCCGAGGCTCTCGAAGACCGCCCGGCGGTAGACGCCGGCCTGCACGGTGTAGACGAAGGCGCGCTCGCGCTGATCGGCGTAGATGCTGCCGCCGACGCCGAGCTTCGAGCCGCGCGCGACGGCGACGGCGACGCCGAAGGGGGTTCGACCGACCTGTCGCGGCTGGCCACCGACGCAGGCGACGTCGGGCTCGGCGGCGGCGAACGCCTCGACGGCGCGGCGCAGGTAGTCGGGGGCGACGTAGGAGTGGGCGTCGGCGCGGGCGATCAGCTCCGCCTCGCCGACGGCGGCGCCGAGGTTGACCGCCTGGCCGGCGTTGAGGCGCTCCGCGCCGCCGATCAGCCGCAGTCTCGGCTCGCGCTCCGCGCGCGCCGTCACGATCGCCGCCGTCTCGTCGCTGGAACCGGAGTCGACGACCCATACCCGGACCAGATCCGGCGGGTAATCCTGGGCGAGGATGTGGTCGAGGCAGTCCTCGATGTGGTCGGCCTCGTTGAACGCGGGGACGACGACGTCGATGGTCGGATCGGTGCTCATGCGCCGGGAAAGTACATCGTCGCGGCTCAACGCTGCCGCAGCGGTCTCGCCTGCACGTCGGTCCCGCGCCCGGCCAGCAGGTGCCGTGCGGCAACCTCGAGCATGCCGACGCCGTAGCCCAGGTGCATCGCCGCGATCGCCGCCGCGACACGCGGCGCCAGGCGAGGCTCGGAGCGGGCCGCGGCGGCGCCCCCGGCCAGGACGGTCCCCCCGTAGAGGGCGGTCAGGACGGCCAGGGCGCGGCGGCCGTGGCGGCTCCAGGGCGCCGCGGCGGCGGTCAGCGCGAAGGCGCTGACCAGGCCCGCCGGGGCAAGGTGGTAGGGGCGCAGGTAGTCGGGATGGATGCTGACCACGTGCGCGCGCGACTCGCCGTAGTTGCGGTGCTGGCGGAATAGGGCCTTCCAGGTCGAGCGGGTGACGTATTCGAAGCGCAGGCTCGTATCGAGCAGGATCTGGCTGCCGCTTTGGCGCAGCCGCCAGTTGAGCTCCTCGTCCTCGCCGAACGGAACGCTCGGGTCGAACCCGCCCAGTCGCTCGAGGTCGAGGCGGCGGTAGACGCCGGCCTGCACGGTGTCGACGGCGGCCTGGCCGCGCCGGTCGGCGTAGACGCTGCCGCCGACTCCGACCCGGGAGCCGCGCGCCAGCGCCACGGCGCGGCCGAAGACGGTTTCGCCGACCTGTTCGGGCTGCCCGCCCACGCAGGCCGTTTCGGCGTCGGCCGCGGCGAAGGCGGCAACCGCCGCCGAGAGATAGTCCGGAGCGAGGTAGGTGTGGGCGTCGACTCTGGCGACCAGCTCCGCCTCGCCGGCCGCGACCCCCCGGTTGACGGCCTGGGCGGCGTTGAGGCGCTCGCCGCTCTCGTTCGGGACGATCGCGAGGCGCGGCTCGCGGGTCGCCCGCTCGGCGACGATCGCGGCGGTGCGGTCGGTCGAGCCGGCATCGACGACCCAGACCCGGACCAGCTCCGCTGGGTAGTCCTGGGCGAGGATCCGGTCCAGGCACCTGGAGATGTGGCCCTCCTCGTCCAGCGCCGGCACGACCACGTCGATCGACGGTCGGGCCGCCGCCGCGGCGCTCACCGGCCGCCTCCGCCGCCGCGCAGCTCGGCGAGGCCTTCGGCGACCGCGGTGACGACGCGATCGCGGTCGGCCTCCGTTAGATGGGGATAGAGCGGCAGGGTCAGCTGGGCGTGGGCGAGCCGCTCGCTCCGTGGCAGGCGCTCCCCGGCCAGCTCGGCGTAGGCGGTGAATTCGTGGATCGAGGGGTAAAGGACGCTGGTCTGCACCCCGTGACGATCGCGGAGCAGCTGCCGCAGCGGGTCTCGCTGTCCCTGCTCATCGAGCAGCGCCGGCATCGTGTAGCAGGAGGAGACCTCCACCTCGGCGTCCTCGTAGGGGAAGGAGATGCCGTCGATCTCGGCCAGCGCCGTCCGGTAGGCGCGGACGTGGGCGCGACGCCTGGCGATGTCCGCCTCCAGGCCGGCGAGTCGCGCCTCGAGCAGCGCCGCCCGGGGCTCGTCGATGCGGTAGTTGAAGCCGAGGCCGACCACGTCGTAGCCGGCGGCATGGCCGCGGTGGCGATCCCAGGTGTCGTGACTGAGCGCGTGGCCGCGGTGGCTGCGCGCGAAAGCCGCGACCTCGTCGTCGTCGGTGGCGAGCAGGCCGCCCTCGCCGCAACTGAGCACCTTGTTCGAGAAGAAGCTGAAGGCGCCGGCGAGGCCGATGCCGCCGAGCTTGCGCGCCGAACCCAGCGGGGTGGCGCTGGGTGCGTGGGCGGCGTCCTCGATCAGGACCAGGCCGTGCTCGGCGCAGATCGCCCCGAGCCGTTCGAGGTCGGCCGCGTAGCCGGCGTAGTGGACGGCGCAGACCGCCTTGGTCCGCTCGGTGATGCGGCGCTCGACGTCGTCTGGGTCGATCCCGAAGTCGTGGTCGCCGGCGATGTCGGCCAGGACCGGCTCGGCGCCGCAGTAGCGCACCGCGTTGGCGGTGGCGACGAAGGTGATCGCCGGCACGATCACCTCGTCGCCCGGAC
>CAMPIP010000237.1 GCA_946886425.1 uncultured Actinomycetes bacterium
GTAGGGGCAATCGAGACGCTCGTGCGGGCCAAGTTGATGAGCGACGAGCCCGAGACCGCCCCCGAGCTCCTCCCCGGCATCCTCCACTTCGTGGTCATGCAGTTCTACGGCGAGCAGGCGGCTTGGGAAGAGCTGACGGCGGCGCCGATTGCTACTTGGCGGTCGCGGCGGGAGGCGGCGACGCGGATCCCCTGATTGGGGGCGCGGTTGGGGAGGGTTCGGGGCCTCCTCCTCACTCGGTCATCGTCGATCGGGCGCTACTGCGCTGGCGCCCGGAGCCCACGGCTCCTCTACCGCAAAACGTTCGGAGGAGGCCCCGAACCCTCCCGATCAGCAGTCCTCGTCAGGGGATCCGCGTCACCGCCTCCCGCCCGGATCGCCGGTGGACAACGTCCCGAGGCGGAGCACCTCCCGCGCGTTGAAGTGAGGTACTTCGGCAGGGCTCGGAGGAAGCGTTACCACCGGGAAACTCCCGGCCCTAGCCCGGACCTGAGAGGGAGGGCTGTGCCCCCTCCGAACGTTTGCGGTAGAGGAGCGACCCCCTCCGGGCGCCAGCGCAGTGGCTGCTGAACGACGATGACCGAGCGAGGAGGGGGCACAGCCCTCCCCCCACGCCCGAGCTAAAGCGGAATGTTCCCGTGCTTGCGCTTCGGCTGCGCCACGCGCTTGCTCTGCAGCATCCGCAGCGCCCGGATCAGCTTCGGCCGCGTCTGCCGCGGCTCGATCACGTCGTCGATGTAGCCGCGCTCCGCCGCCGAGTAGGGGTTGGCGAAGTGGGCTTTGTAGTCGTCGATCAGTTTCTGGCGGCGCTCGTCCGGGGTCGGCGAGTTGGCGATGTCTTTGCGGTAGATGATGTTGACGGCGCCCTCGGGGCCCATCACCGCGACCTCGGCCGTCGGCCAGGCGACGTTGTAGTCGGCGAGCATGTGCTTGGAGGCCATCACGTCGTAGGCGCCGCCGTAGGCCTTGCGGGTGACGACGGTGAGCTTCGGGACGGTCGCCTCGGTGAAGGCGTAGAGCAGCTTGGCGCCGTGGCGGATGATCCCGTTCCACTCCTGGTCGGTACCGGGCAGGAAGCCGGGCACGTCGGTGAAGGTCAGGATCGGGACGTTGTAGCAATCGCAGGTGCGCACGAAGCGGGCCGCCTTCTCGGATGCCTCGATGTCGAGCACGCCGGCCAGGAAGGCGGGCTGGTTGCCGACGACACCGACCGGATAGCCGTCGAGGCGGGCGAAGCCGCAGACGATGTTTTTCGCGAAATGCTCGTGGACCTCGAAGAACTCCTCGTCGTCGACGACGAGCGAGATCACGTTGCGCATGTCGTAGGGCTTGGAGGGATCGTCCGGGACGGCGGTGTCGAGCGCCTCGTCTTCGCGCTCGGGGTCGTCACTGGGCTCGAAGCGCGGCGGCGCCTCGAGGTTGTTCGAGGGCAGGAAGCTGAGCAGGTAGCGGCAGTCCTCGAGGCAGCTCTCCTCGTCCTCGGAGGCGAAGTGGGCGACGCCCGACTTCGAGTTGTGGCTCATCGCCCCGCCCAGCTCCTCGAACTCGACTTCCTCGCCGGTCACGGTCTTGATCACTTCCGGGCCGGTGATGAACATGTGCGAGGTCTCTTTGACCATGAAGATGAAGTCGGTCATCGCCGGCGAGTAGACGGCGCCGCCGGCGCAGGGCCCCATGATCAGGCTGATCTGCGGGATCACCCCGGAGCATTTGACGTTGCGGACGAAGACGTCGCCGTAGGCGCCAAGCGAGACGACGCCCTCCTGGATCCGGGCGCCGCCGGAGTCGTTGATGCCGACAACCGGCGCGCCGACCTGGGCGGCGAGGTCCATGACCTTGCACATCTTCTCGGCCATCACCTCGCCGAGGCTGCCGCCGAAGACCGTGAAGTCCTGGGAGAAGACGAAGACGGTGCGGCCTTCGATCGTGCCGTGCCCGGTGACGACAGCGTCTCCCCAGGGCCGGTTCTTCTGCATCTCGAAGTCGTAGGTGCGGTGGCGGACGAAGGTGTCGAGCTCCTCGAAGGAACCGGGGTCGAGGAGCTTCTCGATGCGCTCGCGGGCGGTCATCTTGCCCTTCGCGTGCTGCTTCTCGACCGCCTTCTCGGAGGCGGAGTGGACCGCCGCCTCGCGCAGCTCGCGCAGGTAGGAGACCTTCTCCTCGTGGCTGACCGGGTTCTTCTCGCGCATCGGGGGCGGGAGTCTATTTCCCGGCCTCAGCGCGTGACGCGCCGTCGCCGTTCAGCCGCCGAAGGGCCGCCGCTGCGGCTCGGCGAGACGGTCCAGGAATGCCTCGAGATCGGCTGGCGCCAGCCCGGTGTCGGGCGCGGCCCGGACCTCGACCCGCGTTCCAAAGCCCTTCTCGGCCATCGTCACCTCGAAACCCTCGACCTCCTCCAGCAGCTCGGCGAGCTCCGGCTCGGACTTCATCAGCGTCCGGGATGCCTGGATCATGGGCCGCTTTTCGACCACCCAGGCGACGCTCCTGCCCGGCAAGTTCTGCTGGGACGCGTCGTTCAGCGGCTGCTGTGATGAGTTCTGCCCGCTATGCGGGCAGAACTCATCACAGGGGGCCTAGAAGAAGGCGCCGCCCTTGTATTCGCCGAAGACGTCTCGCATGGCGCCGCAGACCTCGCCGATCGAGGCGTCGGCGGCGAGGGCCGCGCGGATCGGGTGCAGGAGGTTGCCGTCGCCGCGGGCGACGTCGCGCAGGGACTCGAGCTTGGCGGCGACCTCGGCCTGGTCGCGGTTCTCCTTGAAGGCCTTGAGGCGGGCCAGCTGGCGCTGCTCGGACTCGGGGTCGACGCGGAGGATGTCGACGTCGTCGACCTGGTCGGTGACGAATTTGTTGACGCCGACGATGATGTCCTGGCCGCTCTTGTAGCGCTCGTGGTAGCTGAGCGCCGACTCCTCGATCTCGCGCTGCATGAACTCCAGTGCCTCGACCGAGCCACCCAGCTCTTCGACTTTGCCCATCAGCTCCCAGGCGCGCTCCTCGACCTCGTCGGTCAGCGACTCGACGAAGTAGGAGCCGGCGAAGGGGTCGACGGTGTCGGCGGCACCGGACTCATACGCGAGCACCTGCTGGGTGCGCAGGGCGATCCGGGC
>CAMPIP010000238.1 GCA_946886425.1 uncultured Actinomycetes bacterium
GGGATACAGCGGTTGAAGCGGGGGCTCTCCATTTATAGGGACGACCCCGCTTTCGTTCGCTCGCGCACCGAGAAGCGGTTTCTCGACCTGGTCAGGCGGGCGGGACTGCCGCGGCCGGCCACCAACGTCTACGTCGAGGGGTTCGAGCTCGACGCGTACTGGGAGCGCGAGCGGTTCGCGGTCGAAATCGACGTCTTCGAGACGCACGGGACGCGCGGCGCCTTCGAGCGGGATCGGCTGCGCGAGGATGACCTGCAGCTGCAGGGGATCGAGATGATCCGGGTGACCGGGCCGCGGCTCAAGGACGAACCGGTGGCGGTGACCCGGCGCGTCGGCGCCCACCTGGCACGTCGGCGCCGCGAACTGGGCGTGGCCGGCAGCGGCTGATTTGCGGGCACGCTGGTTTGACTAGGCTTCCCCCGTGGCACGGAAGACCGCGCAAGGAGACGAGGCCGCGGCGATCGCGGCGGCGATCGCGCGCTTCGAGGGGGAGACCGGAGCCGTGCCGGCCCAAGCTTCGCCGGCGGTCGCGCCCTGGCAGCGCGCGGCCCTGCTGGAGGGAGTGGCGGCGAAGGAGTCCGTCCTGCAGTCAGAAGGAGGAGCAGACAGATGGCTGTCGTGAAAATCATCGAGCTGGTCGGCAGCTCAAAGACATCCACCGACGACGCCGCCAAACAGGCGCTTCACCAGGCGCAGGGGACTCTGCGCAACATTCGCGCCGTCGACATCGTTTCGACCGGGATCCGCGGTGAGAACCTCGACGAGTACCGCGCCCACGTCCGCGTCGCCTTTCTGGTCGAGGGAACGGAGGTCGACTGATGAGCGAGGCAGGGGAGCCGAAGGAGGTCTCGCGCGAGGAGGCCCGGAAGCTGATCGACGATGGCGCGCAGCTGATCGACGTGCGCGCCCAGCACGAGTGGGACACGGGCCGCATCGCCGGCGCCGCCCACCTGCCGCTGGCCGAGCTCTCGCAGCGGGCCGGGGAGATCGACAAGGAGCGCCCGGTCGTCTTCTACTGCCGCGGCGGTAACCGATCATCGATGGCGGCGGCGGCGCTGACCGAGGCCGGATACGACGCCGTGAAGATGACCGAGGGCATCGTCGGCTGGTCCGAGGCGGGCCTGCCCCTGGAGCCCGAGGGCGGCTACGTGAGCGAGTCCGGGGAAGCCGCGGCGGTCCTCGAGGCCCGCAAAAAGGCTGCTAACGGGTAAATACCCAAATCCCAGTCAGGTTTTGCTATTTTCCTCCGTTATGGAGGTAGCCGTAGCGGAGAACAAGGAGCAGCGGGGCAAGGGCCGGGTCGGCAGCGTCGAGAACCCGGAGACCTACGTCAACGTCCCCGGGCACGTCATCCCGATCATCGAGCGGGAGTTCGACGACTTCGACAACGAAGCCGAGCGCTTCCTGGGCGGTGAGCTGGAAGAGAACCAGTTCATCGGCTTTCGCCTAAAACAGGGCGTCTACGGCCAGCGCCAGCCGGACGTGCAGATGGTCCGGGTCAAGCTTCCCTTCGGCGGCGTCACGCCGGAGCAGATGGAGGCGTTCGCCGACGTGGTCGAGAAGTACGCGCCGCTCAACAAGGGCCACATCACGACCCGGCAGAACATCCAGATCCACCACGTGCCGCTGCGCGACATGGAGTCGCTGATCCGGGAAATCTCCGCGGTCGGGCTCTCCTCCCGCGAGGGCTGCGGCAACACGGTCCGCAACGTCACCGGCGACCCCTGGGCCGGCGTTGCCGCCGACGAGGTCTTCGACCCGACGTCGTACGGCGTCGCCTACGTCCGCTACTTCGTCCGCCACCCGACGACGCAGCTGATGCCGCGCAAGATCAAGACTTCCTTCACCGGCTCGGAGGCCGACCGGGCGATCAGCGGCATCCACGACATCGCCTTTCTCGCCCGCGAGAAGGACGGCGTCCGCGGCTTCGAGGTGCGGGTCGGCGGCGGCACCTCGATCATGGCCCGCGTCGCCCCGACCCTCTACGAGTTCGTCGAGGCCGACAACGGCGACTACATGAAGGTCGCCGAGGCCGTCTTCCGCATCTTCGACCGCCAGGACTGGCTGCGCGTCAACCGCGCCCGCGCCCGCATCAAGGTCCTCGTCGACAAAATCGGCATGGACGCCTTCCGCGAGCTCGTCGACGAGGAGCTCAAGGGCGACTGGGTGAACGAGCGCGAATTCGACGCCGAGCTGGTCGAGCGATTGAGCTACGACGACGACGAGCAGGCCAACGCTCCGGGCATCCCGCCCGCGCCCGCCTCGCCTAACGGCGATCGCAGCGAGTTCGATCGCTACGTCGAAGCGAACGTGCAGCCACAGCGCCAGGAGGGTTTCTCGACGGTCGAGGTGAAGATCGATCGCGGTGACCTGACCCCGGCGCAGTTCCGCGGCCTCGCCGCGATCATGCGCGAGTTCACCGGCGGCTACGCCCGCAGCACCGTCCAACAGAACTTCGTCCTGCGCTGGGTCCGCGACGAGGCGCTCTACGCCGTCTGGCAGCGGCTCGAGGCGCTCGGCCTCGGCGAGCCGGGACCGCGCGAGATCACCGACACCGTCAGCTGCCCCGGCACCGACAGCTGCAAACTCGGGATCACCAGCTCGATGGGCCTCAACCGGGCGATCAAGGAGCGGGTCGAGTCGATGCGGATCGAGGACAAGCTCACCAAGCGGATACACATCAAGATGAGCGGCTGCCCGAACGGCTGCAGCCAGCACCACATCGCCAACATCGGCTTCTACGGCGCCTCCCTGAAGGTCGGCGACCGCCAGATGCCCGCCTACATCCCGCACATCGGCGGCAACTACGAGGGCGGCGAGATCATCTTCGGGACGCGGCTCAAATCGCGCCTCCCCGCCAAGCGTGTCCCCGAGGCCGTCGAGCGCTGGGTGCGCCTCTACGAGGCCGAGCGCAATGACGGTGAGGAGTTCAACGCCTTCGCCGAGCGCGCCGGCGCCCCCGCCTTCGAAGAGCAGGTCAAGGACCTGACGCTGCCCGCCGAGTTCAGCCTCGAGACGATGCAGCAGTTCATCGACTGGCAGCGGTCCAGCCCATACAAGGTCGAGAGAGGCGAGGGA
>CAMPIP010000239.1 GCA_946886425.1 uncultured Actinomycetes bacterium
GGTCTGCCGCTTCCTCGCCGCCCACGCCGGGGTCGCGGTGCTCTCGGTCGACTACCGGCTCGCCCCCGAGCACCCCTTCCCCGCCCCCGTCGAAGACGCCTGGGCGGCCTTCGCCTGGGCGGCCGCCAACGCCGAGTCGCTCGGCGCCGACCCGAGCCGGATCGCGGTCGGCGGCGACAGCGCCGGCGGCAACCTCTCCGCCGTGGTCAGCATCTTGGCTCGCGAAGGCGGCGGTGCCAAGCCGGCGATGCAGCTGCTGATCTACCCGGTCACCGACTCCGCCGAGACGCCGCGCTCGCGCCACGTATACGCCGAGGGGTTCTTCCTGACCAGGGCCGACATGGAGCTGTTCGAGGCGGCCTACCTGCCGCCCGGCACCGACGCCGACGACCCCCGCATCTCCGTCTTCAAAGCGCCCGACCTGCGCAACCTGCCGCCCGCCTACGTGACCACCGCCGGCTTCGACCCGCTGCGCGACGAGGGCGAGGCCTACGCGCTGCGGATGCGCGAGGCCGGCGTCGAGGTGGCGCTGCGCCGCCATCCCGGCCTCGTCCACAGCTTCGCCAACCTGACCCCGGTCAGCCGGACCTCACGGGCGGCGATGCACGAGGCCGCGGGTGCGCTGCGCATGGGCCTGTCCGGCTAGCGGACCGGGCGCGCCGCCTCTCACTCCTCAGCCGAGCGGGTTGAGCCCCGGCGGCGCCTCCGCCTGTTCGGCGGCGCGAACCTGCTTGCGGTGGGTGCGGATCTCGCTCATGATCCGCTCCAGGCGGGGCTCGGCGGAGGTGTCGACGTGGTTCATCGCGGCGGCGACCCCGGGGTGGATGGCGGCGATCCGCTCGTGCATCGCCTGGGCGACGGCGCGGTAGGTGGGGTGGCCCTCGCGGCCGGAGCGCAGCTCGATCAGGTGCATCGCCTCGCGGGCGTTGAGATCGAGCACGTAACGGATCCGATACGCGAGGCTGAGCGCGTAGGGCGCCTGCTCGGCGAGCCCGGCGTCGCGGAGCCGCTCATACTCGGCGCGGGAGATCTCCAGGGCGCGCTCGAACTCGCCGCCGGCGCCGGCTTCGCTGACCTCGTCGGGGACGCCGGCGCCGAGGTCGGGGCCGAGCCGCTGCCACTGGCAGGTCAGCATCCGGTGCCGCTGCAGGTCGCGGAAGGCCCCGTAGTCGGAGACGATCTCGAAGCGGTAGCGGAGCGCCTCGAAGCCGCGGCCGGGCCGGTGGCGGCGGTTGGCGCGCTCTCCGACCATCGCTGCCAGCAGCTCGGCCCGCTCCCCGCGGTCGAGCACGTCGATGCGGGCGAGGATCTCGGTCGCCGGCGCACTCGAGGACTCGAACAGGCAGGAGGCGAGCAGGTCCTCTTCGTTGCCATCGACGTGGACCAACTCGACCGAGGGAACGCCCCCCGTCTCGGCGCGGCGGTCGAGGCCGAGCCGGGAGACCCAGCGCTCGGTCTGCTCGCGGCGCCGCTCCAGGTAGGTGACCCACTCGCCGCCGCGGTCAGGCCGCTCGACCCGGGAGACGAAGCTCGGCATCACCTGCTGCAGCTCGCGGAGGATCATGCCGCCGTACCCGCGCGCCTCCGGCAGCGGCGAGGCGAGCAGGCGCAGGATCAGCTGCTCGTAGGCCTGGCCGGAGGCGTAGATACCGACGTGACTGAGAGTCGCCGCCGGCAGCAACCCGCGCAGCAGGTCGAGCGCCTTGGCCCGGATCGAGCGCTGCCAGGCGCCCTCCGGCTCCGCCTCTCCGCGCGGCCAGCGCTCGGCCGCCCAAGCCTCAACGGCGGTCAGGGAACGCGAGTAGATCGCGAAGATCTCGTCCATCGCGGTGGCGAAGCCGGGCCCGAGCTCCTCGTCGCGGTAGAAGCGGTAGCCACCTTCCGGCAACGGCTTGTCGTAGGGGATGTAACGGGTCGACTGCTCCAGGTAAGCGGCGAGGCGGCCGCGCTGCAGCTGCTTGGTGAGGATGTTGGAGACCCACTCGCAGGCGACGTGGGCGCCGCCGACCTGGGCGATCGAGTCGTCCCCGTAGCCGACGAAGACTCGCTCGTACAATCCCGCCGCCCGCGCCCCCTCCTCGGCATCGAAGGGGCGGCCGCCTTCCGAGGCGTCGCCCGCGAACTCCTCGAGGTAGAGCCTCCTCACCGTTCCGGAATACCGGGAATAGCGGGCAAAAAGAGCACCCTTGACGGTCTCCGGGAGGTTGACCAGGGCAAAGACGGGTCGGTCGAGGTTCGTAAAGTGAGGGGCGAGCAGCGCTCGCTCTGCCGCGTCGAAGTGTTCTACCGGGTAGCGCACCGAGCGCATCGTAGTAACGAGCGGAGACGGCCCGTCAACCCCCATATCCTCCGCGAGGAATAGGTTTCTTACCTACTTTTAATGATGGATCGCAACCCAGCGCCCCTGCCACCCGCCCGACGCACCGTCGGGCCGGGCGTGCTCGTCGCGGCCCTGGCGGCGATCGTCGCCGGACTGGTGCTGCCGTTGATCCTCGGCACCTTCTCGCAGCGGCAGAAGCTGCTGTTGGCGGCGCTGGAGGCGATTTGCCTCGTCGTCATCGCGATCGGGGTGATCGTCCTGGCCCGCCGCCTGCGCTCCAGCCACGAAGCGCTCTGGGACCTGGCCCGCCGCGACGAGCTGACCGGCGTCGGCAACTACCGGGCCCTGCACGAGCGTCTCTCCGAGGAGATCGCCCGCCATCGCCGTCACTCGCGCGAGTTCGCCCTCGTCCTGCTCGATCTCGACGGCTTCAAGGGGGTCAACGAGCGCCAGGGGCACCTCGAGGGCGACCGGCTGCTGGCCGAGATCGGCGCCGCCCTCGCCGACGAGGTGCGGGTTGGCGACGCCGTCTTCCGCCAGGGAGGCGACGAGTTCGCGGTGATCGTGCCCGAGGCGGACGCCGAAGAGGCGGAGGAAGTCGCAGCCCGGCTGCGGCGCCGCGTCGCCCGCCGCGGCTTCGGGACCGACGAGTCCCACCCCGTCTCCGCTGCCACCGGCTTCGCGATGTTCCCGGCCGACGGCAGCAGCGGCGAGGAGCTGCTCGGCTT
>CAMPIP010000240.1 GCA_946886425.1 uncultured Actinomycetes bacterium
GGATGAAGCACAACGCGATCGTCGGCAACATCGGCCACTTCGACAACGAGATCGAAATGGCCGGCCTGGAAGGTCGCGACGACGTCGAGCGGATCGAGATCAAGCCGCAGGTCGACGAGTGGCGCTTCGCCGACGGCCACTCGATCATCGTCCTCTCCGAAGGCCGCCTGCTCAACCTCGGCAACGCCACCGGCCACCCGAGCTTCGTGATGTCGAACTCCTTCACCAACCAGGTGATCGCCCAGATCGAGCTCTTCACCAAGCACGAGAAATACGGGCCCAAGGAGGTCTACGTCCTCCCCAAGCACCTCGACGAGAAGGTCGCCCGCCTCCACCTGGCGGCGCTCGGCGTCGACCTCACCGAGCTGTCCCAGGAGCAGGCTGACTACCTCGGCGTCCCGGTCTCCGGCCCCTACAAGCCGGACCACTACCGCTACTAGTCAGCGCCCAGCGCGGCGGCGCCCTGCCGCCGCGCAGCTGGCTTCAGAACCGTTTGGCTTAGTCGTTCCGCTCGCTGGGAGGATCCTCGACGGCGAAGCGGTGGGCACCGTTGCCGATAACCAGGTTCTTCGAGCGTTTCTGGAAGGCGACACGGGAGAAGGCCGAGTCGACGTTGGCGTTCCAGGCCTCGAAGAGGCGGACAAGGTCGGCTACGTCGACCTTGCCGTCCTGCTTAATGTCCTCGCTGAAGGTGCGGAACGCGTAGTTGAGCATGTGGGCGCTGTAGAGGCGCTTGCGGAAGCGAGTTGACTGGTCGACGTAGGCGTTGCCGACGGTGAAGAGGCCGTAGAGGAACCCCACGGAGAGGCCCCCGAAGAGGGTGCCCCGCAGCAGCAGCAACGGCAGCATGTACTGGGGGTCCTTGGCCTCGTTGAGGTCGGTGATGTAGACGCCGGTCAGGTGGTAGAAGACGGCGATCAGGGCGAGGCCGACGACGATCGCGATCAGGAAGAGCCATTTCCCGCCCGCGCTGTAGCGCTTCGCGTCGCGGGCCAGCACCTTCAGCGTCTCCTTGTTGATCGCGTGATCGTCATCGTCGAGCAGGCCTGCCGCATCGATCTGGTCCACCATTCCCCCCTTTGACATGCGCCCCGGCTGGGGCTCCCGGCGCGCACCCTATTGACAGAAGGAAACCCGCGCGTTCCGTCCTGTTTGAGGTAACGCTGCGATCTCGTTTGTCTGTTCGTCCTAAGAAACGAAACTAATTTGCTAAACTAATTACCAGAGCTAATCAATGACCGCGAAGGCCAACATCCCACTCACCGACGCCGCCGCTCGGCTGCGGATGGCGATCGTGCGGACGGGGCGGCGGTTGCGGCAGGAGGCTGCGGCCGAGTCATCGGGGCTGACGCCGACCTCGACGGCGGCGCTGGCGACGATCGAGCGGCACGGGCCGCTGACGCCGAGCGAGCTGGCCGAGCTGGAGCGGGTGAAACGGCCGACCGTGACGCGGACGCTGGGCTGCCTGGACCGGGAGGGGTTGATCGAGCGCACCCCCGACCCGGCCGACGGGCGCAGCTCCCTGGTCGCCGTCAACGCCGCCGGCCGGGAGCGGTTGCGGCGCCTGCGCGGTCGCAAGAACGCCTACCTGGCGAAGCGGATGCGGGACCTTCCCGCTGAGGACGTCGCGGCGCTGGAGCGGGCGGCGGAGATCCTCGAGGGCATGCTGGAGAGCGAGGACGCGCGGGCCCGGCGCGGCGTTTCGTGAGCGCCGCCCTGCGCCGCTCCTTCAACTCGCTCGAGGTTCCCAACTACCGGCGTTACTTCGTCGGCCAGCTGATCTCCCTGTCCGGGACCTGGATGCAGACGGTCGCTGCGCTCTGGCTGATCCTCACCCTCACCGACAGCGGCGTCGCCGTCGGTCTGACCACGGCGCTGCAGTTCCTGCCGATGTTGCTGATCGGCGCCTGGGGCGGCCTGCTCGCCGACCGGATCCCGAAACGTCGCCTGCTGATCGCCACCCAGGCCCTGATGGCGCTCCCCGCGATCGGCCTCTTCGCGGTCACCGCGACCGGCGTCGTCGCCCCCTGGATGGTCTACCTGGCCGTCTTCGCGATGGGCAGCGCCAACGCCGTCGACAACCCGACCCGGCAGAGCTTCGTCTACGAGATGGTCGGCCCCGACCGGGTCGTCAACGCGGTCAGCCTCAACAGCGTGATCGTCCAGGTGGCCCGGATCGTCGGCCCGGCCCTGGCCGGACTGCTGATCGCCGGTTTCGGCGTCGTCCCCTGCTTCGGCATCAACGCCCTCACCTTCGTGGCGATGATCGTCGCCCTCTGGGGGATGGACCCGCGCGGGCTGCACACCGAGCCGGTGGCGCCGCGAGCGCCCGGGGCGATCCGGGCCGCCGTCCGCTACGTCGCCCGCACCCCGGAGCTGGCGGTGCCGCTGGCGCTGATGGGCCTGGTCGGGACGCTCGGCTTCAACTTCCAGGTGGTGCTGCCGCTGCTCGCCAAGTTCAGCTTCGACGGCGACGCCACCACCTACGCGGCGAGGGTCTCGGCGATGGCGGTCGGCTCGATCGTCGGCGCTCTCGTCAACGGCGCCCACGGCCGCACCGGCCCGCGCCTCATTGCCGGCGGCGCGCTCGCCTTCGGCGTGGTCGGGATGCTCTGCGCGGCAATGCCTACCCTGGCCCTGGAGCTGCCCCTCCTGGCCCTGCTCGGCGCCGCCGCGGTGACCTTCGCGGCAACGATCAACTCGACCCTCCAGCTCGCCGTCGCCCCCGAGATGCGCGGCCGCGTGATGGCCCTCTACTCCGTCGTCTTCCTCGGCTCCACCCCGATCGGCGGCCCCCTGACCGGCTGGCTCGCGGAAACCTACGACCCCCGAGCTGCCCTGCTACTCGCGGGAGCGACGGGCTTGCTGGCCGCCTGGGCCGCCCGCGTCAGCTTCTCGCGACTCCGAGCGAGGGGGGCAGCGGGGAGGGGTTCGCCGGACACTCCATTCCTGTCCGCCGAACCCCTCCCCGC
>CAMPIP010000241.1 GCA_946886425.1 uncultured Actinomycetes bacterium
GCTCTACGAGGAAGGGTTGGAGGGGAGTGGCGGCACCGCGGTGGCGCTGATCCGGCGGCTCTGGCACTGGGACGAGAGCGGGGAGCTGGCCGGGGTCGACGAGATGGCCTGGTCCTTCGAGCTGCGCGAGCGGCGGGTGCGCAGCTGGCGCCCCTACGACGACCGCGACGAGGCGCTGCGGGCGGGTGGTTTCCACCACGGCCACTAGCCGCGGGCGCACCACGGGCGTAGGATCGGATGCCATGGAGTCGGTGGCCGCCAGCAACCACGAGGCGGCGGAGGCGTGGAGCGGCCCGCTCTTCGACTGCTTCGTCGAGTACCGCGAGCTGGTCGTCGAGGGCCTCGGGGCCCACGGCAAGGTCGCCCTGGAGCTACACCCCCCGCGACCCGGCGAGCGCGCGCTCGACCTCGGCTGCGGTTTCGGCGACACCACCCAGGAGATCGCGGCGCTGGTTGGGCCGGAGGGGTCGGTGGTCGGCGTCGACGTCGCCGAGCCCTTCGTTGAGCAGGCCCGTCGCGAGGCCGAGGGGGTCGCCAACGTCAGCTTCGCCGCGGCGGACGTCCAGGTCGCCGACCTCGGCGGCCCCTACGAGTACGCCTTCTCGCGGATGGGGCTGATGTTCTTCGCCAACCCCGTTCAGGCGCTCCGCAACGTCAACAGGGCGCTGGTGCCCGGCGGGCACCTCTGCTCGGTCGTCTGGCGCCGCAAGCTCGACAACGACTGGGTGCGCCGCGCCGAACTGGTCGTCGATCGCTTTCTCGACCACCCCGAGGAGTCGGATGTGCCGACCTGCGGGCCCGGCCCGTTCTCGATGGCCGACGCCGACACGGTCAGCGACCAGTTGCGGAGCGCCGGCTTCGAGGAGATAACGCTGCGCCGCTGCGACCTGCCGCTGAAGATCGGCGACGACCTCGACCACGCGGTCGAGTTCAACATGGCGCTCGGGCCGGCTGCCGAGGTGCTCCGTCTCTGGGGTGACCGGGTCGACGAGATCCGTCCCCGGATCGCCGCCGAGCTGCGCGAGGCGCTGGCCGAGTTCGCCGGCCCGGAGGGGGTCTACGCCCCCGCCTCGACCTGGGTCGTCAGCGCCCGCGCCGGCGCCGCGCCAGGGTCCGCCGCTTCCAGCGACTAGCCTGTCAGCATGGCTGAGACCGCCTCGACCGAATCGGTGCCGGCGCGCCTCTCCCACATCCGGGAGCAACTGTCCCTGCTCTCGGACTACCTTTGACCCAGCTGGGCTGAGGGACGAAGCAGAGCGCCTCGAGGCGGAGATGGGGCAGCCCGGCTTCTGGGACGACCAGGAGGAGGCGGCGCGCACCTCCGCCGCCCACGCTCGCGCCGAGCGGCGCCTGAAGACCTTCCGCGACCTCGAGTCCGACGTCGCCGACCTCGACGAGTTGGCCGAGCTGGCCGGCGAGGACGAGGAGATGGCGGCCGAGCTGGAGTCGCAGCTCGGCCCGGTCGAACGGCAGCTCGCCGAGCTGGAGGAGGCGCGCCTGTTCAGCGGTCAGTACGACACCGGCGACGCGGTGGTCAGCGTCCACGCTGGCGCCGGCGGCACCGACTCCCAGGACTGGGCCGAGATCCTCCTGCGGATGTACCTGCGCTGGGCCGAACGCCGCGGCTTCGCGGTCGAGATGGTCGAGGCCTCGGCGGGGGAGGAGGCCGGCCTCAAGTCCGCGACCTTCATCGCCCGCGGCGAGAACGTCTACGGGCTGTTCGCCGCCGAGCGCGGCGTCCACCGCCTGGTCCGTATCTCTCCCTTCGACTCCTCTGCCCGGCGCCACACCAGCTTCGCCCAGGTCGAAGTCGGGCCGGTGGTCGACGACGCCGTCGAGGTCGAGATCGACGACGCCGACCTCCGCGTCGACACCTACCGCGCCTCCGGGGCCGGCGGCCAGCACGTCAACAAGACCGACTCGGCGGTGCGGATCACCCACCTCCCCACCGGGGTCGTCGTCCAGTGCCAGAACGAGCGCTCGCAGACCCAGAACAAGGCGGTGGCGATGCAGCTGCTGCGCTCGCGCCTGATCGAGCTGGAGGAGCGCAAACGCGCCGAGGAGATGGCCAAGCAGCGCGGCGAGGTCAAAGACGTCGCCTGGGGCTCGCAGATCCGCAGCTACGTGCTGCACCCGTACACGATGGTCAAGGACCACCGCACCGAGCACGAGGTCGGCGACGTCCAGCGGGTCCTCGACGGCGACATCGACGAGTTCGTCCGCGACTACCTGAACAAGACCGCGGCCTCCTCGGCCAACTAGAGATGGGCCTCGCCTACGTCGAACGGGAGGCGGACGGCGAGCCGGAGGGACTGCTGGTCCTCCACCACGGGCGCGGCACCAGCGAGCTCGACGTGATCGGCCTCGCCGACGCGCTCGACCCGGAGCGGCGGCTGCGGGCGGTCTCGCCGCGAGGGCCGCTGCGGCTGCCGGGCTCGCCCGGCTACCACTGGTACGCGGTGCCGCGGGTCGGCTACCCGGACCCGGAGACCTTCTTCGCCGCCCGGGCCGCCCTGGCCGAGCTGCACGACACGATCTGGACGGAAGGGATCGGGGCGGAGCGAACCGTGCTGGCCGGCTTCTCGATGGGGGCGGTGATGAGCTTCGCGATGGGCCTCAGCGCCGACCGTCCGGCGCCGGCCGGGATCCTCGCCTTCAGCGGCTTCGTGCCGACCGCCGAGGGGTGGGAGCCGTTGCTCGCCGACCGGACCGGGATGCCCGTCTTCATCGGCCACGGCCGCAACGACCCTGTCATCGACGTCGATTTCGGCCACCGTGCCCGCGACCTGCTCGAGGCCGGCGGACTCGCGGTCACCTACCGCGAGTCCGAGCTGGGCCATCAGTTCGACCCGGTCCAGCTGCGCGACGCGGGCGGGGAGCTGCGGATCGTCCGGCGCCGGCCGGACCGCCGGCTCTTCCTCGCTCTCGGCCATC
>CAMPIP010000242.1 GCA_946886425.1 uncultured Actinomycetes bacterium
GCCCTCGCCTCGAGCTCGCGCACGTCCGCTTCCCCAGCGGGCGCATCTCGGCCAGCAGATCGACGCCGGCGGGGAGCAGGGTCGCGTAGCTGACCCGGCGATCGCTCTCGCAGAAGGTGCGCTCCATCAGGCCGGCCTTGATCAGCCGGTCGACCAGCTTGGTGAGGCCGCCGCGGGTGATCACCAGCGCCTCGGCGAGGTCCCCCATCCGCATCCGCCGCTCCGGCGCCTCGGCGACCGCGTTCAGCACCTCGTACCAGGGCAGCGGCGGGAAGTCGCTCTGCGAGAGCGCTTCCTGGAGGCGCTGGGTGACCGCGGCGTGGGTGCGCGTCAGCGCGCCCCAGGCGTCGCCGTGCGGGGTGCCGCTGCGCTCGCCGGCGGTCGCCGCGGCGGCGGTTGGGGCCTCGGGGGCCGTGGTGGTGACGCTTTCGCTCATCCCGAACATGATGCCAGATGACACTTGACATGACAATAGTTGTCTTTACAAGCATTTCTGCTACGATTGTTTCTGCGTCAATCATTTGCATGTCAACCGTCCCACAAGCCGCCCTACAGAGAGGAATCGCAATGAGCGCCACGCAGACCGTCCAGCAGGGGATCCCGGCCGGCACCTACGCCGTCGACCCCGTCCACTCGTCCGTCACCTTTGCGATCACCCACAACGGGGTCGCCACCTTCCGCAGCGGCTTCGAGCGCTACGAGGCGGAGTTGAGCGGCGGCGAGGCCCCGAAGCTCATCGGCAGCGTCGACGTCGCCAGCGTCGAGATCGACGAGGAGCAGCTCAAGGGCCACCTCCTCTCCCCCGACTTCTTCGACGCCGAGCGCTACCCGCGGCTGCGCTTCGAGTCGACCGAGTTGAGCGTCGGCGAGGACGGCACGGTGCGGCTGCTCGGCGAGCTCGAGATCCGCGGCGAGAAGCGCGCCGTCGAGGCGAGCGGCAGGTTCGGCCAGATCGGCGCCGACCTCGCCGGCAACGCCCGGGTCGGCCTCTCGGTCGCCGCCACCGTCGACCGCCGCGACTTCGGCCTCGACTGGCAGGCGGAGCTGCCCGGCGGCGGCGAGGTGCTCGACTACGCGGTCAGCATCGCGGTCGAGCTGGAGCTGGTCGCGGAGGGCGAGTAGCGATGCGGGTCCTCGGCATAGTCGGCAGCCTGCGCGAGGGCTCCCACAACCACGCCCTGCTGCGGGAGGCCGCCGAGCGGCTTCCCGCCGGGGCGGAGCTGGTCGAATTCGAGCGACTCGGCGAGATCCCGCCCTACGACGCCGACCTCGAAGGGCTGGAGGTGCCGGAGCCGGTGCGGGCGTTGCGCGAGGCGATCCGCGGGGCCGACGGCGTCCTCGTCGTCACCCCCGAGTACAACCACTCGATCCCCGGGGTGCTGAAGAACGCCCTCGACTGGGCCTCTCGCCCGGCCGGCCGCAGCGCCATGAACGGCAAGCCGGCGCTGGTGGTCGGCGCCTCGACGGGGATGTTCGGCGCCGTCTGGGCCCAGGCCGAGACGCGCAAAGTCCTCGGCGCCCTCGGCGCCCGCGTGGTCGAGGCGGAACTGCCGGTGGCCAAGGTCGCCGACCTCTACCGCGAGGGCAACCTGGAGCTGGCGCCCCAGCAGTCCGAGCAGCTGGCCGAGATCCTCGCCGAGCTGGTCGCGGCGATCGAGGAGGCCCGGGAATTCGCCCGCGAGCGGGTCGCCGCCTGAGTCAGGCCTGCGGGAGGGCGAAGAAGGCGACCGCGGAGAAGTGAGCGACCGCGGCGGCGATCACGAAGAGGTGGAAGACCTCGTGGTAGCCGAAGATCGCCGGGTTGGGATTCGGGCGCTGGGTTGCGTAGACGACGGCGCCGGCGGTGTAGAGGAGGCCGCCGGCGGCGACCAGCATCGTCCCGGCAACGCCCATCTCAGACCACAGCTCCGGGAAGGCGGCGACCGCGACCCAGCCGAGCGCGAGGTAGATCAGCGCCCCAACCCATTTCGGGTGGTCGATCCAGACCATCTCGACGATCGCGCCGGCGATCGCGCCGATCCAGACGACGAGGAGGATCGCGTTGGCGATCGCGCCGTCGAGGACCAGCAGGGCGAACGGGGTGTAGGTCCCCGCGATGAGGAAGAAGATCATCGAGTGGTCCAGGCGGCGCATCCACAGGCGCACGTTGGGCCGGGTCCAGTTGACGCGGTGGTAGAGGGCGCTGGTCCCGAACAGGGCCGAGAGGCTGACCGCGTAGATAGCCACCGCGAGGGTCGCCTTCGGCGTCTTCGCGAGCAGGATCAGGGCGGCTCCGAAGCCGAGCGAGAGGAAGAAGGCCCACTCGTGGGAGACGCCGCGCAGCTTCGGCTTGACCGACGCGATCGCGTCGGTGGCGACCTCGCGCGCGGCCTCGGCTTTCTCGACGGCGGCCTCGCGCGCGGCCGTCGCCTTTTCGCCCATCGTCTCGCGGGCATCCCTGGCGCGGTCGCCCATTCGCTCCGCGCCCCTGCGCAGGTCGTCGACCATCTCTGGAGGGTAGCGGGCCTTTTATGCCGAGTTAGCGGACTTGCCACCATGTAGGGGCGGCATTCGCCTCGCTCGAAACCCCTTATTTGCGCGTTGCGGCACTTTTTCCGTCCTGGCTGGCAGCGATCCTGCGGAGTTACCCCCTAAAGCCGCTGCGAGAGGAGAAGTTTGATGTCCCAGACCGCCACCAGTACTCCCAAGAACGGTCTCCAGGGCCTCTCTATAGAGCGTCGATTTTCGACTCCCGGCGTGCAACCTTTCGACCAGGTCGAGTGGGAGATCCGCGATGCCGTGATCGGCAATCCGGAGAGCCCGGCCTTCGAGCAGCGGGGCGTCGAGTTCCCGAAGAGCTGGTCGCAGAACTCGACCAACATCGTCTCCCAGAAGTACTTCCGCGGTCAGCTCGGCAGCGACCAGCGCGAGTCCTCGGTGAAAC
>CAMPIP010000243.1 GCA_946886425.1 uncultured Actinomycetes bacterium
CTTGGCGTGGTGGGCGAACGTCGTCCAGACCTTCTGGCCGGTGACGACCCACTCGTCGCCGTCCTTGACCGCGCGCGTCTTCAGCGACGCCAGGTCGGAGCCCGACTCCGGCTCCGAGAAGCCCTGGCACCAGATCTCCTCGCCCGACAGGATCGGCTCGAGGTAGCGCTGCTTCTGCTCCTGGGTGCCGTGGGCGATCACGACCGGGCCGCCCATCACCAGGCCGAGCAGGTTGGCCGCCATCGGCGCCTTGGCACGCGCCATCTCCTCGCCGAAGATCGCCTGCTCGATCAGCGTCGCGCCGCGGCCGCCGAACTCCTCCGGCCACGACAGCCCGGCGTAGCCCTGCTCGTGCAGCTTGCGCTGCCAGGCGAGCCGGAACTCCCACGCCGCCTCGTCGCCCGAGGGCTCCTCGCCGGGGTTGTTGTTGGCGAGCCAGCCGCGCAGCTCGTCGGCGAAGGCCTGCTCGCTCGGCGACAGGGTCAGGTCCACGGACGCGACCCTAGCGCAGGTCAGCGGGGACGCGAGCGAGGACCGAGGCCGCGTAGGAGCCGGCGCGCGATCCCCTCGAGCGTCTGCTTGCCGTACTTATGGGTCGGGAAGCCGGTCATCAAGATCGCGACGGCGATCCGCCGCTTGCCGCGCCGCAGCAGCGCCACCTGATGGTCGACCTCGCCGTAGTCGCCCCATCCGCCCTTGAAGTGGAGCGCCCAGCCGAGGTGCGGGGCCTGGGCGATCCCCCAGCGCTGAGGGCCGATCACCGTGCGCAGGAGGCGCAGCGCCGTCGCCCGATGACGGCGGACGACGTAGCGGTCGATCCGCAGGAACAACTTGCTCTGCCCGGCCGCCGTGATCTGTGTGTCGCCCCAGCTCGGGGCGCTCGCGAAGCGCCCCATCCCGACGCGGTCGGCCAAGTGCTCCAGCGCGCCGTTGCCGACGAGGTCACGCACGCGGGTCGCCGCGACGTTGTCGGACCGGCGGATCATCGGGTCGAGCAGCGCGTGGTCGGCCGCGGTCAGCTTGCGCCCGCGGACGCTGTCGTGGTTGAGGTACGCCACCAGCAGCATTGCCTTGACCACGCTCGCGGAGCGGTAGACGCGGTAGGCGTCGGAGCGGTAGAGGCGGTGGCGCGTCCGCAGCGCGAACGAGATCGTCCCCGCGCGGCTCCCGGCGTACTCGCGTGCCTCCTCCAACCCGGGACGCCAGCGCTCGGCCTGGGCCGCGGGCGCCGCCAGGACAACCCCTGCCGCCACCACCGCCAGCACTGCCGCGAAGCGCCTCATGCCGTGAAGCTACCCGGCCCGGCTGCGAACATCGACGTATGGCCACGCCGGACCAGCAGCGGATCCCGCCCGCGGGAATCGAGGGCAGCGAGCTCAAGGGTCCGTTCCCCGTCGGCGAGTACGCCGACGCGCTGCGCACCCGGCTGCGCGAGCTGGCCCGCGTCCAGGTCTTCGGCGAGGTCTCGAACCTCGGGATTCGCGCAAAGGCCGTCTACTTCGAGCTGCGCGACGACCGCGGCGCGCTGCCCTGCTCGATGTGGCGCGACGACTACGACAAGGCCGCGATCGCGCTCGAAAACGGCGCCCAGGTCGTGCTCGCCGGCGGCTGCGACTACTACCCCGGCAGCGCCACCTCCTCCCCCTCGTTCTCGTTTCGCGCCACCGGGATCAAGCTCGCCGGCGAGGGCGAGCTGCTCGCCCAGATCGAGCGCCTGCGCCGCCGCCTCCACGGCGAGGGCCTGTTCGAGCCGCAGAAGCTGCTCCCCCGCCCCGCGCTGCCGCGCGCGATCGGCGTCGTGACCGGCGAGGGCGGCAAGGCTCGCGACGACGTGATCGCCGGCCTCCATCGCCGTGGCTGGGCCGGCCGCCTCGTCTGGGGATTCGCCCCGGTCCAGGACCGCCACGCGGCGCCGAGGGTCTCGCGTGCCATCCAGGATCTCGCGGCCGTGGCGGACGTCGACGTCATCGTCGTCGCCCGCGGCGGCGGCTCGGTCATGGATCTGATGGCCTTCTCCGACGAGACGCTCTGCCGCACCGTCGCCCTCCTGCCCGTGCCCGTGATCGCCTCGGTCGGCCACCACACCGACCGCACGCTGATCGACGATGTCGCCGCCGTCTCCTGCTCGACGCCGACCCACGCCGCCGAGACGGCCGTCCGGGTAGACGTCAACCAGGCTCGCGCGGCAGCCCTGACCTCGGCCCGCCGCCTCGACGCCTGCGGCCGGCGCGCGCTCGTCGGCCGCGCCCGCCATCTCGCTGCGCTGTCCCGAGCACCCGACCAGCACATCGCCCGCCAGCGGACGTGGCTGCACCAGAAGGCGCGCGAGCTGCGCGCCGCCAGCAGCCGCCAGCTCGGCGTCCGCACCGAGCGGACCGACCGCCACCGCCTCGTGATCGACCGCAAGGCCGAGGCCGCCAAGCAGGAGCCAGAGCAGATGCTGAAACGCGGCTACGCGCTCGTCGAGGACCCCGCCGGCGAGCTCGTCACCAGCGCCGAGGCCGCCCGCAAGCTCCACGACCTCACCATCCGCTTCCACGACGCCGCCGTCCGCGCCAGAATCGACGACCAATGACCGACGACCTCCAGCCCACCTCCCCGCCCCAGTCCTACGAGGCCGCGGCCGAGCGCCTCGAGGAGATCATCAAGCGCCTCGACTCCGGCACCGCCGGCCTGCGCGAGACCCACGACCTCGTCAAAGAGGGCCGCGACCTCGTCGTCTACTGCGCCAACGAGCTCGACGCCGTCGGCAAGGACCTCGACGAGCTCCGCCTCGACGACCTCATCGCCCGCCTCGAGTCCAACGGCTCGCAGACCGGCGCCGAACCGACCGGCTAGAGGCCGCCGGCGTCCTGGAGTCGTCGCTCGATCTC
>CAMPIP010000244.1 GCA_946886425.1 uncultured Actinomycetes bacterium
GTCGGCGGCAATCTGGTCGTCAGGCATGGCCCCATGGTAGCCGGGGAGTCGGTTCGGCCGGCGGGAGCGGCTCGCCGGGCCGCTCGGCGTTCGGCGGCGCCAGCTGCAGGTGCCACCAGCCGACGTCGCGCCAGGCGCCGGCCTTCCAGCCGACCCGGCGGTAGACGCCGACCGGCTCGAAGCCGAAAGACTCGTGCAGGGCAACGCTCGCCTGATTGGGGAGGGTGATGCCGGCACAGGCAAGCTGGAAGCCCTGGCCGCGGAGACGGTCGAGCAGCTCGGCGTAGAGGGCGCGGCCGAGACCGGCACGGCGAGAGTCGGCGTCGATGTAGATCGAGACGTCGGCCGACCAGCGGTAGGCGGCGCGCTCGCGGTGAAGGCAGCCGTAGGCGAAGCCGGCCAGCCCTCCCCCGCTTCCCGCGACCAGCCAGGGGTGCGTCGCCTGCGTCGCCGCGATCCGCGCCGCCATCGCCGCCGCATCCGACGCCTCCTCCTCGAAGGAGACGGCGCTGCCCTCGACGTGCGGCGCGTAGATCGCGGCGCAGGCGACGGCGTCGCGGTCGGGGTTGGCATCGCGGATCTCCATCCCGGCCAATTTAGAGAGGCATCAATAGGCTCCCGCCCCGATGAGCGAGTCGGGGCAGATCCTGCGGCGGTCGATCGGCATCGTCTTCAGCGACGGCGGGCTGCTGGCGCTGGCCGCGAGCCTGCCGGCCGGACGCGGCGAGCATGGCGACGAGGTGGTCGCGGCGGTGCTCTGCGACCCCGACGCGGGGCCGGTCCAGTTCGACGAGGCCCTGCTCTCGACCGAATACGGCGAGGACGGGGTGCAGCGGCGGGCGACCCTGGAGCTTTGGCCGGAGGAGGACTCCGGCCGGCCGCTGCGCGGAGCCGGGACGCTGATCAGCTCCAGCCGCGTCCGGCGCGAGGGGCTCGACGCCGAGATCGCCTTCTTCCGCTGGTCGGTCGAGGGGCGCGAGGGGCTCGGTACCTACGAGGTGGCTCGCAATGGCTGAGACCAAGGCGATCGTCTCCGACTTCGGCGGGGTGCTGACGACGCCGCTGATGGAATCGTTCGCGGCCTTCCAGGACCAGACCGGGATCAGGACCGAGGACCTCGGCGAGGCGATGGCCGCGATCGCCGAGCGCGACGGCGACAACCCGCTCTACCGGCTCGAGCGCGGCGAGATCACCGAGGTCGCCTTCCTGGGGATGCTCGGCGAAGGCCTCGAGCCGCTGCTCGGCCACCGCCCGGAGCTGCACCAGTTCCGCGAGATCTACTTCGAGGCGCTCAACCCGAACGAGCCGATGATCGAGCTGATGCGGGAGCTGAAGGCGAGCGGCCTGCGGATGGCGATGCTGACCAACAACGTCAAGGAGTGGGAGCCGGTCTGGCGCTCGATGCTCCCGGTCGACGAGATCTTCGAGACCGTCGTCGATTCCGGTTTCGTCGGCGTCCGCAAGCCGGAAGGGCGGATCTACGAGATGGTCACCGAGCGCCTCTCGCTCCCCGCGGAGGCCTGCCTCTTCGTAGACGACGTCGATGTCAACTGCTCGGGAGCGCGGCGGGCCGGCATGAGCGCCGTCCACTTCCGCGACAACGAGCAGGCGATCGCGGAGATTCGCGCCGCGATCGCCTGAGTCGCTGTCGGCCCGTTAGGGCCCGGTGAAGCCTCCCGCGAAGCAGGGGCCACCGCCGCAGTCGTCGCCCGGCAGGATCGCTCCGTCGAAGAAGTCGGAGACGAGCTGCCGCTCGGCCGGGGCCGCCCGCGGGTCGCCGTGCGGGTCGACGCCGGTGCGGTTCGGCAGGTTCTCGTACGGGGGCGGTTCGGTGCCGATGAATTCGCCCGGGTTGGCCGGGTCTTCGCGGACCGGCCCGCTGTCCCAGTAGTAGATCGCCGAGCCCGTGTAGGGGAGCCTGCGGATCGAGGGGACGTTCCAGAGCACGTCGGTGTCCGGCCAGCGCCCGTCGAAGAGGATGGGGCGGTGGGCGGCCGCGCCGACCGTGCGGGCCTGGACGTCGGCCTGGTAGATCGTCACCTGGTGGTCGCCGAAGGCGACGTTCATCAGCACCTGGTGGGCCGGCGTGTTCGGGAGCGGGTCGTCGGTCATCCGGTTCGCGTAGCCGTTCGGCTCACCGCGATCCCAAAGCATCTGCATCAGGTCGAGGACCAGCGGCCGCGCCGTTTCGTCCGGGTAAGACGGGTAGAGGATCGCCGCGAAGGGGTCGAAGTCGACCGAGCGCGGAAGCAGCACCGAGTAGTTCATCGCCGGCACCCCGAGCGAGGCCCGGGTGAAGTCCGGCGAGACCGCGGTGAGGGCGCCGCCCATGATCCCGCCTTGGCTGTTGCCGTTGTAGAACAGCTCGTCCGTATCGAGCACCGAGTCGGTCAGCAGCGTGCCGTCCTGGTGGAAGGCGGGGTCGGTGGTGAACCCGGAGGAGCTGATCATCGCCCGGCCCAGATAGAGCTCGTTGAGCAGGCCCTGCTGCAGCCGGTCCGGGATCGCCGGGAAATTCGAAACGTTCTGCAGCGAGGCCGCCACCACCGGCAGGTCGGATTCCGACATGCCGATCTCGTCGGTGGCGCAGTGGACGATCTGGTGCGCTTGCGAGAGCGTCCGCTGCGGCGAGGAGGCGACCTCCGCGGCGCGGCCGAGCAGGCCGTGTCCATAGAGCGTCGGCCGGCCGGCCCCGGAGTCGGACGGCGACCGACGCCGTGCCGCCCGGCCGGCGGCGCAGGGAGCGGTCGGCACCCGGGAGGCGGGGCGGGCTCCGGAACCCCGGCACCTCGAGGCCGAG
>CAMPIP010000245.1 GCA_946886425.1 uncultured Actinomycetes bacterium
GCGGGAAGCCGCCGCCGAGATCGCCCTCTTCCGCGCCTGGGCCGATCCCGCCGGCGGCTTCCCGCCGCTCGACCCCGGCTGCGTCGCGCCGCTGGCGACGATGCTGGAGGCGCTGCTGCGGGTCGAGGAGTTCGAGGCCTTCGAAACCCTCCTCCCCGCCCTCGACGCCGCCGGCCTCGGCCAGCGCGAGCGCCACCAGCTGCTCGCCGAGACCTACCTGCGCCGCGGCTTCCTCGAATCGGCCGCCGACGAGTGGATCGCCGCCGTCGAGCGGCACGGCCCCGACCCCGAGGCCCTCAACGGCCTCTCCCGCGTCGCCACCGCGCGCGGTCTCCCGGACGATGCGCGGATCTTCGCGGAACAAGCCCAAGAACTCGCGTCAAGTTCTCGCTGACCCTGCCGATTACCGGGGCGGACTCTTCCGCCGCTGGCGTGGGTGGAGGAGGCGCAAATCCAAGGATGGAGCCAAATTCCAGGAGGAATGGAGAGACGCCATGAGTGCGAGTTTTCCCATAGTGGGAGGTGGCCCGGAGCCACCGCGGGGCACGCATCCCGAGCAACGGACGCGCGCCGCCGGCGAGGCCTCGTTCGCCGAGCGGATGGAGGCGGCCCGAGCGGCGACGACCCTGGCGGAGCCACCGCCCGAGGTCCGCGCCGAGGTCCAGGCGGCCGCCCGCTGCGCCGACCAGCTGCACAAGCTCGGCCGCCAGCTGCGTTTCGAGCAGGACGAGAGCGGCCGCATCCGCATCGAGGTGCGCGATCTCGACGGCAACGTGCTGCGCCGGGTCCCGCCCTCCGAAGTCTTCGACTTCGCGACCGGCAAGGCGAACGGCTGATGGCGCCGATCACGATCAGCGGCCTCGCCTCCGGCCTCGACACCGACGCGATCATCGCCAACCTGATGAAAATCGAGCGGGCGCCGCGGGCGCGGCTGGAAACCCAGCAGGGGCAGGCGAAAGCCCGCGAAGCGGCCCTGCGCGACATCCTCGCCAAGCTCCAGTCCGTCTCCGACGCCGCCGACTCGCTCGCCTCGACTGGCCTCTGGGCCGACACCCAGACGGTCAGCTCGTCCGCTCCGCAGAGCGTCTCGGCCCGCCGCCTCTCCGGCACCGGCCCCGGCGGTTACGAAGTCGCCGTCACTCAGCTGGCCCGGGCCGAGCAGCGCACCTATGCCTTCACCCAAAGCACCGCGCCGTCGCAGCTGACCGTCGGCGGCCGCAAAGTCGACCTCGCCGCCGACGCGACCCTCGGCGACGCCGTCGCCGCGATCAACGCCGACCCGGAAACTGGCGTCTACGCGGTGGCCGTCGGCGGCAAGCTGGTCCTCTCCTCGCGTCAGACCGGCGCCGCCAGCACGATCGCCGCCAGCGGCACCGGCATCGAAGAGGAAGCGGCGAAGCTGAAAGCCGGCCGCGACGCCCTCTACTCGGTCGACGGGGTGGCGGGCAGCTCCGCCTCCAACGTCGTCACCGACGCGATCCCCGGCCTCGAGCTGACCTTCGGCTCCCTCACCGCCGGCGCCGCCGTCAACGTCAGCGCCCCCGGCCTCGACAAGGAGGCGGTGCGGGACCAGGTCAAAGCCTTCGTCGGCGCCTACAACACCGCGGTCGACGCGATCCGCGCCCGCCTCTCCGAGAAACGCGTCCCCGACGCCGCCACCCAGGCCGACGCCAACAAGGGAGTCCTGTTCGGCGACACCGCCCTCAACGGCCTGCTCTCGCGGCTGCGCCAGGGCGTCGCCGGGGCCGGCCTCGCCGCGCTCGGGATCAGCACCGGCGCCCCCAGCGCCGGCACCACCGCCAGCTCCAGCTCGGTCCTCGGCCGCCTCGAGATCGACGAAGCGAAGCTGACCGCGGCACTGGACAGCGACCCGCTCGGCAGCCGCGCCAAGCTGGCCGGCGCCGGCGGCCTCGGCGACGCCCTCGACGCGATCCTCGCCCCCACCCTCGGCAGCAAAGGAGCGATCTCCGAGCGGCTCAACTCGGCCGCCGCCGAAACCCGCCGCCTCGGCGACAACATGCTCGCCCTCGACACGCGCCTGGAAAGGCGCGAAGAGCGTCTGCGGACTCAGTTTTCGATGATGGAAAGCGCCCTCTCGCGGGCGCGCTCGCAATCCGAATGGTTGAGCGGCCAGCTCGCCGGCCTCTCCGCCTGAGCCGATGAGCGCCTACGCGACCGCCTCGCGCGCCTACACCGAGAGCAGCGTCCTCACCGCCCCGCCCGAGCGGCTGGTGGTGATGCTCTACGACGGCGCCGGCCGCTTCCTGGCCCGCGCCGCGGCGGCGATCCGGGGCGGCGACGCCGGCCTCGCCGGCGAGCAGATCGGCCGCGCCAACGCGATCCTCGACGAGCTGCTCGCCACCCTCGATCGCGAGCAGGGCGGCGCCGTCGCCGAGCGCCTCGAGTCGATCTACCTGTTCTGCGAGCGCACCCTGGTCGAGGCCCAGCTGCGGCGCGACCCCGCCAAGGTCGACCGCGTCGCCGCCATGCTCGCCGAGCTCCGCGAGGCCTGGGCGGCGATCGCCGAGAACCCTCCCTCGTGAGCGCCGACCCCTACGAGCGGCTGGCGGAGCTGGCCGAGGCGGAGCTGGCGCTCTGCGAGGAAGGGCGTTTCGAGGACCTCGGCGGTAGCGCCGCCGAGACCGAGGCGATCGTCGCGACGCTGCCCGCGCAACCGGCCGTCGGCGCCCGCGAGCCGCTCGAGCGAGCCGCCCGCGCCCAGAACGCGATCGCCGCCCTGCTCGCCCGCGGCATCGAGGACACC
>CAMPIP010000246.1 GCA_946886425.1 uncultured Actinomycetes bacterium
GCCCCCCTCCCCCTGCGACAGGACCCGCGCGCCACCCGCTCCGTCAGCAATCTGCTGCTCCAGCCGCTCGATCCTGCGGAGAAGGCCCTCGGTGGACGGGTCCAGGTCCGGCCTTGCTGCCTTCATCAGGGCGATCTCGACGGCCAGGCGGGCGTCGTCGCCCTCGCGGACTGCAGTCAGGGCGTCGGCGAGCTCGTCGATGGTGCGGACGAGGGTCGCGGGGCCGATCGCGGTCGCTTGGGCTTCCAGGCGGCCGGCGTCGGTGGCCGTCACTACGAAGGTCGCGGGGACTTCTCCGGTCGTCTGGGTGACGAGGAGGTGGCGGAGATGGGCGAGGAGGTCGCGGGCGAACTGGGAGGGGTCGCGGCCGGAGCGGGCCATCTTCTCGACGGTCAGCAGGACCGTCGTCGGGTCGGCGGCGGCGACAGCGTCGACGGCCTCGAAGAGCAGCTCGGCGTCGGCGGCGCCCAGCACCTCGAGGACCGATTCGAGGGAGACCTGGCTGCCGCCGAAGGCGACCAGCTGGTCGAGGGTGCCGAGGGCGTCGCGGAAGCTGCCGGAGGCGGAGCGGGCGATCATCGCCACCGCGCCCTCGTCGACCTCGATCGACTCGGTCGCCGCGACCCGGTTCAGCACCTCGGAGATCTGCTCCAGCGAGGGCCGCTGGAAGTCGAAGCGCTGGCAGCGATCGGCGATCGTCGCCATCACCTTGTGCGACTCGGTGGTGGCGAGCACGAAGACGGTGTTCGGCGGCGGCTCCTCGAGCGTCTTCAGGAAGGCGTTCCAGGCCTCTTTGGTGAGCATGTGCGCCTCGTCGAGGATGTAGACCTTCCAGTGGCCGCCCGCCGGTGCGTAAGCGACCCGCTCACGGAGGTCGCGGACGTCGTCTACGGAGCGGTTCGAGGCGGCGTCCATCTCGATCACGTCGACCGAGGTCCCGGCGGCGATCGTCACGCAGGACTCGCATTCCCCGCAGGGCGTCACCGTCGGCCCGCCGCGCTCGCAGTTCAGCGATCTGGCCAGGATCTTCGCCATCGAGGTCTTGCCCGTCCCGCGCGACCCGACGAACAAATAGGCGTGATGAACCTTGTCCTGCTCGACCGCGTTGCGGAGCGTGCGGACCACGTGCTGCTGGCCGACCACCTCGGCGAAGGAGCCCGGGCGGTGGCGTCTGTAGAGCGAAGTCGACTCGTTCATCAGGACTCGAGCCAGTGTATCCACGCCCCGAGCCCGCCCCCGGTACGGTGCGCGCGTGCCACCGAGGGTCTCCAGCTGGCTCGTGCCGGCCGCCTGGGTCGCCGCGGTGACGGCGGTTCTGCTGCTGCTCTTCCCGGTCGGGTTCCCCAACTACGACACGATCTACGCGCTCGTCTGGGGGCGGGAAATGGCGCACGGGATGAGCCCCGACATGGGCGCCGCGCTGGCCCCCACCCCGCACCCGCTGACTGAGCTGATCGGGCTGGTGACGACGCCGCTCGGCGACGGCGCGATCACGGTGACGATGGTCGTCGCCTACGCCTCGCTGGGCCTGACCGGGTTCTTCGTCTACCGGCTCGGCTCGCTCTGGTTCGACCGCTGGGTCGGCGGGGTCGCCGCCGCCTTCGTCCTCACCCGCGCCCCGTTCCTCTCCAACGGCCTGCGCGCCTACATCGACCTCCCCTACATCGCCTTCTGCCTTGCCGCGCTGCTGGTCGAGGCGAAGCGCCCCCGCGCCGGCTGGCCGGTCCTGGCGCTGCTGGCCCTCGCCGGCCTGCTGCGCCCCGAGGCGTGGCTGTTCGCCGGGGTCTACTGGCTGTACCTGGCGTTCGAGCCCTGGCCGGTCCGCTGGCGCCGCGAGCGCTCGACCGCCGAGCTCGTCTGGCTGGCCGCCCTCGCCGCCGCCGGGCCGGTGCTCTGGGTCGCCTTCGACGCGATCACCACCGGCGAACCGCTCTACTCGTGGATTGGGACGCAGGAAACCGTCGAGACGCTGGAACGCCACACCGGCCCGGTCGACCTCTTCCTCTGGGGACCGCGGGCGCTCGGCGAAGTGCTGCAGTGGCCGGGGATGGTCGGCGCCCTCGGCGGCGTCGTCTTCGGCTTCCTCTTCCTGCGCCGGCGCTCGGCGCTGGGGATCGCCGCCGCGGTCCTCGCCCTCGGCGCCTTCGCCCTGGTCGCCGTCGGCGGCCTGGCGATCCTCGCCCGCTACACGATGCTGGCCGCGGCGATCCTCTCGATCTTCGTCGCCCTCGCCCTGCTCGGCTGGCGGCTGCTCCCGGCCGGCCACCCGGGCCGCCGCCCCTGGCAGGCGCTAGCCGCGGTGGTCGCCCTGATGACGGTGCTGTGGCTCCCGAACCAGTGGGACCTCGACTCGCGCGTCGACACCGACCTCACCAACCAGGCCCGGGTCGAGAACGACCTCAGCGATCTCGTCGACGACGGCGCCTTCGAGCCCCTCTGCGGCCCGATCGCCGTCCCCAACCACCGCGCCGTCCCCCGCCTCGCCTTCGGGCTCGACGTCAGGCCGAGCGACGTCGTCAGCGCCAGCGAGGAAGGCGTGCCCCGCCGCGGCTACTTCGTCGCCCCGGCCAGCCCCTTCGTGATCCACAACTTCATCCTCGACCCCAACGACCCGACGCGCCTTTCGCTCCACCCCCCGGACGGGTTCACCAAGGTCGCCGGCAACGAGTCGTGGACGGTCTACAGT
>CAMPIP010000247.1 GCA_946886425.1 uncultured Actinomycetes bacterium
GTTGTAGGTGGTGCGCCGCGGCAGCAGGCGGCGCAGCGGCCGCTTGCCGGGCGGGAAGTCGGCGGCGATCCCGGCGGCGCCGATCGCGCCCAGCAGCGCCGGCAGCAGGCGGCGGCCGCGCAGTCCCAGCCAGCCGCTGAGGGCGCCCAGGGCGGCGCCGATCCCGAGCGGCCACCAGTAGGTGCCGTGAGCCGGCTCGGCCTCGATCCGGGCCTCGGCGCCGAGGGCGGCGAAGCGGGCGACCAGCCACTCGGCGGCGCGGCGCTCGCCGTCGGAGGCGGAGGGGCGGTCGATCTTCTCGAGTTCCTCCAGCCAGGCCCGCAGCTGTGCCTTGTCTGCCGCCATCCGGCCGCTGACGCTACCCGCTTACCATTGAGGTGTGCTCGGCGGCGGTTCGATAACGCTCTTCCACATCCGCGGGATCAGGATCGCGGTCGACTGGTCGTGGTTCGTAGTCCTCTTCCTGGTGATCATCTGGATGTCGCAGTTCTACGGCGACCTGCTCGGCGAGTCCGGCTCCTCGACGACGCCGTTCCTGCTCGCGGTGGCCAGCGCGGTCGGGTTCTTCGGCTCGATCCTGCTCCACGAGCTCGGCCACGCCTTCGTCGCGATCCGCAACGGCATCGGCATCACCAGCATCCAGCTCTGGATCTTCGGCGGCATGGCGCGGATGGACCGCGAAGCGGAATCGCCGGGGGTCGAACTGCGGGTCTCGCTGGCCGGGCCGGCGGTGACGCTGGCGCTGGTCGTGCTGCTCACCGCCGGCGGCATCCTCGCTGGCGGCGGCGAGGAGTTCCGCAAGGCGGCCCTGGTCGAGTCCACCTCCGGCGCCTCCGGGGTGCTGGCGATGGTCGCCTGGCTGGCATCGATCAACTTCCTGGTCCTGATCTTCAACCTGCTGCCGGCCTTCCCGATGGACGGCGGCCGGGTCGCCCGCGCGATCCACTGGTGGCGGACCGGCGACCGCGGCGGCGCCACCCGCTTCGCCGCCAACCTCGGCCGCCTCTTCGGCTGGACCTTCATCGGCCTCGGCGCTTACATGGCCGTGACCGACTCGATCTTCGGCGTCTTCGGCGGCATCTGGCTGGCGCTGATCGGGATCGTCATCAACGGCTCCGCCCGCGGCGCCGCGATGCAGACCGCGATCTCGAGCCGGATCAGCACCCTGCGCGTCTCCGACGTGATGGACCGCCAGCCGGTCACGATCCCCGGCGAGTTCAGCGTCGAGCGCGCCTTCGACGAGTACTTCCTCCGCTACCAGTGGCCCTGGTTCCCGGTCGTCGACGCCGCCCACCGCTTCCTCGGCCTGATCGCCCGCGACCGCGCCGACGAGGTCCCCGAGATATCCCGCGCCGCCTCCCTCGTCTCCGAGGTGGTCGAGCACGGCGACGGCAGCTTCCAGGTTCGCGACGACGCCCCCCTGGACTCGCTGCTCTCGAACCAGAACCTGCGCCGCTTCGGCGCCTTGATGGCCGTTGACGCCGAAGGCCGGTTGAGCGGCGTGATCACCGCCGAGCAGGTCGGCCGAGCCCTCCGCGACGCGGCGCAGTAGCGCCCGCGCCCCAAGTTACGAGTGCCGGCGCCCTCTGGCGGGACGTGTGATCGGTATCACTTACAGATATATCTGAGAGATATATTTTCCTCCCACGATGGAGGAGCTCAACCCGACCGCGTACGTGATTCTCGGGATGGTCAGCAAGGAGCCGCGGTCGGGGTACGAGATCAAGGCGGTTGTCGATCAGACCACGCGGTTCTTCTGGACGGCCAGTTACGGGCAGATCTACCCGGAGCTGAAGCGGCTTTCCGAGGCGGGGCTGGTGAGCGGTGTCGATTCGCCGACCGGGGGGCGGAAGCGGACGGTCTATGAGATCACCGCGGACGGCGAAGAAGAGCTGAAGGCGTGGCTGCGGCAGCCGCCGCGCACCTATGAGATGCGCGAGGAAGGGCTGCTGAAACTGTTCTTCGCCGGGGTGTTGCCGCCCGCGGAGGCGGCCGAGATCCTGCGGTCGATGGGCGAGCACCGGCGGGCGATGGCGACGCGGCTGCGGGAGATGGAGCCGATGGCCGCCGCCAAGACGGATCCCTTCCCCCTGATGGTGCTGCAGAGCGGTATCGAGTTCACCGAGTGGTTCGCCGACTGGTGCGAGCGGATGGAGGAGCAGGTGCTCCAGCCCGCCCGACCCGAGCAAAGGAGCAGCTGATGTTCGACGCCCTCGCCCGCTTCGCCGACGGCAACGCCAGGCGGATCGGCATCTTCGCGGTCCTCTTCTTCGTCCTCGCCAGGGCGCTGGGCGGCTCGGTGGCGAGCCGGCTCGACCCCTACGGGGCCGACGACCCGGGCACCGAGACCGTGCAGGCGCGGGAGCAGCTGCTCGACGCCGGGCTGCGGCCGCCGGCGGTGGTCGCGGTGGTCAGCGACGCGCCGGTGGCGAAGGACTCGACCCGGGCCCGGGTGATGGCGATGGAGCGGGAAGTGGAGCGGCGGCCCGACGTCCAGTCGGTGACCGGCTACTACGACACCGGCTCGCGCGCCTTCGTCTCCCACGACGGCCGCTCCACCTACTTCGCGGTCGCCCTGGTGCCGACCGAGGACAAGGAGTGGCTGGAGGCCGGCGCCGACGTCGCCAAGCAGCTCGAGGC
>CAMPIP010000248.1 GCA_946886425.1 uncultured Actinomycetes bacterium
TCGCCGCCGGCGGCTCGGCGGCGACGGCCACCGGCACGATCGCCGCCGCGGCGGTCGCGGCGACCGCGAGGATCTTCGGGGTTCGCCTCGCCATCAGCCGAGCACGTTCGTCACTCGCCAGCGCTTGCCCTTCGGCTTTTCCATCTCCAGCCGCAGCTCGCTGGTCGTGCCGACCCGCAGCAGCGAGACGCTGACCGGGAAGACGCCGTCGTGCGAGGGGGCGGGGACGACGTTGAGGACTTTCGCCTTCGGGACCTTGACGCTGGCGGGCAGGCTCGGCGGCCGCTGCAGCAGGGCCTGGGACAGCTGCGGCGTCGTCGTCGCCTCGAAGGCATCCTGGACGGCCGGATTCTCGGCCCCGCCGATCTCATAGCTGACGAAGGCGCCGGCGAACTGGCGGGCGACGGCGACTGCCTTGGGGCCGGCGACCGGGCCGCGCTCGGGTCGCTCCTTCGCGGCCGAGGTCGCGGCACCGGCGGCGGCCGATGAAGAGTCGGAGGAGAGCGTCGCCGCCGCGGCGTCATCGCTCGCGGAAGTCGAATCGGCGCCGGCCTTGGAAGACGACGAGGAGGAAGCGGAGCTCGCGGCAGCGGCCGTCGCGTCGGCCGACGCCGCCTTGCCCGGCTCGGAGGAGATCCCGCCCGAGCCGGCGGCCCCGAAGTCCGGAGCGGCGCCCTTCAGTGTCGGCCCCGGCTTCTCCTCCGGCAGCGCGGCCGCCTTGCCGACCGCCGGTGGCTCGACCACCGCGACCTGGGCCGCCGTGGTGGGACCGCCCTTGCCGCCGCCGGGAGCCGCCCAGAGCAGCGCCCCGACACCGGCCCCGGCGGCGAGCAGCACCAGGGCGCAGACGCCGAGCGCCCGCGCCGGGGTGCCCGCCGTCTCGGCCCGGTCCTGCAGCGGCCAGAGCAGCCAGCGGCGGACCGTCCAGCCGAGCGATTCGGCGCCGTGCCGGGTGCCCGTACGGGCCCGATCCTGCGCGGACCAGAGCGCGTCTCCCAACGCGGAAAAACGCGAGCGCTCGCTCGCGTTGATCGCATCGTCCCCGGTTTGCCGCCGCATTCGCATCCTCTTCACCAAAAGCTTATGTCGGATTCTCGCCGCCAACCCTTAAAACCAGCCAAACGGTCGTCGGATCGCAGGCGCGGCAAACGGCGAATCAGGCGGCGGCAGGCGTGGCCGCGCCGGCCTTGGCGAAGGTCAGCTCGCCTTCGGCGGCGTCGACCTCGACGACGTCGCCTTCGACGAACTCGCCCTCGAGGATCTTCAGGGCCAGCTTGTCGACCAGCTGCTTCTGGATCACCCGCTTCAGCGGCCGCGCCCCGTAGGTCGGGTCGTAGCCGAGGTTGCCGAGCAGGGTGCGGGCGCCCTCGCTCATCTCGATCTCGATGCCGCGCTCGCGGACCCGGCCGACCAGCTGCTCGACCTGGAGGTCGACGATCCGGCCGATGTCCTGCTTCGAGAGCCGGTGGAAGATCACCGTGTCGTCGATCCGGTTGAGGAACTCCGGCTTGAAGGTCGCCGCCAGCACCTCTTCGATCCCCTCGCGGATCTTCTCGTCGACCGCCTCGCCGACGATCCGGTCGCTGCCGACGTTGGAGGTCATGATCAGGACCGTGTTGGTGAAGCTGACGGTGCGGCCCTGGCCGTCGGTCAGCCGGCCGTCGTCCATCAGCTGCAGCAGCGTGTTGAAGACGTCGGGGTGGGCCTTCTCGATCTCGTCGAGCAGCACCACCGCGTAGGGGCGCCGCCGCACCGCCTCGGTCAGCTGGCCGCCCTCCTCGTAGCCGACGTAGCCGGGCGGCGCGCCGATCAGCCGCGCCACCGTGTGCTTCTCCATGTACTCGGACATGTCGAGCCGGACGATCGCCTGCTCGGAGTCGAACATGAACTCCGCCAGCGCCTTGGCCAGCTCGGTCTTGCCGACCCCGGTCGGGCCGAGGAAGAGGAAGGAGCCGATCGGCCGGTTCGGGTCGGAGAGGCCGGCCCGCGAGCGCCGCAGCGCGTTGGAGACGGCGGCGATCGCCTCGTCCTGGCCGACTACCCGCTCCCGGAGCCGCTCCTCCATGTGGATCAGCTTCTCGACCTCGCCCTCCATCAGCCGGCTGACCGGGATCCCGGTCCATTTGGCGACCACCTCGGCGACGTCCTCCTCGGTGACTTCGTCGGCCAGCAGCACCTCGCCGCCGGCGTGCACCTCTTCCAGCCGCGCTTCCTGCTCGGAGACCTTCGCCTCCAGCTCCGGGATCGTCCCGTAGCGCAGCTTCGCCGCCAGCTCCAGGTCGGTCTCGCGCTCGGCCCGCTCGGCTTCCAGCCGCGCCCCCTCGAGCTGCTCCTTGGCCTCCTTGATCGCCTCGATCGGCTCTTTCTCGTTCTGCCAGCGGGTGCGCAGCTCGGCCGCCTCCTCGCGGAGGTTGGCAAGGTCCTCTTCGAGCGCGGTCAGCCGCGCCTTCGAGGCCTCGTCCGTCTCTTTCTTCAGCGCCGTCTGCTCGATTTCGAGCTGCTGGATGCGCCGCTCGACCTCGTCGATCTCGACCGGCACCGAGTCGATCTCGATCTTCAGCCGCGAGGCCGCCTCGTCGATCAGGTCGATCGCCTTGTCGGGCAGGAAGCGGTCGGCGATGTAGCG
>CAMPIP010000249.1 GCA_946886425.1 uncultured Actinomycetes bacterium
TCGCAGGAGGTGCCTCCCATGTCGAAGCCGAGGGCGTTGCCGTCGCCGCTGGCGCGGGCCAGCAGGCCGGCGCCGACGACGCCGCCGGCCGGGCCGGAGAGGACGCTCCAGGCGCCGGCCCGGGCCGCCTCCTCGGCGGGGGCGACGCCGCCCGAGGACTGCATCACCAGCGGCCGCGGTAACCCGGCCGCCGAGGCCGCCTCGCCGAGGCGGCCCAGGTAGCGACCCAGCAGCGGGCTCAGATAGGCGTCGATCGCCGTGGTCGAGCAGCGCTCGTACTCGCGGAAGCGGGGCAGCACCTCGTGCGAGGCGGAGACGTGGACGCCCGGCAGCACCTCGCGCAGGTGGGCGGCGAGGGCGCGCTCGTGGCCGGGGTCGAGGTAGCTGAACAGCAGGCAGATCGCCACCGACTCGGCGCCGCGCTCGCGCAGCTCGGCGGCGATGCGGGCCGGCTCCCCGGCGCCGAGCGGCTCGACGACACCGCCGGGGCCGGTGCGCTCGGCGGCCTCGAGAAGCAGCTCTGGCGGGACCAATGGCGTCGGCTTCGAGGCGCAGAGCCGGTACAGCTCGGGCCGGTCCTGGCGGGCGATCTCCAGCAGGTCGGCGAAGCCGCGGGTGGCGATCAGAGCGGTGCGGGCGCCGCGTTCCTCGAGCAGCGCGTTGGTGCCGACCGTCATCCCGTGCGCGAAGGACTCGACGGCGCCGGGCGCGGCGCCGGCCCGGTCGAGGACGGCCTCGACGGCGGCCATCACCCCGCGTGACTCGTCGCCCGGGGTGGTCGGCACCTTGGCGCTGTGGACGGCGCCGTCGTCGAGCAGCACTGCGTCGGTGAAGGTCCCGCCGACGTCGACTCCCAGCAGCATGCCGGGAACGCTAGTCCCAGCGCTCGCGGCGGACGCTGCCGTCGGAGCCGACGACGAGGTGGACGCCGTCGAGCGCGGGGGCCGCCTCGGGGTGGTCGCGGCGGAGGTGGCCGCCGCGCGACTCGGGACGGTCGAAGGCGGAGGCGGCGACGGCGGCGGCGAGCGGGTAGGGATCGTCGCGCAGCTCGGCCAGCTCAACCGGGTCGCGGAGCGGGCCGGCGAGCCGCCAGACCGCCTCGCGGGTCGTTTCGGTCGGCGGCTCGAAGCGCCACCCCGGCAGTGCCGGCCTCTCGCCGGCGGCGCTCTCCTCGACCGCCGCGGCGGCGGCGCGCCCGCCGAAGACGAAGCACTCGCTGAGCGAGTTGGAGGCGAGCCGGTTGGCGCCGTGCAGGCCGGTGCAGGAGCACTCGCCGACCGCGTAGAGGCCGGGCAGGGACGAGCGCCCGTCGAGGTCGACCGCGATCCCGCCCATCGTGTAGTGGGCGGCGGGGGCGACCGGGACCGGCGCCGAGCGGGGGTCGAGGCCGGCCTCGGCGAGGGTGGCGAAGACGTTTGGGAAGCGGGCCGGGTCGATCTGACGCAGGTCGAGCTCGACCGCGACCGAACCCTCGGCCCGCATCCGGTCGAGGGTCGCCGCGGTGACCGCGTCGCGGGGCGCCAGCTCGTCCGTGAAGCGCTCGCCATCGGCGCCGAGCAGCAGCGCCCCCTCGCCGCGGATCGCCTCGGTGATCAGGGTCCCGTCGAAGGGCGAGCCAGGGAGGGCCAGGGCGGTCGGGTGGAACTGGCAGAACTCGAGGTCGGCGAGGTCGGCGCCGGCCGCCTGGGCGAGGACGGGCCCGGCCCCGATCGCCCCGCGCGGGTTGGTAGTGCGGCTCCACAGCGCCGCGGCGCCGCCGGTCGCCAGGACCGTCGCCGCGGCCCCGATCGGGCCGCTGTCGGCGAGCAGCCCGTGGCAGCGCGCGCCGTCGCTCCACAGCGCCAGGGCCGAGGTCCGCTCCATCACCTCGATCCGCTCGGCGGCGGCGACCATCGCCGCCAGCTTCGAGGTGATCTCGCGACCGGTCTGGCTGCCGCCGGCGTGGACGATGCGGCGGTGGGCGTGGCCGCCCTCGAGGCCGAGCGCCAGCCGTCCCTCCTGGTCGAGGTCGAACTCGAGGCCGCGGTCGATCAAGTCGCGGACCAGGGCCGGGGACTCCTCGGCCAGCACCCGCACGGCGGCGGGCCGGCAGAGGCCGCGGCCGGCGGCGATCGTGTCGGCGGCGTGGCTCTCCGGCGAGTCGCCGGGTTCGAGGGCGGCGGCGAGGCCGCCCTGGGCCCAGAAGCTGGCGCTCTGCGAGAGCGGCGTGCGGGAGACGAGGCAGACGCGGCCGCCGCGCTCGGCGGCTCGCAGCGCCGTCCAGAGACCGGCGGCGCCGCCGCCGACGACGGCGACGTCGAACTCCGGCACCGGGGCTATCGCCCCTCGGCCTCGCGGCGGATCGAGTCGAGCTGCTGGCGCAGCCAGCCCGCGGCGCCCGCGCGCGCGAGGGCGCGCTCGTCCTCGACGGCCTGCTCGGCGGCGGCGGCGCGGTCGGCCGCTTCCTCGACCCGCTTCTCGGCCGCCTCGGTCTGCGCTTCGATCTCGCCGAGCCGCTTCTCGGCCTCGGCGAGCGCCCGCTCGCGGGCCTCGCGCTCGCGCTGCAGATCTTCCTCGTGGGCGAGGCGCATCTCCTCGCGAACCTTCTCGGTGT
>CAMPIP010000250.1 GCA_946886425.1 uncultured Actinomycetes bacterium
GTAGACCTCGTTGGCGCGGTCGAAGTTGGTGTCGAAGCCGTTCATCACCATCACCATCTCGTCCGCTTCCGAGCGCCCCTGCTTGGGGTCGACGATGAAGGCGCCGTAGAGGCCGCGGGCGATGTGGGCGGCGAGCGGGGCGACGTGGCAGTGGTAGAGGTGCAGCCCGAACGGCGAGGCGTCGAACTCGTAGGTGAAGCTTTCGCCCGGTTCGATCTGGCCACCGCCGGCGCTCTCGCCGATCCCCGGCATGCCGTCCATCTGGGCCGTGTGGAGACCGTGGAAGTGCATCGTGTGCGGGTGTTCGGAGGCGTTGACGAAGTGGATCCGCAGCAGCTCCCCCTCGCGGGCCCGCAAGGTCGGGCCGGGGACGCGGCCGTTGTAGGTCCAGGCTTCGTACCTGACGCCGGGAGCGACTTCGATCTCCTTGTCATGGGCGACGATCTCCCACTCGCGGAGGACCCGGCCGCTGGCCAGCCGTCGCGTCTTGCCGTAGTCGAAGTCGCGGAGGATCTCGGTCGGGTCGAAGCCGTTGGCGGCATGGTCGACGGCGCGGCCGGGGGCGAAGCTGGCGTGCGGGAAGTCGCCGTGGCCGTGCTCGCCGGCCGCGCCCATGCCCGCGGCCTGCGCCGAGCCAGCCGAGTCGCCGGCGGCGACGAGGCCGCCGATCCCGAGCGCGGCCGGGGCCGCCAGGGCGGCGCCGCCCAGCAGGCGGCGGCGGCTGATCCCGTGCGAACCGCTCTCCGCGCCGGCGCCGTTCTCGATGCGATCGCTCATGGGCGGGAGATTTTGACACATCTAAAAGCGGATTTCGATCCATCTAAATCAGCCCGCGTCCAAGCGTTCGTAGAATCGGCCCGGTGAGCGTCGAGATCGAGATCGAGCTGGACGCGCAGTACCGGCAGCTGCGCGAGGAGTGCGGCCTGCTCGATCGCTCCGGGCGCGGCAAGGTCCTCGTCACCGGCCCCGATGCCGCCGAGTACCTGCAGGGCCAGCTGACCAACGACGTCGAGGCGCTCGAGCCAGGCGACGGCCAGTACGCGGCGCTGCTCGACCGCAAGGGACACATGCAGGCCGACATGCGGGTGCTGCGGCCCGCCGCGGAGGAAATCCTCATCGACACCGAGCCGGAGGCGCTGGCGGCGGCCCTGCGCCACCTGACGATGTACTCGATCGGCCGCGAGGTGGCGGTCGAGGACGTCACCGGGTCGCGGGCGATCCTCTCGCTGATCGGGCCGCGGGCGGTCGAGATCGCCGGCACAGCCGCCCTGCCCGAGTACGCCTGCGAGGAGGCAAGCGTCGGCGGCGTCGCCTGCCTGGCGGCGGGAACCCGCGATGGCATCGACCTTCTCGCCACCGCCGCCGAAGCGGAGCGGCTGGCCGAGGCGCTGCGCGAAGCGGGCGCTGTCGCGGTCGGCCCCGAGGCGGTCGAGATCCTCCGCATCGAGGCCGGCACCCCGCGCTTCGGGGCGGAGATGACGACCGAGACGCTGCCGGCCGAGGCGGGGATCGTCGAGGACGCCGTCAGCTTCACCAAGGGCTGCTACATCGGCCAGGAGACGGTCGCCCGCCTCCACTACAAGGGCCGGCCCAACCGCCACCTGCGCGGCCTGCGGCTCGGCGCCCCGGTCTTGCCCGGGTCGCCGCTGCGGCTTGGCGACAAGGAGGTCGGCCGGGTCGGCGGCGCCTGCGTGTCGCCCGCCTTCGGCCCGATCGCGCTGGCGATCCTGCGCCGCGAGGCCGAGCCCGGCGCCGATCTCGCCGTCGGCGAAGGTGAAGATGGCGTTACGGCTCGCGTGGTCGACTTGCCCTTCGGTTAGATTCCGCCCCGATGGGTCGTGGGAGAGCAAGGCGTGGGGCGTCCCGGGCTGCGGTCGCCGCCGTTCTCGGCGTGTTGGCGCTGCTGGCCGCCGGCTGCGGCGCTGAGACCCACCCCAACGAGCAGCGGCCCCAGGTGGCGACCCGGGTCGCGGTCAAGATCAGCCCCGACGGGATCGTCGTACAGCCGCCCCGGATCGGCTTCGGCCCTGAAAAGAGCCAGCAGATCCCGCAGAACCAGAACCACCCGCAGCCGCCGATGAAGACGAAGGCGCCACTGACGGTCGTGCTGGTCGCCGCCAACCAGACCGGCAGCGACGCCGAGCTGCGCCTCAGCGGCCCCGCCGACGCCCGCTCCGAACCGATTCCGGCACGGAGCCCCGGCACCCTGCAGACGGAGCTGCCGACCGGCACCTACACGATCTCCGCCGCCGGGATCGACGGCGCGCCGGGCAAGCTCGTGGTCGGCCCCTACCGGGCCTCCTCCCAGAACGACGTCCTGCTCCCGTAGCGCGCGAAAAGCCGCTGCAAGCGGCGTTTCAGCGCCGTCGTTCCGTCTGAGCCGATCGTCAGCTTTGAGGCCATGATCGTCGTTCTCGGAATCGCCGTCGTCCTGCTCGCCGCCGCGCTCGTCTACCTGCTCGTCTCGCGCCGCGAGGAGCCGGTCGAGGAGCCCGACCTCGCCCCCGCGATCCAGGCCGCCGCGGCCCAGGTCAGCGCCCAGGTCCGCGACGAGCTCCTGCAGCTCAACGACGAGG
>CAMPIP010000251.1 GCA_946886425.1 uncultured Actinomycetes bacterium
CTGCCGTATCCGCCGGCAATCCGGGCCGTTACACGCTTTAGCGTGAAACGAGGTCGAGCGGCCCGACTGTCGGCAGCGTCGGCGCTCGGGGGCGACTCGGCGCCCCCCGAGGACAGTGGCACGGCATCGCTGCCCCAGTCCGTCTCCCGGCTCATCAAGGCCCCTCTGCGAGCTGCCGCAGCGCCGGCTCCTCAAACCACGGCCTGAGCCTGAGCTGAGCCGGGGGAAGGTGCCCGTAGACGAGCAGCGCGCTACCCGGCTTCGCTCCCCGGACGACGTTGGCCGGCGCAAGGTCGCGATAGGTGCTTCCCTCCGTCGCCGACGCGCGGCCCTGCTCCCCGGCCGTCTCGGAGCGCTGGCGAAACTCGCCGTCCCCGACGACCTGGCTGATGTACCGGAGGGTGTCGGGGTCGGCGACGCCCGAGCAGAAGACCTTGGCGCGGTGGTTGTTGAAGATCGTCGGCGCCCTCGCCCCGTAGCGGGCGCTGACTTGGGCGAGGTCCTGAAAGACGGTGACGAGTTGGATGCCCTGGCCGGCGCCCGAGGAGGCGATGCCGTCCAGGTCGGCCGGCGCCGCGATGTTGGCGGCCTCGTCCAAGACGATCAGGAGCGGCGGATCGAGCGGCTTGCCGGTCTGCGCCGAGACCTCATAGACGACCGAGACAAGCTCGCTGATCATCGCGGCGAAGACGATCCGCAGGCGCTCCTGCTCATGGGCCGGGGCGCAGAGGTAGAGCGTGTTCGCCTCGCCGTCCAGCAGCGCGGCCGGGGTGTAGTCGGCGGCCGAGGAGGCGTCGAGAACGAGCGGGTCGGCGAAGGCCCCAAGGATCGTCTCGGCCGTCGTGTAGATCGAGCTGCGCTGGCGTTCCTCGCGGTTCCAATTCGCCTCCCAGGCGCGCGCCGCCTCCTCTGAGCCGGTCGCCCGGAGCCGCTTCGCCACCTCTACCTCAGCCTCTGCGCCCTCATCCAGCCAGCGGATCACGTCGCCGATCTGCCCGCCGCTCCTGGCGGCGGCGAACAGCAGCGGCGAGATCAGCTTCTCGGCCGCCGAGTACCAGAAGTCAGCGTCTTCTAGTCCGGCCCCGCCACCAGTTCGCGCCGAGCTGGCAAGCCAGTGGGCAACCCGCATCGAGCCCCGCCAGCTCCCGCAACCCGAGAGCGGCGTCGCCTTGATCGAGTCCAGGCCGGTCGCGGCGGTCGGGTCGAAGACCATCGCCTCGCCGACCTGGCGGCGCCGCCCGATCGTCGCCAGCAGCAGATCGCTCTTGACGCTCGTTGCCAGCACCGGTCCCTGCCATTCGAGGATCGCGGGGATCGCGAACCCCGAGGTCTTCAGGCTGATCGTGCTTGGCCCGACGACGAGGACCGAGGCACGCTCCTCAGCGGCGAGAAGCCGCCGGCCCTGGCGGCCGAGGATCAGCCGCCCGGCCTGCGGGGCGCCGACGTGCAGCTCGCCGAGGTCGCGTCGCCGCGCCCAGCGGGCGCCTTCCGCCTCCCGTCGCCCGCCCCGCCCGTCGCGCAGGCGACGGTCGAGGAGGTGGACGCCGAGCGCGCTCAGCCCCAGGCAGGCCGCGATGGCAAAGGCCCCGGTGCTGTCGGCGATCCCGCTCACGCGGGACCCGTCCGGCCACCGCCGGGACCGCCCCCGGCAATCGCCCCTCAGCTCGCCCTACGGCCTCGCTGCCCCGACCTGATCGCCGGTCCGCATCCGGGCATCGGTATCCACTAGGGCAAGCTCCTGGCTCGACAGCCGGAGCTGCACCAGGAAGGAGCGGCGCCCTACCTGTACGAGCATTTCCCCTCGCCGCAGGGTCACCACCAGCTCGGCCTGCGTCGCGGTCAGGCCGGCGACGCCTTCGAGCATTTCGAGCTGGTCGGGAGGCTGGGCGAGGAAGACCCGAACGTCGGCGTCGGCGAGCAGCCCTTCGGCGATCCGCGACTCGCGCGACCCGGCGGCCCCGACCGCGCCCAGGTCGGAGAGGCGATGCAGGGCGAAGATGTTCTGCACGCCGTGGGCTCGGGAGAGCTTCATCGAGCGCTGAAGCCATTCGGCGACGCCCAGGTCGGCGGTTATCCGCCATGCCTCGTCCACGGCGAGGATCATCTTCGGCGGGTCTTCCTCGCCGGCCTCCGCGACCAGCTTCCGCTCCATCACGACGCCCTGCAACCAGGCCGCCGCGCAGGTCATCAGGATGCCCAGCGCCGCCGACTCTTGAACTGAGCTCAGGTCGAGCGCGACGAAGCCCGCATCGAGGTCAAGCCCCGGCGAGGTCGGCCCATCGAACATGCCCCGCAGGTCGCCCTCGCAAAGCCGTTGAAGCGCAAACGCGGCCTGCCTCGTCGCCGCCGAGAACTCCTCCGCGTTCATCACCATCGCCGCTGTCGTCTCGGCTCCGGGATGTAGGAGCGCCTGCACGACCTCCGGCAGCGTCGGCTCGTCGGGGTTGGTGACCATCACGGCGCGGAGCGCCGCCCGCAGGCCGGCATCCTCCTCCGGGCTCAGTTCCCGCCGCAGCGCCGCCGCCGTCACCGAGCGGAGCAGGCTGAGCTGAGC
>CAMPIP010000252.1 GCA_946886425.1 uncultured Actinomycetes bacterium
GCGGGATCACGTCACTCCCGGTCTCACTTTTGGCGGGATCGTCGAAACGGCTTACCTCGGGCTGATTGGGCTCGACGGGCCGTACACGTTTCAGCGGGAGGTGTTCAAGGACTACTTCGAAACGTCGCTGATCGTGCTCGGGGTTGTGGGGTTGTTGATCCTGCTGTATCTGGTGCTCCGCACGTTTGTGCAGGCGGAGCCGCCCAGCGCGGAGCGGCGGGGACAGGCGGAGGAGATCGTTCGGCGGTGGGGGGACGACACGCTGGATTACTTCGCTTTGCGGCGGGACAAGAACTACTTCTTCTCCTCGGACGGGCAGTCGCTGATCGCCTACTTGTATGTGCGGGGGACGGCGATTGTGGCCGCGGATCCGATCGGGCCGCCGGAGGACACTGGGCGGACCCTGGATGAGTTCTTGGCGTTCTGCGCGGAGCGGGGATGGCGGGTGGCGTTCTTCGCGGTGCGCGAGGCCGATGTGGAGATCTACAGGGCGCGGGGGATGCGGGCGATCTACCTCGGCGACGAGGCGATCCTGCGTTGCGAGGAGTTCAGCCTCGACGGGGCCGGGATGAAGGCGGTCCGGGCCGCCGTCAGCCACGTCGGGAAGGACCACGGCTTCGAGCTGATCGCCGAGAACGAAGCGTCGCCGGAGCTGGTCGCCGAGCTGAACGAGATCAGCGAAGAGTGGCGCAAAGGGGCGCCGGAGCGGGGCTTCACGATGGAGCTGGGCGAGGACGTCGAGGGGACCGACCCGAGCTTCGCGATCGCGATCGCTCGCGAGAAGGGCGGCCGGGTCGCCGGCTTCCTGCGCTTCGTGCCGGTCTTCGGCGAGGACCCGGGCTTCTCGCTCGACCTGATGCGACGCCGCCCCGACTCCGCCAACGGGCTCACCGAGTACCTGATCGCCGAAGCGGCGCTGGCGCTCGGCGCTGGCGGCTACAAGCGCCTCTCGCTCAACTTCGCCGCCTGGGGAAGGCTGCTCGACAGCGCCGAGGACGCCGGTCTCTCCGGGCGCCTGCAGCGGCTGATGGCGAAGGGCCTCAACCCCTTCTTCCAGATCCAGAGCCTGCGGGACTTCAACCAGAAGTTCGGGCCCGAATGGGTGCCGCGCTCGGTCGTGATCGACGACGTCTCCGACCTACCGCGGCTGGCGATGCTCTACGCCAGCGTCGAGGGCTTCCTCGAGGTGCCGGTGCTCAACCGGGTGCTGGAGCCGCCGATTCGTCAGCGGGTCGATGCGGCGCGGGCCGAGCGGGATGGCGCCGCCGCTCCTGCGCCGTCATCAGCTGGATAGAGATCAGCATCGCCACGTCGATCGCAAGGCCGAAGGCGGCCCCGAACTGGGACTCGACGAAGGTGAAGACCCGGGTGATGAAGATCGAGACCAGCAGCGCCCGGGTGAACCAGGCGTAGGCCTCGAGCCGGTCGCCGCGCCAGAGCCGCTCCATCCCGATCGCGACGAGGACGCAGGAGACGGCCGTGGAGCCGAGGCTGGCGACGTTGAGGAAGTTGAGGTGGGCGACGGAGTCCTGCTCGAACCCGGGCCGGGCGGCGTTGTCCTGGAAGGTCACCGAGAGAACGAGGCCAAGGACGAGGAGTGCCCCCGCCAGCGCCCAACCCGCGAAGACGACGATCACCACCCGGTGGAACCATGGCTGCTCGCTCCAGGCGCGGTAACGGGCGGCGACCACGTCGGCGAAGCGCCGGAACCAGGGCGGGTCCGGGTTCGGCGTCGTGTCGATTCCCTCCGCCAGGGCGACCAGCTGTTCGCGCAGCGGGTGGGTCGGCGCGACGTCGGCGAGCAGGGCCAGGGCCCGGTCGCGGTATTCCTGCTTGAAGGGGCCGCGGGTCGCCTCGCCGATCAGCTCGACCGCGTTCCGCACCTTCTCGTCTTCGTCGAGGCCGCGGTGGCGCTGGTAGGCGCGCGAGCCGAGGTAGAGGCCGATGAAGATCAGGTAGATCAGCCCCGCCGCCGGCTTGTAGAAGTAGTCGTTGTCGGCGGTGATGAACTTGCCGAGCTCGTCGATGAAGAACCCGAAGCCAACCCCGGCGAGCAGGGCGGCGACCTGGCGGGCGCGCCGGCCGAGCAGGCTGAGCAGGATCGCCAGCGCCCCGACCATGAAGACACCGCCCCAGAGCAGGTGGGCGATGTGGAGGCCGTGGCCGCCGAGCTGCGGGTAGTGGGTCAGGTAGAGCTGGGTGCGGATGCCGAGCTCGGTGGCGATCGCGGTGACGAAGAAGGTGAGGTGGAGAGTCCCGAGGTCGGCGTTGCGGGGCGCCCGCTGCAGCAGGTGGAGGCTCACGCTCCGGCCCTCTCCGGAGCCGCCTCGGCCAACCCGCGCATCCGCTCGGCGCTGTGCTTGCGGGCGTAGAAGAAGTAGACGGTGAAGCCGAGCGCCGCCCAGATCGCCAGCCGGATCCAGGTCGCGCCGGGCAGCGTCACCATCAGCGCGATCGAAGCGACGATCGCGGTCCCCGCGACCAGCGGCAGCGCCGGCACCCGGAAGGGCCGCTCCAGGTCTGGG